>JAYWBS010000278.1:0-59853 GCA_043781295.1 Polaromonas sp.
CTGAAGCAGCACCAGCGGGCCATTCGGGTCACCCCAAGAATCTGCCGCAAGGCCGATGCCGCCTACGCCTTTCCAGATGTGCATGGGGTCTGGCGTGCCAGGGAGTCTGGTGCCTGCTGTCAAAGTAAGTAACCTTTTCTAGGATGTGTTAATCATTAAACGTCGCCAAACACGCGCAGTCCAGCAGCTTGGAAAGCTATAGCAACCGCGCCCTGGCCGCCTGGTATTCGTTTTTGAGCTGCAGCACATAAGCAGCAATGCTCTGAATTTGCGTCACCGCGCCAATGCCCTGGCCGCAACCCCAGATGTCTTTCCAGGCTTTGGTTTTGTCACCGCCAAAGTTCATGGCGCTCGGGTCACTGACGGGCAGATTGTCGGGGTCCATGCCTGCGTTGCGAATCGACGGTGCGAGGTAGTTGCCGTGCACGCCGGTAAAAAGGTTGCTGTAGACGATGTCGTCTGAGTTGCTGTCAACAATCGCCTGTTTGTAAGCGTCGGATGCGCGCGCCTCAATGGTGGCAATGAAAGCCGAGCCGATATAGGCAAAGTCCGCCCCCATGGCCTGCGCGGCCAGTACAGCGCCGCCGTTGGAGATGGCACCAGACAGTGCGATCGGGCCGTCAAACCACTGGCGGATTTCCTGAATCAACGCAAACGGGCTCTTCACGCCTGCATGGCCACCTGCCCCTGCGGCAACGGCGATCAGGCCGTCAGCGCCCTTTTCAATCGCTTTGCGGGCATGTTTGTTGTTGATGATGTCATGCAACACCACACCGCCATAGCTGTGTGCGGCGGCGTTGATGTCTTCACGCGCGCCCAGGCTGGTGATGATGATGGGCACTTTGTATTTGACACACATGGCCATGTCATGCTCAAGCCGGTCGTTGGACTTATGGACGATCTGGTTGATGGCGAATGGCGCGGCGGGTTTGTCAGGGTGGGCTTTGTTGTAGGCAGCCAGGGCCTCGGTGATTTCAATCAGCCAGACTTCAAGCTGCTCGGCAGGACGCGCATTCAGGGCAGGCATGCAGCCGACCACCCCGGCAATGCACTGGGCAATGACCATCTTCGGGTTGCTGACAATGAACAGCGGCGAGCCAATGATGGGCAGTGGCAGGTTATTTAACGGTGCGGGCAGTTTGGACATGAATTGAGGTCAAAAAAGAGGAGGAAACAACAATTTTAGGTATCAAATAAGGCTCTAGCTCAATAGATTCGGGCGCAAGCAGCTACTGAAATAGTAGCATCTGAAAAACTTAAAACGCTTCAAGCGCCAGCGCCGTCACACAGTCGGCACCCTCCACAATGCTGTCGCGCATACCCGGCGCTTTGGTCAGCAGGTGGTCGGCGTAGAAACGGGCGGTGGTGATTTTGGCTTGCATGAAGTCTGCGTCCACGCCCCCACCCCCCCCTTTAACCAGTTCGTCTTGCGCGATCAGCAGTGAGCGTGACATCTGCCAGCCTGCTACCACGTTGCCTGCCAGCATCAGGTAGGGCACGCTACCTGCAAACACGGCGTTCGGGCTGGCCTTGGTGTTGCCTGCGACGAAATCAATCACGTCAATCAGCGCCTCACGTGCAGCTTGCAGGCGCTTGGCCACTGCCAGTGCGTCAGCGCTGCCCTGTTTGAGTAACTCGTTTTCAGTCACGGCAATTTGCCCTGCAATGGCTTTGGCGGTTTGGCCACCGTCGCGCATGGTTTTACGGCCAATCAGGTCGTTGGCCTGGATGGCGGTGGTGCCTTCGTAAATCGTCAAAATTTTGGCGTCACGGTAGTACTGCGCTGCGCCAGTTTCTTCAATAAAGCCCATGCCGCCATGCACTTGCACGCCCAGCGAAGTGACCTCTAAACTCATCTCGGTGCTGTAGCCCTTGACCAGCGGCACCATGAATTCATAAAACGCCAGATTTTGTTTGCGTACGTCAGCATCCGGGTGGTGGTGGCTGGCATCGTACGCCGCAGCGGCAACGGACGCCATGGCGCGGCAGCCCTCAATGTAGGCGCGCATGGTCATCAGCATGCGCTTGACGTCGGGGTGGTGAATGATGGGCGCGCTGGCTTTGATCGAGCCATCGACCGGACGGCTTTGCACGCGGTCTTTGGCAAAGCTCACAGCTTTTTGGTAAGCGCGCTCGGCTATTGCAATGCCTTGCATGCCGACGGCATAGCGGGCCGAGTTCATCATGATGAACATGTACTCCAGGCCGCGATTTTCCTGGCCGACGATGTAACCCACAGCACCACCGTTATCGCCGTATTGCAGCACGGCGGTAGGTGATGCCTTGATGCCCATCTTGTGCTCGATGCTGACGCAATGCACGTCGTTGCGAGCGCCAAGGGAACCGTCTTTACCCACCATGAATTTGGGCACCACAAACAGGCTGATGCCCTTCACGCCTTCAGGCGCACCCGTCACGCGGGCCAGCACCAGGTGGACGATGTTGTCAGCCATGTCGTGCTCACCGTAGGTGATGTAAATCTTGGTACCAAACACCTTATAGGTGCCGTCAGCCTGCGGCTCGGCGCGTGAGCGCACAGCGGCCAGGTCTGAACCTGCCTGCGGCTCGGTAAGGTTCATGGTGCCCGTCCATTGGCCACTGACCAGTTTTTCGAGGTAGGTAGCTTTGAGTTCATCGCTACCCGCCGTGAGAAGCGCCTCAATCGCGCCATCACTGAGCAGCGGGCACAGCGCAAAGCTCATGTTCGCCGAGTTCAGCATTTCACCGCAAGCCGCACCAATCGTTTTAGGCAAGCCCTGGCCACCATAAGCTGCCGGATGCTGTAGCGCCTGCCAGCCACCATCAGCGTATTGTTTGAAAGCTTCTTTAAAACCCGGCGTGGTGGTGACCACGCCGTTTTTAAAGCTCGACGGATTGATGTCACCCGCCCAATTGAGCGGCGCGACCACCTCTTCGTTGAACTTGGCACACTCTTCCAGTACCGCCTGCGCCGTGTCAAAGCCCGCATCTTCAAAGCCGGGGATTTTGGCGACTTGTGCGATGTCAGCGATATGCTGAATGTTGAACAACATGTCTTTGAGGGGGGCTTTGTAGGTCATGTGTTGTCTCAGGTCAAAATGCGGGTCAGGTTTCCAACGCTAAGGCGCAAAGATGCAAAGGCCGCGAAGGGAAACAAAAGATCATTGCGTTCTTGGCGACTTTGCGTTAGAAACTTATTTGTCTTTAAAGCGCAGCTGTCAACTCAGGCACAGCGGCAAACAAATCAGCCACCAAACCGTAATCAGCCACGCTGAAGATCGGCGCTTCTTCATCCTTGTTGATGGCAACAATGACTTTGCTGTCCTTCATGCCAGCCAGGTGCTGGATGGCACCGGATATGCCTGCGGCGATGTACAGCTGCGGCGCAACAATCTTGCCGGTCTGGCCAACTTGCCAGTCGTTCGGCGCGTAGCCTGCATCGACTGCCGCACGCGACGCGCCGAGTGCTGCGCCCAGCTTGTCAGCCAGCGGCGTCATGATTTCGGTGAATTTTTCACCAGAGCCCAACGCGCGGCCACCGGACACAATGATCTTGGCTGCCGTCAGTTCAGGGCGGTCATTTTTGGCAATTTCAGAGCCAAGAAAAGCAGATTTACCGCTGTCGGCCAAGCCTGCCAACACCTCGACGGCTGCGCTGCCGCCTGTTGCCGCCGCAGGGTCAAACCCGGTGGTACGCACAGTGATGACTTTGGTGACGTCCAGGCTTTGCACCGTTGCAATCGCATTGCCTGCATAGATGGGGCGCTCAAAAGTGTCGGGGGAATCGACTTTGGTGATGTCTGAAATTTGACCGACATCCAGCGCTGCGGCCACACGCGGCGCAATGTTCTTGCCCGATGCGGTGGCTGGGAAAAGAATGTGCGAATAGCTGCTGGCGATAGAAAGGATTTGCGCCGCCATATTCTCAGCCAGGCCGTGGGCGAAATGCTCGCCTTCGACATGGATGACTTTGGCAACGCCGGCGATGCTTGCAGCGGCTTTTGCAGCGCCTTCAGCGCCTTTGCCTGCTACCAAAACGTGCACATCGCCGCCACATTGAGCGGCTGCGGTGATGGTGTTCAAGGTGGCCGGCTTGACGCTGGCGTGGTCGTGTTCTGCTATGACAAGTACGGACATTTAGATCACCTTCGCTTCGTTTTTCAGTTTATCAATCAATGCAGCCACATCGGCCACCTTGATACCGGCGCTGCGCTTGGGCGGCTCGCTGACCTTGAGGGTTTTGATGCGCGGCTTGACGTCAACACCCAAGTCTTCAGGCTTGAAGTTATCGAGCTGCTTTTTCTTGGCCTTCATGATGTTGGGCAGCGTGACATAACGCGGCTCATTGAGGCGCAAGTCAGTTGTGATGATGGCCGGCAGCGTGAGCGCAAGGGTTTCAGAGCCCCCATCTACCTCGCGGGTGACCTTGACCTTGTCACCGTCAATTTCAACTTTAGATGCGTAGGTGGCTTGCGGCCATTTCAAAAGCGCTGCCAGCATTTGGCCAGTCTGGTTGCAATCGTCATCAATCGCCTGCTTGCCAAGAATGACCAGTTGCGGTTGTTCTTTGTCAACCAGCGCCTTGAGCAGCTTGGCCACAGCCAGCGGCTGCAATTCTTCAGCGGTTTCTACCAAAATGGCGCGGTCTGCACCGATGGCCATGGCGGTGCGCAGGGTTTCCTGGCACTGCAAGACACCGCAGCTGACGGCGATGACTTCAGTCACAGCGCCCTTTTCGCGGAGCCGGGTTGCCTCTTCGATGGCGATCTCGTCAAAGGGGTTCATGCTCATTTTGACGTTGGCGATATCAACGCCTGTGCCATCAGATTTGACGCGGACTTTGACGTTGTAGTCGACTACACGTTTGACGGGGACCAAAACCTTCATTGCGCGGCTCCAAGAATAGTTGATTGACGTTGACGTAAAGGTAAACCTTGCATTCTATGCTTTTGCGGGAAATGAAAGACAGTTAGGTGTTTTATCAAGTCCTAGTTTACCGAAAAAGAACGACCGTTCTTTTTTAAAACCATTTTAGGCAGGCGCGCCAGTTTTTATATCCGTTGTTGTGTGCACCACCCGCTGGGGAAGCGGAATTTCAATGCCGTGTTTGCGCAGCGCCGCCAGCACCGCCAGATTAACCAGCGAGCGCAGGTTTTGCTGGCCGTTTTCAGGATCGGTCATCCAGTAGTTCAGGGTGAACTCCAGACCGTCGGGGCCGAAATTGGACAAATTGACACCCGGTCCAGGGTCTTTCAAAACACGCTCCTGCAAAGCCGCAGCCTCGATCAGCAAACGCATGACCAGTTCAACATCACTGTCGTAAGCCACTGACACGACGGTCGATTGCAACACGCGCAAATCAGCCAGCGACAGGTTCTCAATCCGGTTGCTGATGAACATCTCGTTCGGTACGATGGACTCGCGGCCTGACAGTGCCCGCACCACGGTGTAGCGCGCCCGGATGTCGGTAATCAGCCCCTCAAAGCCGTCCACCCGCACGTTGTCGCCAATGCGCACGCTGCGCTCGGCCAGCATGACAAAACCGCTCACGTAATTGGCCGCCAGCTTTTGCAGGCCAAAGCCAACACCCACACCAATCGCACCGCCCAGCACCGACAGCGCCGTCAGGTCAATGCCGACAGCCGACAAAGCCAGCAGCAGACCAATAAACACCAACACCACACGGGTAGCATTGCTCACGGCTTTGCGCAGGGACAACTCACCGCCAGTCGCTGTACGCAGCAACCGGGCCTCAATAGCCGACGATATCCATAGCGTGATGAGAATCACCACGCCTGCCGTCAATGCGCCTTCGAGCATATTGCGCACTGACAGCGTGGTACTGCCCACTTTCCATTTGATGTCGTCGAGCTCCTCCAGAATGACAGGTAATAAACCACTGACCCAAAGCAGCATGGCCAGCCACGCCAACCACGAGATGGACCGCTCCAGCGCCCGTACCCACGGCGCGTCTTTGAAGGCCGCCTGCAGCACCTTCACCCCCAGGCGAATCACAGCAAGTGACAGCAACACGGGGATGGCAACCTTAAAGGCCGCCAGCGCAAACATGCGCGACAGCAAGGTGCCAGCGGTGTACGCCAAAAACAAAAGCAGCAGCGGGAAAAGCACGCCGTCAATGATGCGGCGACCAAAAAGGATGGACGTATTGTCAGTGTTGCTGCTGACATGGCGGACCAGGCGCACCACCCCCCAGGCCAGCAACACGCAGGCAACCAGCACCCCCAGCTCTACAAGCGCAGTGGGCTGCGTGATGGCCGACAGCCATTCATCGAGGTTGTCAATCCGCTGCTTGGGGTAAGCGGCCGATCCTGACAGCAAACCCGGCGGAAAAATGGTGCCCAGGCTCAACATGCTGAAAAAACTCATGCTGGCCATTGCGGCTTCCTTTTGTCGACGAAGGCTTGCACGCCTTCTTGCGCCACCGGATGGCTCATGTTGCAGGCCATGGTTTGGCTGGCCAACTGGTAGGCTGCCTCAATACCGGTTTCGCGTTGTTTGTAGAACAGCGCTTTGCCCATGGCAATGGCTTCGCGCGGTTTCAGCAAAATACTTTGCACCAATTTTTCCATTTCAGCGTCTAACATTTCAAGTGACGCAACACGATTAACCAGCCCACGAATGCGGGCCTCATCAGCACTGATGAACTCCCCGGTCAGCAGCATTTCCATGGCCTGCTTGGCAGGCATGTTGCGTACCAATGGCACGCTGGGCGTGGCACAAAACAAACCGACATCAATGCCGTTAACACCAAAGTTGGCGTTAGTTGCGGCCACCGCCAGGTCGCATTGCGCGACCAGCTGGCAACCTGCTGCAGTGGCCAGGCCCTGCACCCTGGCTATCACGGGCACAGGCAGATTTTGAATCGACAGCATCATGCGCGTGCACTGCGCAAACAGCTTTTGGTAGTAAGCCAGCTCAGGGTGCGCGAGCATGTCCTTGAGGTTATGGCCTGCGCAAAAAGCCTTGCCGCCTGCGGCAATCACCACCACGCGGGCGGTTGCATCAAGTGCAACAAAGTCAAGCGCCGCTTGCAACGCAGCCAGCATGTCTTCGCTCAGCGCGTTGAAGCTGCTGGCTCGATTCAACACCAGGGTGTGCACGCCCCTGTCGTCTCTGGTGTGCAGCACGGGCGGGGGAAGTTCGGTGTGTATTGTGGTCATGTGCAATCCTACAAATCAGCAAGTACCCGAATATGCGCTTCCACACTGCGGGCCAGCGCATTCAGGTTGTAGCCACCCTCAAGGGATGAAACAATACGGCCCTGTGCGTGGCGTTTGGCCACATCTTTGATGCGACTGGTGATCCACGCATAGTCTTGCTCGACCAAGCCCATCTGGCCCAAGTCATCGTCGCGATGGGCATCAAACCCCGCACTAATAAAAATCATTTCAGGCTTGAAGGCTTCAAGACGCGGTATCCAGTGAGTCTCAATTAAATCCCGCACGTCCATGCCTTTGGTGTAGGCGGGTACCGGCAGGTTCAGCATGTTGCTGGCCGGGTGGTCTGTGCCGCTGTAGGGGTAAAACGGGTGCTGGAAAAAACCGACCATCAACACCCGGTCATCACCGTGCAAGATGTCTTCCGTACCGTTGCCATGGTGCACATCAAAGTCAACCACTGCCACACGCTTCAAGCCATGGCGCTCCAGTGCATAACGCGCCGCAATAGCGATGTTGTTGAAGAAACAAAAGCCCATGGCTTTGTCGTGGCAAGCATGGTGACCGGGTGGGCGTACGGCGCAAAAAGCATTTTCAATCTCGCCCGCCATCACCGCATCGGTAGCGGCCAGCGCAGCACCGGCAGCACGCAGCGCCGCGCTCCAGGTGTGCACATTCATCAGCGTATCGGGGTCAATCTGTGCGTATTTTGGTCCGCCTGCGTTGATGTCGTCCATCAGCTGATGCCCCAGCCCACGAATGCCTGCCACCATCATGCGATCATGCGCCAACTCAATGTCCACAATCGGGGCCAGCGGCGCATCACGGCAATCCAGCGCGTCCTTGACGCCCGTGGCCAGCAGCCAGTCTTCAATCGCATCAAGCCGCTCGGGACATTCGGGGTGGCCGCGCCCCATCTCGTGTTTGCGGCAGTCTGGGTGGGTGAAATAACCTGTATTCATGTCATCAAAAATCTCAAAAATAAAACTAAGTTAACCTTGTGTGATGGATGTCAAAACAAAACTTCAAACTCTCCTAAATCAGCTTAACACGGTCATCGTCGGCAAGCCCGCACAAGTGCAGGACTGCGTGGCCTGTTTGCTGGCGGGTGGGCATCTGCTGATAGAAGACGTACCCGGCGTGGGTAAAACCACGCTAGCCCATGCGCTGTCGCGCTCGTTTGGGCTACAGTTTTCGCGCGTGCAGTTCACCGCAGATTTGATGCCGAGTGATTTGTCGGGTGTATCCATCTACGAGCGGCAAAAAGAGGGTTTTGTGTTTCATCCCGGTCCGATATTTGCCCAAGTGTTGTTGGCTGACGAGATCAACCGTGCCAGCCCCAAAACGCAAAGCGCACTGCTGGAGGCGATGGAAGAAAAACAGGTAACCGTGGAGGGTGCAACCCGGCCACTACCCGTGCCTTTTTTCGTCATTGCCACGCAAAACCCGCACGACCAGCTGGGCACCTATGCGTTGCCTGAATCGCAGCTAGACCGCTTTCACATGCGGATTTCTCTTGGCTACCCTGACCGTAAGGCCGAGCGCGAGTTGCTACGCGGTGCGGACCGTCGCGACATGGTGGACAACCTGAAAGCTGTGCTCACCCCGCATGATTTGCTGGAGCTACAGCAACAGGTCAGCAAAGTACACGCCGCTGAACCGTTGCTGAACTATCTGCAGGATCTGATGGCCGCCACACGTTCGGGCCGCTGGTTTTTACAGGGCTTGAGCCCACGCGCAGGAATCGCCGTGATGCGCGCCGCCAAGGCGCAGGCCTTCCTCAACAACCGTGACTACGTTGCCCCCGATGACATTGCCGCTGTACTGCCGCAAACCGCCGCGCATCGCCTGATACCCGTCAGCGACGCAGGCCGTGGTGCGCTGGAGCAGGTTCGCGCCATGCTAGAGGCCGTGCCACTGCCTTAATCGGTCTTGAACATGAAACTGGCGCTAGCGATGCTTGCAAATCCCATGGGCTTTCTGCGCCAGCGTTTCAGGACCTGGTTTGAAAACCGTCTGCCTTTTAGCGACCATGTAGAGCTGACCCAGCGCACGGTTTACATCCTGCCGACGCGGCCTGGCTTGATGCTGGGTGTCACGCTGCTTACCTTGCTGGTGGCATCTATCAACTACCAGCTCAATCTGGGTTACCTGCTGACATTTTTACTGGCGGGCAGCGCATTGGTAGGCATGCATGTGTGTCACGGCACTTTGCGTGGACTGGCTATGAGTTTGGTAGCGCCTTCAGCCCAGTATGCAGGTGCTGTAGCCATGATTGAAGTCAGATTGATGAACGCCAGACGTACTGCACGGCATGGTATTGGTTTGACTGTCATGCGTTCTCATAGCCCACGTCCTCCAAAAGCAGGCGAGGCCCACTGGGCCTGGACTGACGTACCGGCGCAAGGCGCCAGCACCGTACAAGTGACTTTTCTGCCACCCCAGCGCGGCCTGCATCGCCTGCCCACGCTGACGGCTGAAACTCGCTTCCCGCTTGGCACGTTCAGGGTGTGGACGGTGTGGCGACCTGCTACGCAGATTTTGATTTACCCCGCACCAGAACAGAACCCTCCGCCCCTGCCTGCTGGTGAGCCAAAAGCAGGTGGTGCAGCCCATGCATCCCATGCGCAAAATAACGGCGAGTTTGATGGCGTTCGCAGCTACCGGCGCGGTGACCCCCTCAAACTTGTCGTCTGGAAGAAAGCCGCCAAAGCCGATGAAAATGGAAATGGTCTGGTGGTACGCGACACCCAACAAGCCCAACGCTACGAACTGTGGCTGGATTTTATGCAGGCCGGTACGTTTGACACCGAACACAAGTTGTCGCGCCTGTGCGCGTGGGTGCTGGCTGCTGACCGGCTGGGCCTTGACTATGGTTTGCGCTTGCCCTCCCTCCGCATCCAGCCCGCCAGCGGCGAAGCGCACAAGCGGCAATGCCTGGAGGCACTCGCCCTGTGCTGAACAAGCTCATCACCCGCCTGCAAAACCTGCCGCGTGACAGCCGCGACACGCTGTTTTTGCTGCTTGTCATCGCCTGGGTGCTACTGCCCCAGACACCGCATCTGCCCCTGTGGTGCAGCACGCTGGCTGGCGCGGTGTTGCTTTGGCGTGGCTACATGGCCGTCAACAACCAGCCCCTGCCGGGCCGTTTGTGGCTGCTGGGTCTGCTAGCGGTCACGATTGCGGCAACGCTTTTCAGCCACAAGACCCTGCTGGGCCGCGATGCTGGCGTAACACTGCTGGTGGTATTGCTCACGCTAAAAACGCTTGAGCTGCGCGCCAGACGTGATGCGTTTGTGGTGTTTTTTCTTGGCTTTTTTTGCATGCTGAGCAACTTCTTTTACTCGCAGTCCCTACTCACTGCTTTCAGCATGATGCTGGGTTTGCTGGGTTTGCTGACGGTGCTGGTGAATGCCCACATGCCTGTCGGCAAACCACCCTTGATAGAAGCCGCCAAAACCGCAAGCTGGATGGCGCTGCTGGGCGCGCCCATCATGGTGGTGCTGTTTTTGCTGTTCCCGCGCCTCGCGCCTCTGTGGGGTGTGCCCAGCGATGCCGTGGCGGGCCGCACCGGCCTGAGCGAAAAAATGCAGGTCGGTACCATCGCCAGCCTGGCCCTGGACGACAGCGTGGCCATGCGCATCAAGTTTGAAGGCAAGCCACCGCCCCAGCAAGACCTGTACTTTCGCGGCCCGGTGCTCTCCAGCTTTGATGGCCGCGAATGGCGGCCCGCGCGGCCCGACTTTGCTTCGCGTTTTAGCGTCACGGCCAGTCTGGTGGTGTCGGGTACGCCCACCAATTACGAAGTCACACTGGAGCCAACCAATCGCCCATGGCTTTTCGTGATTGATGCTGCGCCTGTCAAACCAGCGCTGGTCGGTTACCAAAGCGTCATGCAGGCCGATCTGCAATGGCTGGTCAACAAACCCATCACCGAGCTGACACGGTACAAGGCGCAAAGCTACACCAGCTTCCGGCATGGCCCTGTGCAATCCGTTATTGGGCTGCGCGAGTTTGTTGAATTGCCGCCTGGCTTTAACCCGCGCACGCTGTCACAAGCCATCAAAATCCGTGCCGAGCCGCAGTTTGCCAATGCGGGCAGTGCCGTTCTGGTGGACTATGTGCTGGACCGCCTGCGCACCGGCGGCTACACCTACACCCTGGAGCCCGGCGTGTACGGCCCGAACACTGCGGATGATTTTTGGTACGACCGCAAAGAAGGTTTTTGCGAACACATCGCCTCAGCGTTTGTCATTTTGATGCGGGCACTCGACGTGCCCGCGCGCGTGGTGACCGGTTACCAGGGTGGTGAGCAAAATTCAGTCGATGGTTTTTGGGTCGTGCGGCAAAGCGATGCCCATGCCTGGGCCGAAGTCTGGTACGAGGGACGTGGCTGGGTCCGGGTGGACCCGACCTCCGCTGTGTCGCCAGGCCGCACCGGGGCCTTTCAACGGCTGGTGACACCGCAAGGTGTGGTTGCGCAGGCACTGGGCAATATCAGTCCGGCTTTCACCCTGCAATTTCGTGCCACCTGGGAAGCCATCAACAACGGCTGGAACCAGTGGGTGCTCAACTACACCCAGGGCAAGCAACTCGATTTACTTAAAAATATAGGTTTTGAATCGCCCAGCTGGGAGGACTTGAGCTACGTGTTGATCGGCATCATCGTGGCCGTCAGCCTGGTGGGCGCTGTTTGGACCTTGTGGGAGCGCACCCAGCACGACCCATGGCTACGCCTGCTGGCCCGGGCGCGTAAGCAACTCGCCAAGGCGGGTATTGACAGCACGCCAGCCAACACACCGCGCCAGTTGGCTGACTTGTTAAGCGCAAAAAGTGATGCAAACAAACTCACTCACACGTGGTTGATGGCGCTGGAGCAGCAGCGCTATGCTGGCCCCACATCAAGCCAGCGCCACAGCCTGAGGCAGCTGGAGCAGCAGTTCAAGACGCTGGTATGGCCTGCGTAAAATGATGTGATGCAGCTTCAAAGCATTTTCTTAAAATTTCTAATTGCTATATTTTTAGTAGCTGCTTGCGCCCGAATTACTTGGGCTACAGGCACAAAACATACCTCAAAACAGGAAATTTCAGCTCAAAAAGCACAAAAAAAGATGCCTGGCGCGTCAAATGCAGGCCCGCTGTATGCCACCCGGCCAGAGGTGATGCAATTCGCAGACGACCTGGCCGCCAGGCGCGACCTGGACGCAGCCTGGGTACGCGATGCGATTGGCAAAGCGCATTACTTGCCCACGGTATCGCGCTTGATGCAGCCTGCCACCAAACCATTTGTTAAAAACTGGCGCGTCTACCGCAGCCGCTTCATCGACCCCATCCGCATTGCCGCTGGCGTGAAGTTCTGGCAAGCCAACCTGGCCACGCTGGAGCGTGCTGAAAAAGAATACGGCGTGCCCATCGACATCATCGTCGGCATCATCGGTGTGGAGACGATTTATGGCCGCGACACGGGCAGCTTTCGTGTCATGGACGCGCTCACCACACTGGCGTTTGACTTCCCTGCCAGCCATCCGCGCGCCAGGGAGCGCAGCGAATTCTTCAAAGGCGAAATCGAGCAATTTTTAACCCTGCAAAGCCGCCGCAGCGCCGACCCGCTGGAACCCCGTGGCAGTTTTGCCGGTGCCATGGGCATGCCGCAGTTCATGCCGTCAAGCTGGGTGAAATACGCGGTAGATTTTGACGGCGACGGCGTGATTGATTTATGGGGCAGTCCGGCAGACGTGATCGGCTCGGTGGCCAATTACTTCAAGGCCTTCAACTGGCAGCCCGGCATGCCCACCCACTACCCGGTCAGCTTTGACAAAACCCGCCTCGACATGGACGCGCTGATGGCACCCGATATTTTGCCCACTTTCAGCACCACCAGCTTCACCGCCAAGGGGGCCGTGCTGGACTCTCTGGGGTCGGCTCACACCGGCCCCCTGGCCTTGATAGAACTCCTCAACGGTCCCGATGTACCGCAGTACGTGGCAGGCACAGAAAACTTTTACGCCATTACCCGCTACAACTGGAGCAGCTACTACGCCATGGCGGTGATTGAGCTGGGGCGGGAAGTGGGGCTTGTTGTGGCGCAGCAGGTTGGTAAATAACAGGCTTCAGCCATTTTGATGCGCCCTGACCGATTCAAATTTGCTATTTTTAGCTTCATACAATCAAGAAATGCGTAAAAACCCAAACCGTTTGGCTGAGCTGCGTCGCCAACTGCTTCTTGACTCTTCTGTTGAGAAAGCTTACGACGACATCACCAAACTGCTGGTAGCAAGCCTTGAGGTGCCGATAGCCATGGTCAACTTGATGGATGATGAGCGCGACTGGTTCAAGTCCTGCGTCGGTTTGCCGTTCACTGAATCACCAGCCGTCACATCGTTTTGTGAAACTTTTTTTCACACAGATCAAGATGTGATTGTGGTGGAGAACACCACACAAAGCGGATTATTCAGCCAGCACCCGATGGTCACAGGCGAACCACACATACGCTTTTACGCTGCCGCACGATTGGTCATTAACGGGCAAATATTAGGCACGCTTTGCGCTTACGACACGCAACCGCGCCAGATATCGCCTGCCCAAATTGACCAACTTAAGGCACTGACGCAGGCAGTCGTTGAGTTGATTAAGAGCCGCTCAAAAGCGGCCTGAACACTGGTCAACAAAGCCAGTCACCAGCGCCAATTGATCAGGCACGTTCAGCGCTGGCGCATGACCACAGCCTTCAATCTCTACCACCTGCGTCAGCCCCAAAGCACCAGGGCCACGTTGCAGCATCTGCTGCGTTGTTTCACGCAGCACCAGATCAGATTCTGCGCCGCGCAGGCACAGCACCGGGATGGTGATGGCATCGTAGTGGTCCCAGATCAAATAGTCATCCGGATGGCTGATGAACTGCTGCACCATGGCCGGGTCGTAATGCGGCGTGACGCGTCCATCTGGCAGGCGGCGGGTAGAGGTTTCGGTCAAGCGGAGCCACTGCGCGTCGCTCAAAAAACCATAGGGCTTGTACACCGTACGGAAAAACGCCTCCAGTTCGCGCACGGTATTAAAAGCTGGTGGACTGCCCGCGTAGGAACGGATTCGGTTGATGGCCACATCAGACACCTGCGGCGCTGTGTCATTCAAGGTCAGGCTTTGAATGCGCTGCTTCATGCCGGGCTGAAACAGGCCGGACGCGCTGACGATACCAATCGCGCCGCCCATGGAAGTGCCGACCCAATGGGCTTTGTCAATCTGCAGCTTGTCAAACAGCGCTGCCGCAATGCGCGCATAAAACCGCATGCAGTACTCTTGCGCTGGACGCGGGCTCCATTGGCTCAGACCACGACCTAGGCTGTCCGGGCAAATCACCCGGTAGCCACGTGCGCTCAGGTACGCGGCCAGCTCGTCCATGTCGCGCCCGGTACGGGCCAGGCCATGCCACGCGATGACGACAGGTGCATTCGCTACACCCCACTGGGTGTAGTGAATCTCGCGTCCTGCGCAAGTCAAATAATGCGATGTGAAAGGCATGGACTGGAACTCTCTGGGGTCTGTTTTAGTGGGGTGTGGGCGCTTATTTCAGCAGCTTGCCGGTGCTGCCAATCACGGTCACTTCCACATAGCGCGAGCCGATGCGGTTACCCGGAGAGTAGCCAACGGTGATGCCGCCGGTGTCGTAACTGTTCATGGTCTCCAGCGCCTTGATGACTTTGGCCCGTGTCGGGTTGGGGCCGGCGCGGCGCAGGGCCTCGACCAGTACCTTGGCACCAACGAACTCTTCAAAGCTGGTGTAGTTGACAAGCTCTTTGGGCGCGTACTTTTTCAACAGGCTCTGGTACTCTCGCACCACCGGCATACTGGCCATGTAGGGGTATGGCACGACCTGGCTGATGCCCAGTCCGTGGGCGTTTTTCAGGCCAGCCAGTTTGACCAGCTCGGCCGGGTCCACCACTGAAATGTTGTACATCTGCGCGCCGCCGCCGCTTTCGCGGTAAAGCTTCATGAAGGCTGCTGTGGACTTGTTGACCGACACCATGATGATGGCCTGCGCGTCAGAGGCCTTGATTTTCTTGACCGCGTCTTCAACCTTGTCGGTGTTGCGCTCATAGCCAGCTGCAACCGCCAGGCTCAGGCTGCGCTTGGCCAGCGCGTTGGTGACACCAAGCAGACCGGCCTTGCCAAAGCCGTCGTCCTGGTACATCACGGCAATGCGGTTCATGCCCAGGGTTGTCAACTGCTGCACCATGTGCTCGGCCTCATCGGCATAGCCTGCACGCACATGAAAAATCCACGGATTAAACGGGTTGCGCAGCGACTCACCGCCGGTGTAGGGCGCCACCAGCGCAGCGCCGCCGGCGTCCAGCACGCCATCGGTCAGCAACTGCGTCACATTGGCCGTACCAGCAAAGCCGAACAGGGCTACCACCTCGGGCCGAGCCAGCATCTCACGCGTCAGGCGAACGGTCTCAAGCACCTTGTAGCCATCGTCCACCACCTCGTGCCTGATTTTTGCGCCATGTATGCCGCCCTGCGCATTGATGGCGTCGAAGTAAATTTGCCCGCCTACCACCATCTGGTGCCCGGTGCTACCCAGCACGCCGGTCAGCGGTGCCACCTGGCCAATCACCAGTTCCGCAGCCGGGACGAGTCCGCCCAGGCCACACAGCGCCAGGGCTGCCACGGTTTGCAGGCCCCATTTTGAAAATACGTTCATAACTGTCTCCAGTCGTGCCTGAGTTCAGGCGTGGGTTGGTCCCTGAGCTCGCACGGCCCTGAGCCGCCCCACAACGCCGGTGGGAAAGTAATACACCGAAAGCACAAAGAGCACGCCCAGCCACAGCAGCCAGCGGTCTGGCGACAGCAAGGCTGCCAGCCAAGGCACAGGCGCAGCAGCTTCGCTGCCCAGGCGCAGCAAGTCTTGCAGGTAGCTTTGTGCCACCAGAAAGAGTGCTGCACCAATGGCTGAGCCATACAGGGTGCCCATGCCGCCAATCACCACAATCAGCAGTACGTCCATCATGATTTCAAACGACAGCGAGGTATCAGGCCCGTTGTAGCGCAGCCAAAGCGCCAGCATGGCCCCGGCCAGGCAAGCAAACAACGCCGACAAAATACTCGACAGCGTGCGGTACACCACCACGCGGTAACCGATGGCCTCAGCCCGAAATTCGTTTTCACGAATCGCTTGCAGCACGCGGCCAAAAGGCGAATTCACGATGCGCAACATGGCCAGCAGCAGTCCTAGCGCCGCAAAAAACAGCAGGTAGTAGCACAGCAAGCGTCCATCAAGGGAAACACCTAAAAACGGTGCACTTGAAAATTCATAACTGGGCAACAACACCTCCGGCACCTTGAAACTCAAGCCGTCTTCACCCCCAGTGATATCAGATAGTTGCGAGGCCAGTGTTAAAAAAGCAGACGCCACCGCCAGCGTGATCATGGCGAAAAAAATCGCCCGCACCCGCAATGAAAACAGCCCTACCAGCAGCGCCAGCACGAACGAAACCGCCAGCGACGACACCAGCCCCACGCCCATCGCCGTCCAAGTTGGCCCCATGCGGGTGGTGGCAATGGCGATGCCATACGCGCCAATACCAAAAAACATGGTGTGCGCAAAACTCACAATGCCGGTGTAGCCCAGCAGCAAGTCAAAGCTAGCCACCAGCACAATGAAGATCAGCACCTTGGCCGCCACATTGAGCGCCTTGACACCCGGAAAAATAAACGGCGCGCCTGCCAGTGCAATCAGCAACAGAACCAGCACCACAGCCAGTACGCGGCTGCGCGGGAAGTCGTCAGACAAAATTCGTTTGATCATCGTTTGGCTACCGGGTAAACGCCCTGCGGCCGCCAGAGCAAAATCAATACCATCAGCGTAATGTTTGAAAACAGCGCCACTTTGGGCAGCAAAAACCCGGTGTAGTTGGCCATCAGGCCCACCAGCAGCGCACCTATCAACGCACCGCCCGTCGAGCCCAGCCCGCCAATAATGATGACGATGAAAATCAGCACGTTGACTTGCGCGCCCATTTGCGGTGTGACGTTTTGCTGGTACAGCCCCCACATCACACCGCCCAGACCCGCCAGCGCACTGCCCACCACAAACACGCCGACAAACAGGCGCTTGATGCGGTAGCCAAGTGACTCAACCATTTCGCGGTCTTGTACACCGGCGCGTATCAGCAGGCCAATCTTGGTACGGGCGAGCACCCAGGCCAGGACCGCAAAAACGGTCAGGCCAACCACCACGGCGAGCAAGCGGTATTTTTCAATCGCAGCATCGCCGATCAGCAGCGCGCCGCGCAGGCCTTCTGGCAGTGGCAACGCGATTTGCGCCGGGCCCCAGATCACTTTGATCAGCTCTTCACCAATAATCATGCCGCCCATGGTGATCAAAATTTGCTTGAGATGCTGGCCATAAACGGGCCGCACAATGAAACGCTCAAACGCCAGCCCCAGCGCACCCGATACTGCCATGGCCACCAGCATGGCCGGGAAAATCGCCGCCAGGTTACGCCACAAGTCAGTCGAGCCGGTCCAGTCGCCCATCAGGCCCAGCACCGTGGTAGCTACAAATGCACCGAGCGCGATAAACACGCCATGGCCAAAGTTCAGCACGTCCATCAGGCCAAAAACCAGCGTCAGGCCCGAAGCGATGATGAAAATAATCATGCCCATCGCCAGGCCCGCCACCGTCAGCGTAAGCCAGGTGGAAGGTGAGCCAATGAAAGGCAATACCAACAGCGCCAGCACGGGCACCAGCAGCAAGGGCTTCCAGTCAAAGTCCACTGGTTTGAATAACGATTTCATATCGCCAACCCCAGCAATGACTTTTGCAGTTCTTCATCTTCAGCCAGTGCTTTCATGCTGCCTGCGTGCACCACTTGCCCGTTGTCCATCACGGCCACGTTGTCGCCCAAGCGCTTGGCAAAGTTAATGTTTTGCTCGACCAGCAAAATCGTCGTGCCTGTTGCTTTGAGCTGTGCAAAGGCATCAATCATGTTGTTGATAATTGCTGGTGCCAAGCCTTTGCTGGGCTCGTCCACAATGAGCAGTTCACGCGGCTCCACAATCGCTCTGGCCACGGCCAGCATCTGCTTTTGCCCACCCGACAATTTGCCCGCCGGGTGGTTCCAGAACTTTTCAACCGCCGGGAACAGCGTAAAAATCCACTTCAGGCGCGCATCGTCCATCTGGCTGGCACGCTTGGCGCTGCGTGCTGCGAGCAACATGTTTTCTTTCACCGTCAGATCGGCAAAAATACCCATGTTTTCGGGCACGTAGGCAATGTTCAAACCTGCGATGTGGGGGGTGTCAAGCGATGTGATGTCTTTGCCATCAAAAGCAATGTGGCCTTTGGACGCTTGCCACAAACCCATGATGGTTCGCAGTGTGGTGGTCTTGCCCGCGCCGTTGCGCCCCAGCAGCATGGTGAGCTGGCCGCGCGCCACCTGCAGGTCTACGCCGTGCAGGATGTGGTACGCACCAATATGGGTGTGAACACCGCTGAATGTGAGAAGGTTTTGTGTCATGTTTGTCCACTCCTTCCCCCTTGAGGGGGAAGGCCGGGATGGGGGGGCGTCCCAGCAGACGCGGAAGCGTCCTTGGGGTTCACCCCAAGGTAAGCTTCTTGAACAACAGGCGATGCAATGACTTCAGCAGGCTCGCCGTCTGCCACCAGCGCACCGTTGTGCAGCACGATGATGCGGTCAGCCAGCTCGCGCACCACGTCCATCTTGTGCTCCACCAGCAAAATGGTTTTGCGTTTGTCGGCTTTGAGCTGACGAATTAAATTCAAAATCACAGGCGCCTCATCAGCGCTCATGCCGGCTGTCGGTTCATCAAACATGAACACATCAGCATCGAGCGCCATCAGCAACGCCACTTCAAGCTTGCGCTGATCACCATGCGGCAGGCTGGCCACAGTCGTGTGGCGCTTGCTTTCCATGCTGACGGCCACCAGCACTTCTTCGGCAAGTTGGGTCAAGGCCTTGTGGTCGCTCCAGATGCTCCAGAGATTCAACCCACGCAAATGTTTGCCCGACCGCGCGGCCTGCACGGCCAGGCGCACGTTCTCCAGCACCGACAAATTGGGGAACAGGTTGGTCAATTGAAACGCCCGGCCCAGCCCGGCGCGTGTGCGTGCCGATGGGCTCATGCCTGCCAGGCTGTTGCCGTTCAACAGCACAACGCCACTGGTGGCCTTGATCTGGCCTGAGATCAAATTGAAATACGTTGTTTTACCGGCACCATTCGGGCCAACAATGGCCGTCAACGTGCCAGGCTGAAAAGTGCAACTGACAGCATTGACCGCCACGTGGCCGCCGAAGCGGACCGTGAGATCCTTCGTTTCAAGCATGGCTTTTTTTATTTAGCGCTTGTTCCTGATGGGAACATTCATTTCTGAAGCAGGTATCTCGCGCACCAGCTCAGGCACGCCCCAGGCAAAGGCCGGGTCTACCTTGATCTTGAAGTGGTACATGCTTTGCATCGCCTGGTGGTCTTCCTTGCGGAAAGTCATCTTGCCTTTGGGCGTGTCAAAGCTCATGCCTTCCATCGCGTCAATCAGCTTGTTGGTGTTAGTGTCGCCGTTGGTTTTTTTCAATGCGGCAACGGTTGCCATAGCTGCAGAAAAGCCACCTGCCGTGAAAAAATCGGGCGGTGCCTTGAACTGCTTGTAATGCTGGGCCACCATGGCTTCATTGACCGGGTTTTTCGGCATGCCGAAGTAGTAATACGCCGCGCCTTCCATGCCAGGGAATTGCTTGTAGGCGATCATGGCTGGCAAAATATTGCCGCCGCTGGCAATCTCAATGCCGTAGCGCTTCAGGTCCATGTCTGCAATCTTGAACGGGTTACCGCCCGCCCACAGGATGAAGATAACTTTACGGCCTGGCTGGTCTTTCAGTTTGTCAATCAAACGCTGACCGCCCGCCGTGAAGTCTGACGTGGCAGGCGGCAAATACTCTTCATGTACCAGCTTGGCTTTTTTAATCGCCTCTTTAAATGCCTTCACGCCATCACGGCCAAAAGCGGAGTCTTGCGCCATGATGGCAATCGTCACACCAGCCTTGTCCAGCGCAACAGCGTTGGATATCGCGTCCTGCGAGCTGTTACGGCCCGTGCGAAAGATGTATTTGTTCCATTTGTCGCCGGTAATGGAGTCCGCCACAGCGGGCTCTACCAGCAAGATTTTTTTGTATTCTTCAGCCACTGGCAACATGGCCAGAGCGACGGGTGATGCTGTAGGGCCAACGGCCATGTCCACCTTGTCATCACCGTAGGCGGCGGCCAGCAGGCTTTTGCCCAAGTCAGGCTTGCCCTGGTCGTCTTTTTCAATCACCACCAGTTTTTTGCCTGCCACCATCATGGTGCCGCCAGTAGCGTAGTCCAGGCCCATCATGAAGCCGGTTGCCGTTTGCTTGCCGTAGGCTTCCAGCGGACCGGTTTTGCTATAGATGTGGGCGATTTTGATTTGCTTGTCTTGTGCAAATGCGGTGGGGGTGGCCAAGGCGCAGGCAAGGCCTGAGAAAAGAGCGGCGCGCGCCATGAAATGCACAGCCAATGTACGACGAATCATGTTTGTCTCCTGTTTTAGAAAAATAGCTTAACCCCATTAATGCACCAAACGTGCCAAATTGCAAGTCATTGATTTTATTGAATTTAAATAAAAAATTCT
This sequence comes from Polaromonas sp., assembly GCA_043781295.1. Classification (GTDB taxonomy): domain Bacteria; phylum Pseudomonadota; class Gammaproteobacteria; order Burkholderiales; family Burkholderiaceae_C; genus Polaromonas. Next base: position 20,824 of record JAYWBS010000278.1, read on the forward strand.
CATTAATGTATATTTTTCATACATTTTTAAATGTCTAATTTAAATACATTTTGTATGTTTTTCAGACATTTTTATCCAGTCGCTCATACAAGGTTGCGCGTGAAATACCGAGCGTTTTGGCCGCCAACACCTTGTTGCCACCACTGCTTGCCATCGCTGCTGTAATCGCAAAATGCTCCAGCTCTGCGACTTGTTCGGCCAGCGGTCTGAGAAGGTTTTTGCCATCGGGAGACGCCGCATCAGTAGCAGCGCCATGTGCAGATAGAGGAACAACGGGCAGCACATCAAGCTGCGCAATGCCTGACTCGCGCAACACCGCCTGCAACTGGGCAACGCTGATGTGATGCGAGTCGCTACGCATCATGGCTTGCTCCAGCACATTGCGCAGCTCGCGAATATTGCCACGCCACAGCTGCGCCGACAGCAGTGCCAGCGCACCCGCATCCAGCTCGGGCGGCTGCGCACTGCTGCGCAGCGCCATGTCTTCACCCAGCACCTCCACCAGCGCCGCCATGTCGCCCTGCCGCTCGCGCAGCGGCGGTACGCGAATCGGCAGCACGTTGAGTCGGTAAAACAAATCTTCCCTGAAGCTACCTGCCTGCATCAGTTTGGCCAGATCACGCGAGGTGGCGGCAATCACCCGCGCATCAAACGGAATCAGCTTGTTTGACCCCAGCGGCTCAATTTCACCTTCTTGCAGCGCACGGAGCAGCTTGGCTTGCAGCGCAAGCGGCATGTCGCCAATCTCGTCCAGAAAAAGCGTTCCTCCATCAGCCAGTTTGAACTTGCCGTCACGCCCCTTGCGGTCAGCCCCTGTGTAGGCCCCTGGTGCTACACCAAAAAATTCGGCCTCCAGCAAGGTGTCAGGTACAGCCGCAATGTTCAAACTGATGAACGGCCCCCGCCTGCGTTCTGATGCTGCATGAATCGCATGGGCCAGCAATTCCTTGCCAGTGCCAGTTTCCCCTAGCAGCAGCACCGGGCTGGTGGTTTGCGCCGCGCGCCTGGCCTGCCGCTTGACCTCAATTGCAGCAGCGCTGGTGCCCACAAAGCTGGCAAACGTGTACTTGGACTGGCGCTGCCCGGAAGGCTGCAGCCGCTGGCTGGCCAGCTCGCGCCGCGCATCGTCCAGGTCCCGCTGGAGCAGCGCAAATTTGCCCACCAGCGGCTGCAGGCTGGTCTCTGCGTGGTCAAACAGCACAATGCCCAGCGCACCAATGACTTCCCCAGCAACATCGCGCAGGGGAATGCGGCTAACCACAAACGTACCGGCCCGATTCGTCAGCAAGTCAATCAGGATGGGTTTACCGGTTTCAAGCACCTGGTGCATCTGGGTGTTTTGCACCACGCTGGCCACCGGGTGGCCAACAAAATCTTCAACCCTGTCAAAGCCCAGTGCAGGCAAAAAGCGTTTGTACTGGTCATTGATCCAGACCACGCGAGCCTGTCTGTCGACCAGCATCATGCCTTCGCTGGCGTTGGCAAACAGGTCAAACATCGACCGCGCCGCCAGTTCAAGAATGCTTTGCGCGTCACGCGGCAGGGTATCGGTTGTGTTCATTGGCGGATATTACAGCTAGGGTTTGTCAGTGGGGGCTACCAAACTAACTGCTGGTAAATTCTCTTGAAGTTTTTTCAATCAACTTCTCCAGGTATCACCATGAAACGTCGCGCTCTTGTTCAGGTGGCCAGTGCCGCCATTGTTTTGCCCATGCAGTCCTTCGTTAACGTGTTTGCGCAAGCCGCCTACCCGAGCAAACCCATCACCTTGATTTGCCCTTATTCAGCGGCAGGTAACGCTGACCAACGCTCGCGCCAGTTCGGGCGTTTTCTGTCTACCGCTTTGGGCCAGCCAGTCATTGTTGATAACAAACCGGGCGCGGGCGGCAACATTGGCACAGAAATGATTGCCAAGGCCAAGCCAGACGGCTACGTTATTGGCATGGGCAACTTTGCGCCGCTGGCCGTCAACGTCCACATGTTCGCCAAAATGGGTTATGACCCGATCAAAGACCTGACCCCGATTTGCCTGATTGAGCGTGGACCGCTGGTGCTGATGGTGCCTGTCAACTCACCCTTTAAATCCGTCAAAGACATCATCGCCAAGGCCAAAGCCGAGCCAGGCAAACTCAGTTTTGCATCGGGCGGCCTGGGCGGTTCGCACCATTTGTCGGGTGAAATGTTCAAGTCACTTGCCGGGCTGAACATGACGCACATCCCGTACAAAGGCGGCGCGCCAGCCACCACCGATCTGATGGGTGGGCAAGTGGACATGATGTTTGAGCAGATGTATTCAGCCGCGCCATCGATTCGCGCCGGCAAGCTGCGGGCACTGGCCATCACCAGCAAAATCCGTTCGCCCTTGTTCCCGGATATCCCCACCATGATTGAAGCGGGCGTACCGGACTTTGAAGTGCTCAACTGGCAAGGGCTGGTCGGCCCGGCAGGCATGCCCCCTACAATGGTAGCGCTGCTCAATGATGCCACCAACAAGGCACTGGCTGACCCGACCATCAAAGAGCAAATGCTCAAGCAGGGGAACGAGCTGGGTGGCGGCGCTCCGCAAGTTTTTGCAAGCCTGATCGCTACTGAATCACAGCGTTGGGGCAAGATTGTCAAGGCCAACAACGTCAAGCCTGAATAAGCCATTGACTGAAAAAATCCGCATCGACAAGTGGCTGTGGGCCGCACGCTTTTACAAAACTCGCAGCCTGGCCACTGAAGAGATCGACAAAGGCCGGGTGCGCGTCAATGACGCGGAAGTCAAACCCGCCAAAGAAGTCAAAGTCGGCGACACGGTGGCGCTGCGCCAGGGGCCAGTGACCCGTACGCTGGTGGTACGCGGTATCAGCGACAAGCGTGGCGGCGCGCCACAGGCTCAATTGCTGTATGAAGAAACCGAGGCCAGCCTGAACCTGCGGGCGCAACTGACAGAGCAGCGCCGCCTGGAGCCCGCTAGCACACTGGAGCACGGCCGCCCCACCAAGCGCGACAGGCGCAACATCGACAAGGCCAACAACAAAAGCTGGGACAGCCGCTGGAGCGCGTCGGCTGATTGATTGTGCAACTCTGGGTGTGATTCAGTGTGCTACTCTTTTTATAGCTGCTCGCGCACATATTTATTGGCCTGGAGCCCTAAAACATACCTGAAAAAAGCTATTTTTGATCGTTTTTGAAGGTTTTCAAACCGCCAGGCGATAAGCCCGCTGCGCCAGCGCCTGGGCCAGCAGCTCTGCCGGGTCAATCAGTTCCAATTCAGCCATGCCCGGCACGCTGGTCAAGGCCAGCGGGATTTCAGTGCAGCCCAACACCAGCGTTTGCAAACCGTACCGCCTTGCCAGAGCTTCGGCCACACCTGCAAACGATGTTTGGGCCAGGGCCAGGTTGCCAACTTTAACGCCGCTGTAAATGCCATGCATCAACTGCTCACGCTCTTTGGGCAAAGGCATGTGGCACTGTATGCCCGCTTGGGCAAAGGCCTGGTCATATAAACCGGCACTGTAGGTACCCGTCGTTGCCAGCAAGCCAACTTGCTGCACGCCGAGCGCCGCCAGTGTGTGCGCCACTTCGCGCGCCACATGCAGCACCTCAAGCTGTGGAAAGCGCTCTTGCAGCTCGCCATGCCAGGCATGCGCCGTATTGCAGGCTACAGCAACGGTGGTGGCACCCAGCGCGGCCAGCTTGCCCATGGCTTGCAGCATGGGCTCTAGCGGCTGGTGCGCGCCAAAACCCGGCGCACCCAGCGCTGTGCTGCGGTCAGGCACGGGCACCTGCGCCAGCCAGTGCTCGGGGTACGCCTGGTCAGACACTGCGATGCCACGTCCCCGCATATGGTCAGCACAGGCGGCTAAAAACAACCGTGCAAAGTCGGCGCCAGCGGCTGGCCCCATGCCGCCCAAAATGCCGACTGTGCGCGTATTGTTCATAGACTTGACAGTCCGATTTAAAGCGCAGGCTTATCGGTCGGCGCTTTGAGAATGGCTTTGAGCTCTGGCGACATTGGCAAGCCCAGGTTCACGCCTTTAGGCACGATGGGTGACTCAAACCATTTGGTGTACAGCTTGGCAAATTCGCCCGACTTCATCATGCGGTTGATGGTGCCATCGACCAGCTTTTTAAACTCCGGGTCATCCTTGCGCACCATGCAGGCGTAGGGTTCGACTTGCAAGGAGTCACCGACGACTTGCAGCGATGCCGGGTTTTTTGAATTGGCCATCAAACCAAACAACAAAATGTCGTCCATGGCAAACGCCACCGCGCGGTCACTCTCCACCAGCAGCAACGAATCATCATGGTCTTTGCCAAGGATTAATTGCATGTCCAGGTTTTTCTCGGCGTTGTACTTGCGGATAACCTGCGCATTGGTGGTGCCCGTGGTGCTGGCAACCGTCTTTTTAGCGAGGTCAGCGTAGTTTTTAATGCCCGATGTCTTTTTAACCAGCAAGCGCGTGCCGGTGTAGAACATGTTGGTGCTGAAGGTCACGTCTTTGGCGCGGGTCGAATTGTTGGTGGTGGAGCCGCACTCCAGGTCATACGTGCCATTGACCAGCAACGGAATGCGGTTTTGCGACGTGACGGGCATGTAAGCAATTTGCAGGTCGGGTTTTTTGGTTTTTTTGCGCACATCGTCAATGATGGCTTCGGTCAGTTCGACGGAAAAGCCCACCGCTTTGCTGGAGCCAATCAGGTAGCTGAAAGGCACTGACGCTTCGCGGTACGAGACAGTGATCTTGTTGCTGTCAGCGATTTTTTTCAGGGTTTGCGCGCTGGCGCTCATGGCGACCAGGCCTGTGCACAGCAGTGCGGCAGTCATCAGGGTAGAGAGTTTCATGGATGTCCTTTGGGGTGTGATGTAGAGGTCTGTCGTAACTCGCAACGCCAGTGTATGAAGACTGCACGATTCGGGTCATGTATTTTCACGGTAAACCCATGACAAAAAGTCATGGCATTCCCGCATCTGCGTTCAGGCCATAACGTCTTGGCATGGGGTGCAGTGAATCAGCATTGTTCAAAACCGCCTTCACTTCGTAAAGTCGGTTTTTTGAATCCGGGGAATTGCAATGCGTGTGTGTGTACTGGGGGCTGGCATCGTCGGCATGGCAACCGCTTATGAGTTAAACCGTGCAGGCCATGACGTCACGGTGATTGACCGCGCCAAGCCCGGCAGCGGCGCCAGTGGCGGCAATGGCTCGCAGCTAAGCTACAGCTACGTGCAGCCGCTGGCTGACCCAGGCATTTGGGCGCAGTTGCCCAAGCTGCTGCTGTCGCCAGCATCGCCGCTAAAAATCCGCCCTCAGCTTGATGTGCATCAGTGGCGCTGGGGCTTGCAGTTTTTGGCGGCGTGCAATGCCGCTACATCGCGCACCACCACCATGGCACTGTTGCAACTGGCCGCCGAGAGTCGCCAGGGCTTTGATGCCATGCTGGCCAAAGAAAAGTTGGCAGTAGATTTTTCAAGCACGGGCAAGCTGGTGCTGTTTTCTACGCATGCATCTTTTGCCGCCGCCCAAAAGCAGATGCTGCTGCAGCGTGAGCTGGGCAGTGTGCAAGAAGCCGTCAGTGCCAAGGCCTGTATTGAGATTGAACCAGCCCTTGCAAGCTACCAGCCCAATATCACTGGTGCGATTTACACGCCAAGCGAATGCGCCGCCGATTGCCAGAAAACCTGTGATGGCTTGCTGGCACTCCTGCGCCAACGCGGCGTGCGGTTTTTGCTGAATATGCCGATTGAAGAAATACGTGTTGAAAAAGGCGCTGTCACGGCCATCAAAACACCCCAAGGCGACATTGAGGCTGACCAGTACGTCATGGCGCTCGGTGCTGCATCAGCCCCCATGGCGCGCAAGCTGGGCGTGTATCTGCCCATCTACCCGCTCAAGGGCTACAGCATCACGGTGGATGTTGATAGCCAGCCCGACGCGCCTGTCGTCAACGTGACCGACAGCGCCTGCAAAGTTGTCTTCGCCCGCATCGGCTCGCGCCTGCGGGTGGCTGGCATGGCCGAGCTGGCGGGGTATGACACACACATTGCTTTCAGACAAATCGAGTCCCTCAAAGCATCCACCCAAGCACTGTTCCCGCATTGCAGCCCCTTTGCAGAGCTGAACCCCTGGACAGGCCTGCGCCCCGCCACGCCCACTGCCCTGCCCCTGATTGGCAAGCACGCCAAAGGGCCAGACAACATGCTGTTCAACGCCGGCCATGGGGCCTTGGGTTTTACGCTGGCGTTTGGGTCAGCGGTGCGCATCACTAAATTGATTGCTTGACCTTCAGCGCTTGCTCAAAACACCGCACAAACGCCCGCACCGCCACCGAGCCAGGTTTGCCTGCTGGCAGCAGCGCCTTGATGGGCACGGGTATCAGCGGCTCCAGCTCAAGTACATCGACGCGGCTCAGGTCGGCTGATGCTGCCGTGCAAGTATCAACCAGCGCCACACCCAGGCCGTGATGAGCCAGCGCTAATGCCGAATGGTAGGTTTGTACGCTGATGCCGCATGCCAGCCCCACACCGGCTTCACGACAAGCCTGGCTCAAAACCCGACCTACCGGGTCGAGCACGTCCAGGCCGATCACGGGTACTTTTTCCAATTTAGCCAGCTCAGCCAAAGTGATGTTGCCGCGCTTTAAAAATCGCGCCGCCAGCATGCCCTTGGGTGCAATGCACACCATGCGGCCATCGGCCAAATGTTCTTGCGCCAGCGCCGAGTGTAAAAGTTCGGAACGTAGGGGGCTGAACATAAACCCCACATCGGCTTCTTGCAGCACCAGCGCCGCCACAATTTGCGGCGAATGCAGCGCCTTCACAGTAATCGCTACGTCGGGGTGTTTGACGCGAAACAGTTTGATGGCGTGCGGCAAGATTTCATAGCTGAGGGCCAGCACGGTCAAAATGCGCAGCTCTTTGGCACTGTCGCCCACCTTTAAATTGGCGGCCAGCCGCTGCACGTCATCAAGCTGCGCAAATAACTGTTCAATGTGCGGGTACAGCGTCAGCGCCTCAGACGTAGGCAACAACCGGCCCTTGGCACGCTGGAAAAGCGCAAAACCCAGCTGCAACTCAGCATGCTGCAAGATGCGGCTGACAGCGGGCTGGGTGACATTGATCAGCCGCGCCGCACCGCTGACACTACCCGTCAGCATGACGGCGTTAAAAACTTCAATGTGGCGCAGGCGCATGAACCGTTCCTTAAATGCAAAGGGAGCAAGCTGCACATTATGGTGGCGTGCTCTTGCCATAATCGCCATAATTCAACAACAAACAGGGGGGGCACTATGGATTTTTCGTTTTCTGCCAAACGCCGCACGGTCTTGAAACTCATGGTGGGGGGCAGCGCCATAAGCTTAGGGGTGACCAGTTTGCCTGTGGCTATTGCCGCTACCCCGATACCGGTAGGCCACTGCGCACCACCCTCACCACTGCCTCCTGCCGGCTTGGCGGGCATGCCCGCCTGGGCACCGCAGCCCGGCGTTGCCAAATGGCGCATTGACGGCCTGTGCAAGGTGATGGGCAAAAAAATCTATGCACGGGATTTTCATGCGGCTGACTTGAAAGATCAAAACTGGCCTGCCAGCGAGCAATTTTTACTCGCCATCCGCTGCAATTGCTACGACAAATATGTCATGGGCTACAACCTGGACATGTTGCCTGCCGACCTCAAACCCAGCGTGGTGATTGATGCCGCGCTTTTGCGGGCCAACAAAATCGGCACGCCCAGCGGTATGGCGCCGTTTTTTGCCGTCCTGCCTGCCAATGGTCGTGCATCACCGCCCGCTTACTTTGGCCAGCCCGTGGCGATGTTGATTTTTGACAGCTTCACCGCTTACCGCAGGGCTAAAAAAATATTGCAATTTAACGACAAGGTCGTTCAGTACAGCGACAAAATTACCAACTGGGGCAGCATCATCGGGCCGAACCAGATCACCACCTTTGGCCCGCTCACCAGTTATGTGCGCAACGACAAGCGCAACTTCAACCTGGTGGCCAGGCGCAACAGCCCCAACTATCTGTCGGAGCTGACGGCCAACCAAAATGAGGTGCGGCACGACATCTCGCACAGCGGCTGGAAGACATTTACCAGCAACTTCTACACCCCCACCTATGACCCGGCGTTCATGGAACCAGAATCAGGCATGGGCTGGTACAACCCCGACACCAGCACCCTGAACCTGCTGCTGGGCACGCAGTCCCCCACCGGGGACATCGCTGAAAGCGTTGCTATTTTTAGCGGCAGCAACTTTGCCGTGAAAAATGTCGAGCTGATGGCCTGCTACCCAGGCGGCGGTTTTGGTGGCCGTGACAGCTCGTTTTTTACGCCCTTTTTGGCCATGGCATCGGTGTTTGCCAAAGGCCCCTTGCGCTGGCAGCAAGACCGTTTTGAACAATTTCAAATCGGCCTGAAGCGGCAAGAAACCATCTTCAACCAAACGCTGGCGCTGGACAAAAACGGCGTGATCAAGGCGATGGACACGAATTTCACCGTCAGCGGTGGTGCGCAAAAAAACCTGAACCCCTACGTTGCCCAACTCGCAGCATTGAGCGCCGCCAGTTGCTACGATATTGCGCAGGTCATTGCCACTGGCTCAGCCACCAACACACCGCAATTGAGCGGTGGCTCGCAACGTGGCTTTGGCGGCCCGCAGGCCTACATGGCCATTGAAACCCTGCTGGACCAAGCCGCACTGTCGTTAAAAATCGACCCCTTCACCCTGCGCCGCAAAAACCTGCTGGCCAAAGGCAAAGGCAAAATTGTGACGGGTGCGCCCGTGCTGCAAGATTTGCAGTTGCCAGAACTGATGCGGCGACTGGAAAGCCACGCCGTCTGGCAAAACCGCAAAGCGCGGCAGCGTGAACTGGGCAAAAAAGGCCTGTTGTATGGCGTCGGTTTTGCGATGTCCAACCAGGCTTACGGCACATCGGGCGACGGCATGTTTGGCGCGGTACAACTGTTGCCTGACGGCAGCCTGCAAGTGCATACGCCGTATATCGACATGGGCAATGGCGCGGCCACGGCTTTAGGCTTGGCCCCAGCGGCCTGGCTGGGACGCAACGCCAGCACCATTGCCATGGGTGAGGCAGCCATGTTTACGGCGCTCGGCCTATCTACCAGTGTATCTGCGGGTGACAAATATGTGATCAAACTGTCAGGCTCGTCCAGTGCCTGCCTGGGGGCTTTTCACCAATACCATGCGGTTGAAAACGCCGGCTTGTCGCTGCTGCTGCAAACGGTGTTGCCAGCGCTGAACGCCATCTGGAAAAGCAGCGTGCCGCACACCGCCATCGTGTGGAAAGACGGTGCAGCCAGCGCGCCAGGCTTGGCCCCTGTGCCATGGGCAAAAGTGCTTGACCATGTGTTTGCCAACAAGCTGCCAACCGTGGTGGCAGCCCACGCCACGACTTACGGCGCTTTTGCGACGGCACGCTTTGCCTTCCCCGGCGGCGGCGTGACGATGGACGCAGACTATGTGGCTACAGGCACTGACCCCTATCAGTTAACGGCAGTGGCGCGCAGTGACCTGGTCAACCCGCCGCAAGAAGCCGCATCGTATGGCCGCTACGCCTATTCGCCATGTGGTGCACTGGTGGCATTGACAGTCGAAAAAACCACCGGCAAGGTGCGTGTAGAAAAAGTGGTCAGTGCCTTGTCGGCTGGCAAGCTGCACTGCCCGCAAGTCGTACAGGGGCAGTCAGAAGGCGGCATTGCCATGGCCATCGGCGATGTGCTACTGGGCGGTTGCCCCAACGACCACACCGGGCCGGGCAATGGGGTGTGGAATTTCAACCAGTATTCCATCACCAAATGGGGCGACATGCCGCAGCAAGAACTCATCATTTTGCCGCCCGCACCAGGTGAGACCAGCGCACGCGGCATTGCTGAATCGGTGATGTGCCCGATTGCCCCGGCAATTTTGAATGCCCTGGCCATGGCCACCAGCGGCAAGCGCTTTACCGAACTACCCGTGACATCAACAACAATTTTGGAGGCATTGGCATGAGCACCCCCGTACAATTTTTCGTCAATGAAAAGCCGGTTGAGGCCAGTCTTGAAGACAGCGACATGTCATTGCTGGAGTTTTTGCAGGAGCGGCAAAACCTGACCGGCACCAAACTGTGCTGCGGGATCGGCGTATGCCGCGCCTGCACCGTTGGCACGCGCAACCAGCCCAATGCCCCGATGGAAAAAACCCTGGCCTGTTCGACCCCCGTGAGTTTTGTGCAAGGCATGCGCATTTACACCGTCGAAGGCCTGGCCACCAACGAGGCACTGGCGCCGTTGCAACAGGCTTTTCTGGAGAATTTTTCTTTTCAATGTGGCTACTGCACGCCGGGGTTTTTGATGGCCGCAACCGCCTTGATTGAGCGGGTCAAACTCTCGCCCACCAGCGCCAAAGAACTCGACGGCCTGATGGACACCTGGGTGGGCGACAACCTGTGCCGCTGCACCGGCTATGTGCGTTACAAGGAAGCAATTCGCCAGGTGGCGCTGGCCTACACCCGCGAGACCATGGAGACTAAAAAATGAAAACCTTCACCTTGATGGTTTGCAGCTTGCTGGCGCTTGCGGGCGCAGTACACGCCGCCGATGGCAAGCCCAGCCCGCAAGTGGCCTACGGCCAGCAATGCGCCCGCGAGATTGCCAAAATCCCGGCCTTCGACTGCAATGCGGGCACGGTGGTGCCCATCACTGTCGATGGCAAAACACCGCTTGAATATACAAAAGGCATGACCTGCGACAAACCCGCCATGCTGCCCTACAGCAATGGCGGCAACGGTCAGTGCATTCCGTATTCCAAAGTCCATGACTTGTCGCAAGGCGCCACGCAAATCTCGGCGTTTTGCCGCCGCAAATATCTGCGAAGCGAAAACAGCCCGATGTTTGACGAGGTCGATATTATTTTGCACGGCGTGCAAAGCGGCAAGACCTGCTGGTTTCATGCGGAATCAGAAGGCAGCGACGGCTTTGATGCAACACGCGTGCCCCCGCCAGACGAAGCCACACCGCCGCCGGGCAAGATAGCGTCAAGCGCCTTTTGGTGGCCGCCCAAGGCCACCGCCAAAAAAGACTGTGGCCTGTGCCACGATGCCGACCCCTTCATGTTCAGCCCCTGGCTGGGCCAGGTCTGGCAGAAGGTGCCCACCAACCCGCTGGGCAAATACAGCCATGTGGGTGAGGCCTTCAAGCTCTGGCATTCCAGCGCCATCAACACACCCAACAGCACCTGTACGGGCTGCCACCGCATCGGCAACCGCGCCAGTTGCACAGACAACATCATTGCCTCAGCCGCAGGAATGACGCCGATTGAAGGCGGCAACACAGCCGCCAATAGCTACCCGCTCAACCACTGGATGCCCGCCAGCAACATTGAGAGCAAAACCTTCTGGGGCATCACCCACAGCAAAACCGTGGCTGACATACTGGACTGCTGCAAAAACCCCAAAGCCAAACACTGCACCATCACGCCCATCACGCCCATGGCTCCTGGTGCAAAGTCTTTGAAGAAGTAGCAAGCATTTAGCGCTGCATGGTCACTATTATTTTTATAGCTTCTTACGCACGTATTTATTGGGCTGCAGCTACTTTTTATGCCTGGAAACGGCTATTTTTTTGGCCCCCATGCAACACACTGATCCGCAGAGTGTTTTTTAATCATCCGTTTTCCCACTCTTGCTGCGCCCCGCCTTGATACCTGCCCGCAGGCTTTTACCTTCCAGCCTGCGCTGTTTGGATGCAAAAGTTGGCTTGGTGGCGCGGCGATTTTTGGGTGGGGTGGCGACGCTGTCGATGACTTCTTGCAGCCGGGCCAGGGCGTCGCTGCGGTTCATCTCCTGGGTGCGGTGCTGCTGGGCTTTTAGCACCAGTACACCGGCTTCGGTGATGCGGCTGTCGTTCAGGGCAAAGAGCCGCTCTTTCACGTCATCGGGCAAGGACGACGCGGTGATGTCAAAACGCAGGTGAATGGCGCTTGATACCTTGTTGACGTTTTGCCCGCCCGCCCCTTGCGCGCGGATGGCGCTGATGTCGACTTCGCGCTCGGCAATTAGGTATTTTGATTCGGTAGCCATTGACCGATTATTCAATGATCTGCAAGGTCTTTCAAGAAAACAGTTTGGCCAGTCGCAATCGACTGCCGCACGGCCTCAACCGTCAGCAGGCTTTGCATGGCATCAGCCACGGTAACGATAGGCTGGGCGCTGCCTGCAATGACATCGCAAAAATGATCCAGCTGCGCTACCAGCGGATCGACAGCATCGACAGGTAATTGCCCCTCAACAAATGGTGTCCACCAGCCAGGCTCGCCTGCGCCAGCAGCGTATTGCCAGGTGCGCATGGTGGGCACGGCCAGCGAACCATTGGTTCCCGCCACAAAGTAACAGTCCTCAGTGGGCGAGCGGGGGTAGGCTGTGTTTTCGCCCGAGGTTTGTTCCCAGCTGCGCGGTGCGGCCACGGTGTCTGACAGGGTGAAGGTACCCAATGCGCCGCTGGCAAATCGCAACGTCATCACGACCGTGTCTTCAACCGCAAACTGCCGCACGGCGTTGGATGCAGTGGCATGAACCGACGCTACCTCGCCGCATAAAAACCGCAGGTTGTCCATCTCATGAATCAGGTTGATAAGAATCGGCCCACCGCCGGGCTGGCTGCGCCACGGGCCTTGGGCAAAGTAGCTGTCAGGCTTGTAAAACTGGGCGCTGCCCATGACGGTGACGACGCGGCCTAGCTGACCTGAAGTAATGGCCTGCCGTGCAGCTTGCAACGTGCTGCTGTGGCGGCGGTGGTGGCCTATCAGCATGAGGACTTTGCAGTTGGCTAACGCGTGCATCAGTTGCCTGCCGTTGGCCAAGGTATTGGCCACGGGCTTTTCAATCAAAGCGGGCACGCCGTGCTGTGCACAGGTCAGCGCGCCGGATACGTGCAGGTGGTTGGGGGTGGCCAGAATCACGCCATTGATTTTTAGCGTTCCTTGCTGGGCAAACATCTCGTCCAGGCTGTTGAAGTGCGGCACATTCAGGCTGGCGGCAAAGGCGATGGAGGCGGGGGTCGGGTCAACCACTGCGCTCAAGCGGATGCGCGGGTTGGCGGCTATCAGCTCGATGTGGCGGCGGCCAATCAAACCTGCGCCTGCCACTGCAAGATTGGCGAGGCTGAAAATTTGCATCCTAGGCTTTGAGCCTGATCTGATTCGGCAGCGGTACCGACCGGCGCAGCACGTCCTCGCCCAGCCACAGCGCTGATTTAAAAGCACGGGCGGCCACCGTCGGCAGCGGCATTTGCTGGTAGTCGTCGTTAAATACTTCAAAGCTGTAGTCGCCCCGGTAGCCCAGGCTGTGCAGCTTGGTGACCAGCGCACTAAGGGCCTCGCTGTGCACGCCCTCACCGGGGAAGACGCGGAAATGCCGCGCTGTGGCGATGCGCTCTTCAACGGATTTGATTTCCGTCCACATGAAGTCGGCCAGTTGCACCAAAAACACTTTGGACGGGTCCAGCATGTCCAGGTCATCAAGCGGCGTGTTGGTGGCAAACATGTGAAACGAGTCAAAGCCCAAGCCCAGGTTGGGCATGTCGGCTTCGCAAATGATGTCCCAGGCCTGCGGGAACTCATTGACCGTGCGCCCCCACGACAAGGCCTCATACGCAATCTTGATACCCATGGGAATCGCCAGCATGGCCAGCTTGCGCAGGTCTTTGACAATTGCTTTTGTGTCTGCCGTGGCATGCACGGATGTGGATGAACACATCAACATCAGGCGGCAGTCAAGCGCAGCGCACATCTCCAGCATGGATTTGGCGATGTCGATTTTGTAGTCGTGAAGATGACCAGATAGCCCCTCGAAGTCGCGCAACACTTGAAAGCCTGTGACGCGCAAGCCACTGGCCTTAACGGCATTGATAGCTGCTTGCAACCCATCGGGGTGGCCCACCAGGTCTTTGGCTGCCAGCATGATTTGGGTGAAGCCCGCCTCACGCACAGCCTTGAGTTTTGCCTCTAGGGGGCCAGCTAGCGATATGGTGTCCATGCCGAAATCGGCGGTGTTGCCAGTAAATCGCGTCATGGCCTAACGCCTGATTCTTCTCGCTCGTCATGCACAAGTTCAAAGCTCACGCCGCCCAGCCAGGTTTTGGTCAGTGCGCCACGCCCTTCGGTATGCACGCCGCGTGACTCGACAAACTCCACGCCACGCTGCGTCAAGGTACGTGCTACCTGCAAAACATCGGCTGCGCCCAGGCCGATGCGCTGCAAACCCTCTTCGCCTTCCACGTCCAGCACGCTGGCCTCAGGCTCAATCAATTGCACATAAAAGCGCGATGCCGCAGGACCGGGGCTGGCCAAAATACGCCCCTTGGGCAAGATGCCAAAGCGCTGCTCGGGCGGTAGCTCGGTAAAGCCAAACAGCGCGCGGTAAAACTCTGACCAGTCTTCAGCCCTGTCCGTACCGATGTACTGCACCACGCCAAAAAAATGCAGGCCAGTGATAGCGGGAGGGTGCTGGTTAACGCCGGGGATGGGTACAAAGTCCACATCGTAAATAGAGAACTTGTCGTAGCGATCTACAAAATACAAACGGCTTTTGCCCACACCGTGAATGGCGGGGATGTTCAGTTCCATCACCTCCACGCGCGGCGGAACGGCCCAGGCACCGCGCTCCAGAGCTCTGGCGTAGGCGCTGGATGCATCGCGCACGCGCAAGGCAATCGCGGCAATCACCGGCTTGTCTTGCGGTGTGGCGCCGTCTGGCAAGGTGGGCACGTGCGCATTGACGATGACATTGATGCCGCCCTGGCGGTACAGCAGCACCTCACGCGAACGGTGCCGCGCAATCGGCGCAAAGCCCATCATCTCCAGCACCTGGCCCAGCGCTTGCGGCTTGGCGGTCAGGTATTCAATAAACTCGATGCCGTCCAGGCCCAGTGGGTTGGCAATGTCGTTGATGGATTCGCGGTCAGTTGTGCTGACGGTCATACAGCCACCTCTATTGTGTTGACATGTCCGCCGCCCAAAAACAGGCGCTCAATGTTCGGGTCAGCCAGCAGCTCAGACGCTTTTTTGTGCAGCACCAATTGGCCTGATTCGAGCGCAATCGCATCGTCAGCCATCTTAAGGGCGCTCTTGACATTCTGCTCGACCATCAGCACCGTCGTGCCCTGTTCAGCCAGCTTGCGCAACAACTTGAACACATCTTGCACCACCATGGGTGACAGGCCAATCGAGGGCTCGTCAATCAGCAGCACCTTGGGGCGCAACAGCAGTGCACGACCGACTTCGAGCTGCTTTTGCTCGCCGCCTGATAGGGCAGAGGCCTGCGAATGCAAACGCTCCTTGACGCGCGGGAACAAGTCGAGCACTTCAGGAATGCGTTCATGCGTAGTTTTGGTACCCAGGGTGATACCACCGAGCTCCAGATTTTGAAACACCGTCAACTGGCCGAACAGGTTGCGTCCTTGCGGCACAAACGCAATGCCTTTGGCCAGCAGTGCCTTTTGGCTAAAGCCAGAGATGTCAACACCCTCCAGCAAGATGCGGCCCTGACGTGGCTTGAGCAAACCAAACAGTGTTTTCAGCACCGTTGATTTACCCGCGCCGTTGGGGCCCAGCAGCAGCGTGATGGAGCCTTTGGCAACCTTGAACGACAGGTTGTTCAGGATCATGAAGTCCTTGTAGCCCGCGACCACATCGTCGAATTCAATGCAGGGTGTATTGCTCTCTTTGTTGCTCATGGTCAGCTCCCCAAATAGGCATCAAGTACAGCCTTGTTGCCTCTGATCTCAAGAGGCGTGCCAATCGCCAGCACGCGGCCCTCCACCATCACCATGATGCGGTGGCACAGGTCCATCACAAAGTCCATGTTGTGTTCAATCACGACAAACGATGCCTTTTTGCCAAATTTGGGGTTACGGTTCAGGTCTTTAAGCAAGGTGGATATACCGCCGACCAGACTTGGGTTCACACCCGCACAGGGCTCGTCAAGCAGCACCAGATCAGGCTCGGCCATAAAAGCCATGGCAATGTCCACCAGCTTTTGCTGGCCGTAGCTCAGCGTACCCGCCAGGCTGTGTGCCACATGGCGAATACGGAACTGGTCAATCAGCGCATCGGCCTTGGCACCCAGGCCTGAATCACCAGAGGCGAACATGCGGCCAAGCATGCTGCCCTGGTGTTCTTGCGCAGCCACAATCAGGTTGTCACGCACCGTCATCTTGCCAAAGACTTGCAGGGTTTGAAAGGTCCGGCCCACGCCGCGCCGGCTGAGCTCTAGCGGCGACAAACCGGTGATGGTTTTGCCATGCAACTCAATCGCACCTGCGTCCGGGCTGATCTGCCCGAGGATGCTGTTGAATAGGGTGGTTTTACCGGAGCCGTTGGGGCCAATCACGCCGAAGATTTCACCCGGCATGACTTCAAACGAGACGCCACCGACAGCCTGAATGGCGCCGTAGGCTTTTTTCAGGTCAGTGACTTTAAGAAGCGATGCCGTCATTTCACCGCTCCCAGTTTGCTCGCGGCTTGCGCCCGCAGAAGGGATGCCTCTTTTGCTTCACGCTTGGCGCGCAAGCGGTCAGGAATGCTCAGCAAGCCATCCGGCAGCCACACCATCAGCAGCACCACTGCCGCGCCAAACATCGGCAGGTACCAGTTGGCCACGCCTGGTACATCGCGCAGCCATTCAGGCAGCACCACACCGACAGCCGCACCAACGATAGGGCCGAGGAAATAACCAGCGCCGCCAACCACCACCATCAGATACATCATGATGGACGCACCCACGGCAAACGGTGCGGGCTCAATGAACTGCACCAGTGATGCAAACAAACCGCCCGCCACGCCCGCATAAGCCGCACCAATCGCAAAGCTCAGCAGTGTGTAGTTGCGAATGTCGATGCCCAAACTCTCAGCCCGAATCGGGTTGTCGCGCAGCGCAGTAAATGCCTTGCCCCAGGGCGAACGCAGCAGGCCCCACAGCAGTGCAGATGTTGCCAGCGCCACCGCCAGCACAAAATAGTAATAAGCCAAGTTGCCTTCAAGCGAGTAGCCAAACAGTGATGGCCGCGCAATGTTGTTGATGCCAAAGGTGCCACCCGTCAGCCACTCCTCATTGCGCATCACCAGCCAGATGGCAGTGTTAAACCCCAGCGTGGCAAAGGCCAGATAAATCGCTTGCACACGCAGCGCCGGAAAGCCCAGCACCAGACCCACCACAAAGCAGATCAACGCAGCAGCGGGCAAGCCCAGCCAGAAGCTGAAGCCCGCCTTCATCACAATGGCAACGGTGTAGGCACCGATACCAAAAAACGCGGCTTGACCGAGCGACTTCTGGCCCGCGTAGCCCACCGTCAAATTCAAACCCATGGTGGCGATGATGAAGACCAGCCAGTAGGTCAGCAGATAGATGCCGTAGTTTTTAAGGAACTGCGGTGCCAGCAAAAACAGCACAATACCAAGTACAGCGAACACAGTGGCGGCTTTGTTATTAGAGAGCGTCATACCTTGCGCTCCTCTTTTTTACCCAGCAGGCCTTGCGGTTTAAACAAAATCACCACCATAAAAATGACCAGTGCCACAGCGTCTTTGTAAGCTGGCGAAATATAGGCAGCAGCCAGGTTTTCACACACGCCCACGATCAGCCCACCCAGCAGCGCACCGCGCGAGTTGTTGAAGCCGCCAATAATGGCTGCAAAAAACGCCTTGGTGCCCAGGCCTTCGCCCATGTCAAACTTGGCCAGGTACGTGGGCGTGACGAGCAGCGCGGCCGCCACAGCCAGCACGGCATTGATGGCAAAGGTATAAAAAATCATGCGCGGCACATTGATACCCAGCACCGAGGCGCTCTCGGTGTTTTGCGCCACCGCCTGCATGGCGCGGCCCGTGACGGTTTTGGCCAAAAACGCCTGCGTGGCCAGCACAATCACCATGGCCAGCGCAAAGGTGCCGATGTCCTGCATCGTCACAGTTACACCCCCAATGTTGTAAATTTTGTCGGCAAACAGGCTGGGAAACGGATACGCTTCAGCGCTGTAGCCAGCCCGTACACCGTTGCGCATGGCAATTGACAGGCCAATGGTGGCCACCACAATGGGCATCATGCCGTATTTGAACAACGGATCGACCACCCCACGCTTAAACACCCAGCCCAGCAATAGCACCGCCAGCAGCACTGTCATCACGAAACTGACCAGCAACGGCGCACCAAGTGACATAAAGCCCAGCAACATGAAGGCCGGCAGCATGACGAATTCGCCCTGGGCAAAGTTGATGGTGCCCGAGGCTTGCCATAGCAGCGTGAATCCCAAGGCGGCCAGCGCATAAATGCTGCCTGTGGCCAGGCCTGAGAAAAAGAGTTGGAGAAAGTCGGTCATGGTGGGTTTGGTTAGGTTTTACCCCTTCCCCAAAAGGAGAAGGAGCAAATCACTTACTTCTTGGCAACAGCGCCCAACGGTGGCAGCGTAGCCACCACTTCCTGCTTGCCGTTTTTCACTTCCACCAGAAAGCTGTCGCGGTCCAGATCGCCTTTGCTGTCAAACGACACATCCATCAGAACGCCAGGCTGGTCTACAGCCTTCACCTTCAGGGTGTGCAGCGCAGCGGCCACGGCTTTGCGATCAAGTTTGCCCACCTTTTCAATCGCGGCCTTCAGCACGTAAATACCTGAATAGCCTTTCATGCCGTTATGGTCAGACACGTACTTGTATTCTTTTTCAAACTTGGCACGGAAAGCGCGAATCGCAGGCAAAGGCGCATCCACTGTCAGGCCGACATGCGCTACTGCGCCATTTGCTGCATCACCGGCCAGCTCGATGACTTTTTGACCTGTGAGTGTCGTCTCGCCAATCACTGGTTTGTTCCAGCCCTGCTTTTTCAGCTCACGCAGCATGCGGGCGGACTCTTCTTCGTTTGAGTAAGCAAACACACCATCGGCATTGCTTTGCTTGGCTTTGAGCACAGCAGCTGAAAAGTCAACCTGGCCAGCTTCGGTTGATATTTCAGCAACTATTTTGGTTGCTGAATTGGCCAGCGCTTTTTTCATGGCGTCCAGGCCGCCTTTGCCGAAGTCGTTGTTCACATAAATGATGGCGATGCTTTTCAGCTTGGCGGTGTCGCTGATGTAGCGCGCCACCTTGGGCATGGCAGTGGCCTGGGTAAAGCTGGTACGGAACACATAAGGGTTGCCCTGCTCGGTGATGCTGGCCGCCTCACCGCCGGTGAAGTTTGGAATCTCAGCCTTGCGTGACTCAGCCATGCTGACCATGATGGAGCCGGAAAACACCGGGCCAAAAATAGCAAACACATCGTTGTCAATGGCTTTTTGCGTCAGGCCTTTTGCAATGCCCGGATTGCTTTGGGTGTCTGCTGTTGTGGTCTGGATTTTCTTGCCCAGAATGCCGCCCGAGGCATTGATTTCCTTGACGGCCAGTTCCACGCCATTTTTAAAATTGGTGCCCGCCGTGGCGCCACCACCAGAGAGTTCCACAATGTTGGCAATCTTGATGACATCTTGCGCCATCACAATGCCAGCGTTTATGGCAAGAGCGCAAGCTGCTACTAATTTAAGAGCAAAACGACGTGATGATAGGCGTGATGTTGGTTTTTTCATGGGTCTCTCCTCGGATGGGTTTAAAAATTTGGCCAAAAATCAGTTTGATACAGCCTGCACTGTAATGACGAAAAGTGCTTATTAAACATCAGCAAACCTTTTATTGAGCGTTTAACGAACATTAATGCGCGATAATCGCACGGATTACGGGTAAGCCACAACCATGACTTCATTCATTGCAAGCGTCGATGTAACCGACACCGCCCTGAGCAAGCGCGACTGGATAGCTGGCCTTGAAAAAGGCCTGGCCATGATGGAGTGTTTTGACGAAAACAACCCGCGTCTGACGGCCAGCCAGGCTGGTGTGCGCTGCGGCCTGTCGCGCACGGCCGCGCGCCGCTACCTGCTGACCTTGCAGCATCTGGGCTACGTGGCCGGAGACGGCAAATTATTCTGGCTCACGCCGCGTGTGCTGCGCCTGGGCCAGTCGTACCTGGACTCGGCCCGGTTGCCGCGCCTAGTGCAACCCTTTTTGCAGCGTGTCACGGCGGGCACGCAAGAAAGCGCGTACGTCAGCGTGATGGACGGCGACGACATTATTTACCTGGCCCGTAACGGCACCAGCCGGGCCATGAATACGGGTTACGTGCTGGGCGCTCGGGTGCCAGCACAGGTCACGGCGGCAGGCATGATGATGCTGGCACTGCGCCCTGAGCTGTGGCTGGGCAACTGGCTGACCACCCAGCCGCTTAAAACCTATACCTCGCACACCATCAACAACAAGGACCGTATGCGTGTCGAGCTGGCACGTGTGCGGACACAAGGCTGGGCGCTTTCAGAGCAGCAACTGGAGCTGAACCACCGGGGCATAGCGGTGGCGCTACGTGACCACCATGGCGATGTGGTGGGCGCGCTCAGCGTGACGATGCCAATGGGCCATGAGTCAAGCGAAGACGCCGTTAGCCGGGTACTGGGGGTGCTCAATCAAACCGCTCAGGCGATGCGCAACCTGATTTAACGACACGAAATCAAGACACATCGCTTGCTATGCATTTAGTAGCTGCTTGCGCCCGAATCCATTGGGCTACAGGCCTAAAACAGGGTTATTTCGGGGTTTTTTCAGCCTTTTTAAAGCTTTTTTAAGCTTTTAACGCCGCGCATGATGTCGGGCGTGCTGACCACCACATCGGCGTTTTGCGCACGCTGGCGCAGGGCGTGCTCCATCACCACCAGCGCCAGCATGGCCTCGGCAATCGGCGTGGCGCGTATGCCCACGCAGGGGTCGTGGCGGCCCTTGGTCACCACCTCGGCCGGGTTGCCTGCTGTGTCAATCGACAAACGTGGTGTGATGATGGAACTGGTAGGTTTGATGGCGATGGAGACTTCCAGGTCTTGCCCGGTGCTGATGCCGCCCAGCACGCCACCCGCGTTGTTTGACATGAAGCCATCGGGCGACAAACCGTCGCCGTGGGTGGTGCCGCGCTGGGTCACGCTGGCAAAGCCCGCGCCAATTTCAACGCCCTTGACGGCGTTGATGCCCATCATGGCAAAAGCAATGTCGGCATCCAGCTTGTCGTACAGCGGCTCACCCAGCCCGACGGGCACTTTTGATGCCGTGACGCGAATCCGTGCGCCGCAGGAGTCACCTGCCTTGCGCAGCTCGTCCATGTAGGCCTCTAACTTTGACACATCAGCCACAGGCGCAAAAAACGGGTTGTGCGCCACATGCACCCATGATTCAAACGGAATCACCACATCGCCAATCTGCGTCATGCAGCCTTGAAATGTGGTGCCATATTTTTCAAACAGCCACTTTTTGGCCACCGCCCCCGCTGCCACCACAGGCGCTGTCAGGCGCGCAGACGACCTGCCACCGCCGCGCGGGTCACGCAGGCCGTACTTGTGCAGGTAGGTGTAGTCGGCGTGGCCGGGACGAAAGGTTTCCAGAATGTTG
This sequence comes from Polaromonas sp., assembly GCA_043781295.1. Classification (GTDB taxonomy): domain Bacteria; phylum Pseudomonadota; class Gammaproteobacteria; order Burkholderiales; family Burkholderiaceae_C; genus Polaromonas. Next base: position 42,303 of record JAYWBS010000278.1, read on the forward strand.
CCGTAGTCTTTGCTGCGCTGGTCGGTGTTTTTAATCAGCAGGCAAATCGGCGTGCCGGTGGTTTTGCCTTGGTACACACCCGACAAAATCTCAACCGCATCAGGCTCGTTGCGCTGGGTGACGTGGCGGCTGGTACCGGGGCGGCGGCGGTCCAGGTCGGCTTGAATGTCGGCTTCACACAGCGACATACCCGGCGGGCAACCGTCAATCACGCAGCCAATGGCCGGGCCGTGGGATTCACCAAAGTTGGTGACTGCGAATAGGTTGCCGAAGGTGTTGCCGCTCATGTTTATTAAATCTCAAATATCTGTAGGCTCAAAAACATCTTGTAGTGTGTTCAGTGATTTTGACAAGGTGGCTTTCTGAATCGTGCCCATCTTCTTGACCAAGCGCGATTTGTCGAGCGTACGGATTTGATCAAGAAGTATTAACCCAGTCTTACCCTGAAAAGTTAACGGTATGCGAAAACCTGCCGGTCGTGACCCCGTTGTCATGGGCACGACAATCACTGTTCGTAAATGCGCATTCATTTCAAAGGGCGATACGACCACGCACGGCCTGGTCTTTTGAATCTCACTGCCTACTGTTGGGTCTAACGCAGCCAGCCAGACGTCACCGGTGTTGACAACCAGCACAGTTACCATACCAACTCGGCATCGCCTTCATTGGCAAACTCAGGCCAAACCAACTTGTCGTCTCCAGCCAAGGCAATACGCTGACTGTCTTTTATCCAACCGTCGCGCGGGTGGCGTTTGATGGGGCGAATTTCAATCACGCCGTTTTTAACCTGCATGTCCGCAGCTTCTTCAAACCCGACCTGAACTAAAAACGGTTTGGGGATTAAAACTCCTTGGGAATTTCCCATTTTTCGGATGGCGACTTGCATGGTTTTAAGTTGTTATTTAAGTGACAACAATGTTATCACAAGAGCCAAGGATTTTTTAGCATCGCTTCATCATGTTTGGCTCAATCGCCGTGAGCACAACCGTTTCATTTAAGAACTTTAAGCCGACTTCTACTTTTAGAATTCTCTTTCTTGCAGATGACGACGGTGCAGCGCGCAACCGTGATGCGCTCTCGCCTCATTTGCTTCCAGACCTTATCTGCACCGTAGACCCGCATATTGGCCTGCCAGACCCGCTGAATCTCCGGCTTGAGGGTGTCGTCTAGCTTGGCGCGTGCACAGCGCAAATCCGGGTTGCGCTGCTGGGCGGCATGGCGCCGGTAGCCCGACGGGGCAATCTGCAAGACCTTGCAGATTGGCTCGACCCCGAAGGTGTCACGATGCTGGTCGATGAAGCCTTTTAGTACTTGAGTTTGCGGTCGAGCTCCGCCTGGGCAAAAAAAGCACTGGCCAGCTTGAGGATCTCGTTGGCCCGGCGCAGCTCCTTGACCTCGCGTTCCAGTTCCTTCACACGCTGCGCCTCTGCGGTAGTGACGCCTTCGCGCACGCCCGTATCGACCTCTACGCGCTTGACCCATTCATTGAGCGTTTGCGGTACGCAGCCAATCTTTGGGGCGATGGATTCAATGGCCGCCCACAGCGAGGGGTACTCGCCTCGGTGTTCCTGCACCATGCGCACCGCACGTTCGCGAACCTCGGGTGAAAACTTGTTTGACTTGTTCATAGCTCAATCCTCTCAGAGATTTGAGCCTCCTCAAAATACGGGGCGATTCACATTGTCCTCCGCCCCACTTCGCGACGATTGGACCGTATCGCAACTTATATTGCCGTTTAACAGGCTGAAAGATAACGAGTAGCAGGGAAATCTGTTTTAAAACCGAACAAGACTGTCTGCAAAGTTGGGGCTGCTGATGCCTTTTAAAAATTCTTTGGAATCCTCTTTTAAGTGGATGAGCAACACGGAGTCTGGAGACTCAGGCCCCTTAGAAACTTCTTCGCATAGATCTAGCCACGCTGTTGGTTGTACTGCGCCTGGTGCTTTAAAACAAACAGCAAAGTCACGCAATACTCCTGATGCGTCCTCATGTGACCACCAATAGACATAAAAACCGTGCAGTTTCACGCTGGTGGGACTGGAATACATATTGTGTAGCTAGTTCCACCGGTTGGATGGCGTTTTTCTTTTGGAAACCGATGCTTAGGTGCAAAGCTCGCTTGTGTTTCAGAACTAGAGAAATCTTGAAGCAGAGACATTCGACCAGTTCGTAGACTCATAAAGGCTTTTAGTTGGGCTAGCGCACGCAATGCTAGGTCAAGTCCGTCCCCGTGGCCGCTCGTACTTTGGCTCGACTTATGAACCTCAAAACACTGTTTTGTATATTCGAACTCTTGTTCCAGCGATACATTTTTAAGCAAAGTTCCGGCGTCTCCATTTTTACGCAACAGCCTGGACACCATGCCGGGGCCTGTGTCAAATACAGTCAGTTCAACAAACGCCCCGGTTGCTTTACCTGTCGTATTTCTTGAAAGAAATGATCCTAAGTTTCTATCTTTTCCAGCGTAGGCTTCAATCTCCGACGCTCCCCCTAGGGTCACGCGGCGCACCATAACCCCGCACATACTTTTTGTGTATGAATCGCCAAATTCATCGACTACTGTGTGAACGTCAGCGTTTTTGAACAGTTGAAACAGCAGACTAGCCATGGTCAGCAACTGTCCTTCGTTAAACATACGATCTACGCCAATTGAGACTTTCAATTGAAAGTCACGAAGTAAGCTTAAAAATTCGCCCTGACTACGGACTGAGACCACTTCACGCCCAGTGTCAGGATCTCTGCTTCCCCGCTCTGGCTTTGAATATAAGTACGGTAAAAACTCGTGTTTCGCTGGTTGGAAGCAGCAAAGCAGTACATGAGGCCCGCGAATAGTTTCAGTAAGCCTCCTGTCTGCCATAGCTAGAACATACGGGGCAACGGCACGAAGCAAAAGGCGGCGAGTGTCAGCGCCATCGACGTTAGCCGCACTATGCGTCAGCCAGACTGCTGCCATACCATGCAGCGTTCCGGCGAACCTGTTAGCTGAATCTTCGTTGATAAAAACTTCTGGTGAGACTTCTATTCGGGCATCTTGCCTATTTATTTGAAAATAGCGGGCGATTGTCAACACAAGTAATGCAGAAATACCAAATGATGCACTCCGCGCAATTTTTATTGGTACGTAAAGGCTTTGTCCAGGCTTTGAAAAAACCTCGTTAAGCAACGATTCAACTTCAATCGCCGTACAGTCTGATGGAATCCTGATCACGTATTTCCCTTATCAGCCGTTCTTGCCATCATCCTCACCCGCAGGCCAATCCCTTATATACGCCTTGAGCATCTTGTTTTCAAAATTTTGGCTGTCAACCACGGCTTTGGCCACGTCGTAAAAGCTGATCACCCCCATCAGCATTTTCTGGTTCAAGACCGGCATGTAACGGGCGTGACGCTCCAGCATCATGCGGCGCACTTCGTCGAGTTCGGTTTCGCTGGTGCAGGTCAGCGGATGGTCGTCCATGGCTTTCCTCACCAGCATGTTGCCAATCTCGCCGCCATTGCTGACGATACTGACGATCACCTCTCTGAATGTGAGCATGCCGACCAGATCACCATGCTCCATCACGACCAGCGAACCGATGTCTTTCTCGGCCATGATCTGTGTGGCCTTGGCCAGCGGCTCATCGGGCTGAACGGTGTACAGCGTGTTGCCCTTGACGCGCAATATGTCGGCTACTTTCATGGCGATCTCCTCTTGTGTGATGCGGTATGTTCCCACTGCCAAGCGCAATCAGGAAAGTTCGTCCTCAATATAGCCCACAATAACAATCCTGGCATTAAATTTGCCACTTGACTTGAATTTTTTCATTTGGAGACAACCCATGCCCGGCTATGCTGACCCCGGCTTTGACACGCTTTCGCTGCATGCGGGCGCATCGCCTGACCCGACCACTGGCGCGCGTGCCGTGCCGATACACCTCACCACCTCTTTTGTTTTTGAGTCCAGTGACCACGCAGCGTCGCTTTTCAACCTGGAGCGTGCCGGTCATGTGTATTCACGCATCAGTAACCCAACCAATGCAGTGCTTGAGCAGCGTGTGGCGGCGCTTGAAGACGGTATAGGCGCGATAGCCACCGCCAGCGGGCAGGCTGCGCTGCACCTGAGCATTGCCACACTGATGGGGGCAGGCTCGCACATCGTTGCCTCTACCGCTTTGTATGGTGGCTCGCAAAACCTTTTGCACTACACCATGCGCCGCTTTGGCATTGAAACCACTTTCGTCAAACCCGGTGACCTGGACGGCTGGCGTGCCGCTGCACGGCCCAACACCAAACTGTTTTTTGGTGAAACAGTCGGCAACCCCGGCCTCGATGTGCTCGACATTGAAGCGGTGGCCGCGATTGCCCATGAAGCAGGTGCGCCACTGCTGGTGGACTCGACCCTCACCTCACCCTGGCTGATCAAACCGTTTGACCACGGCGCAGATTTGGTCTACCACTCCGCCACCAAATTTTTAAGCGGCCACGGCACGGTGATTGGCGGCATTGTGGTCGATGGCGGGTCGTTCGATTGGGAAAAGTCGGGGAAGTTTGCCGAACTCACCGAAGCCTACGACGGCTTTCACAACATGGTGTTCAGCGAGGAAAGCACCGTCGGTGCATTTTTGCTGCGCGCGCGACGCGAAGGCCTGCGCGACTTTGGTGCCTGCATGAGCCCACACACCGCCTGGCTAATTTTGCAAGGCATTGAAACACTCGGTCTGCGCATGGCACGCCACATGAGCAACACCGAAAAAGTCGTGGCGTTTTTGGCCAGCCACCCGTTTGTCGCACGCGTCGGCCACCCGCTGCTGGAGACCCACCCCAGCCACACGCTGGCTAAAAAGCTGCTGCCGCGCGGCGCAGGCTCCGTCTTCAGTTTTGACTTGAAGGGCTCGCGCAACCAGGGCAAAGCCTTTGTTGAAAGCCTGAGAGTCTTCAGCCATCTGGCCAATGTGGGCGACTGCCGCAGCCTGGTGATTCACCCGGCCAGCACCACGCATTTCCGCATGACCGACGAGGCCTTGGCGGGGGCAGGCATCAGCCAGGGCACGATTCGTTTGTCGATAGGGCTGGAAGATGCGGATGACTTGATTGACGATTTGAAGCGGGCGTTAAAAACCGCTGAAAAAGCGGGAGCGTAACCATGTACCTGCAAGTCAACAACCACCCAACTTATTGCTACACAGCGGGCAAAGCACTTGATGCAGCCAAACCTACCATGGTGTTTATCCACGGCGTATTGCACGACCACAGTGTGTGGATTCTGCAAAGCCGCTACATGGCCAACCACGGCTGGAACGTGCTGGCGATTGACCTGCCGGGGCATTGCAAAAGCGAAGGCAACGCGCCCGCCAGCGTTGAAGAAGCTGCTATTTTTATAATAGCTCTTTTGGATGCCGCTGGCATTAAAAAAGCCGCGATGATCGGCCACAGCTGGGGCTCATTGATTGTGTTAGAAGCTGCGTCAAAGCTGAAAGAACGCGTCACGCACCTGGTGCTGGTGGGCACAGCTTTTCCGATGAAAGTGTCCAACACGTTGCTTGATGCGTCGCTCAATGATCCGATGGCGGCCCTCAAAATGGTCAACATCTTTTCACGCAGCACACTCGCCGCTCCACCGTCGGCGCTAGGCCCCGGCACCTGGGTCTACGGCAGCAGCCTGGCGCTTGGCCGCCGTGTGTTGGCCAGCAATACAAAAATGAACGTATTTCACCGGGGCTTCAAAGCTTGTGACGACTATGCAAATGGTGAAACAGCTATCAGCCAGGTGACTTGCCCAATATTATTTTTGCTAGGCGCTGATGACCAGATGACGCAAGCCAAAGCGGCGCAGCTGTTAATCGACAAGGCTAAAAACACCGGCAAGGACTTTCAGGTTGTGAGTTTGGCTGTCGGTCATCACCAAATGACAGAAGCGCCCGAAGAAACCCTGATGGCCATCAAAGACTTTTTAAAGTGACTGCCGAGATGTCAAAGGCTAGCGCCCAAGAAATCGCCGCCACCTTCGACCTGCGGGCCCTGCCGCCTGACTTTTACGCCAACCCCTACCCGGTGTATGACGTGCTGCGTGAGCAAAGCCCGGTCCGTTTAATGCCTGACGGTTCGTATTTTTTAACGCGGTATGCGGACCTGGTGGCGGTATACCGAGACGCGCAAACCTTCAGCTCTGACAAAAAAGTGGAGTTTGAACCCAAGTACGGCGCTACGTCGCCGCTGTTTGAGCACCACACCACCAGCCTGGTGTTTAACGACCCACCGCTGCACACACGGGTGCGCAAACTCATCATGGGGGCGCTGACACGCCGCGCGATTGCCGACATGGAACCCAGCCTCATCACGCTGGTTGATATCCTGCTCGATGCGATTGAGGCCCAGGGCGGCGGCGATTTGATTGAAGATTTCGCATCCGCGATTCCCGTCGAGGTGATTGGCAACCTGCTTGGCATGCCGCATGCTGACAGAGCACCGCTACGTGCCTGGTCGCTGGCCATTTTGGGGGCGCTGGAGCCCAAACTCACTCCTGAACAAGAAGCGCTGGGCAACCGCAGCGTGACTGAATTTACCGACTACCTGAAAACACTGGTGGCTGACAGACGCAAGCACCCTGGCAACCCGGAGCATGACGTGCTGACCCGGCTGATTGGTGAAGAGCAAACGGGTGAAAAGCTGAGCGAGGTTGAGCTGCTGCAAAACTGCGTCTTCATCCTGAATGCCGGCCACGAAACCACAACCAACCTGATTGGCAATGCCCTGGTGGCGTTGACCGAATGGCCTGATGCAAAAGCTGAGATGCTACTAAAACAGGAGCTTCTTACGCCCAATTTTATTGGTCTAGAGGCCTATTTGAACCCTGTAATTGATGAATTTTTGCGTTTTGAGCCGTCAAATCAGCTCAGTAACCGCCGCGCCTTGAAAAATACGCAAGTCGGCGGTGTAAATATTGCCACAGGCAGCCTGCTAACGCTGTGCATAGGCGCAGCCAACCGCGACCCAGCGCAGTTTGATCAACCCAACCAACTGCAGCTGGAGCGCCAAAACAACCGTCACCTGGCATTTGGTTTGGGCATTCACCAGTGCGCAGGCATGAGCCTGGCGCGGCTCGAAGGCCGCATTGCGATTGGTCGGTTTTTACAGCGCTTTCCCAACTACCGGTTAACCGCACCACCCACCCGAGGCGGTCGCGCACGTTTCAGGGGCTTCTTGCACGCGCCGTTTGCAGTGGCTTAAACTTGATATGGCAATACGAACCTCTTGCCCCCTCTCCCCCAGGGAGAGGGTTGGGGTGAGGGCTAGCAGTCGTAGCAACCGAACAACCTGGAGACAACCATGCAAGACCCAAAATCTTTTCAAACGTTTGCCGAGTTTTATCCCTTTTATTTAACGGAACACAGCAACAAGACCTGCCGCCGTCTGCACTTTATTGGCTTAAGTTTGACGCTGGTCTGCATCGCCATGCTGGTGGCAACCGGCAAACCACAGTACCTGCTGTACGGCTTGCTCTGCGGCTACGGTTTTGCCTGGATTGGCCACTTTGGTTTTGAAAAAAACAAGCCTGCGAGTTTTAAGCGCCCGCTGTACAGCTTCATGGGTGATTGGGCGATGTACAAAGACATCTGGCTGGGCAAAGTGAAGATTTGATCAAAGCGCCTGCCTCAGCTTAAGGCCCGACCACTGCCCCGCTGCCCACAGCGGCAGTGTTGACGAAGTTTTATCAAGCAGAAGTTGCTGCATCAAGGGCTCGAGCAGCGTATGGTCAGGGTCAGCCAGTAACAGGTAGCGGGACTCCTGATCGCCCTCTTCCACCAATTGACCTAACCACCTCAAACCCGTCAGCACCTCCAGCACGGGCTCAAGCTGCAACACATCCACGCGCAGGGCCTGGGCCAGGCTGGACGCACCGCAACCCCTGTTGGCAGTGCTCTTTTTTGCATGCAACTGTTGCAGCACCTCGATGGCCAGCTGAAACTCCCAGCCTCTGGCAGAGCCATCACCATCGGCACCACCACGCCGCGCCACGCCCGCCAGCAAGCTGGGCAAATAAGCTGCAATCACCGCGCCCATCAGCACAATCACCCAGGCCACATAAATCCACACCAGCAAAATAGGCAGCGTGGCAAACGCCCCGTAAATCAGCGAATAGGTAGGCACCGTGCTCAGGTACAGGCTAAGGGCCTTTTTGGCCAACTCTATACCCAGTGCTACAAACACACCGCCTACCCAGGCATGGGCCCACCTGACGTAGGTATTGGGCACATAGTGGTAGAGCGCGGCCATGGCGCCTGCCACAATGACAAATTGAAACGCGCTGATGACGAAACGCAGGGGCGCAGGCATGCTGCCCACCAGGCCGGTCGATGCTGACACCAGATACGATGTCAGCGCCAGACTCGCCCCTAAAAGTACCGGCCCCAATGTGATGGCGGCCCAGTAAATCAGCACACGCTGGGTCAATGGCCGCAACTTTTTGACGCGCCAGATATTGTTCAGCGTGCGGTCAATCGTCAATATCAAAGCAATCGCCGTGATGAGCAGCACACCCAACCCGGCAGCACCCAATTTGTTGGCTTGACGGCTGAACTGCGTCAGATAACCCAGCACCTGGCGGGCAATGTTGTCGGGAATCAGACTTTGAATCAACCAGCCTTGCAGCACGTCCTGCATTTTTGAAAACATCGGAAAAGCCGTAAAAATGGCGAGTGCCACAGTAAAAAATGGCACCAGCGCAATCGACGTGGTGAATGTCAGGCTGCTAGCCGTCAAGCCCATGTGGTCGTCACGAAAGCGCGCGCGCAGCGTCAGTGCGGTATCACGCCAGGGGAAGTGCGCCAAATCTTTCAAAAAGACTTGCAATCGTTGTTGAAAATTCATCCCCGGTATCATGCCTCAAGCATCTGCCCATCCATCTCTTTTCCAGACATGAACAAAGAAAATCAAATAGACACCATCCGCTGGACGGCCGCCATCAGCCTGTTCGGCCTCATCGTGCTGGGCGTGTTGTGGGAAATGGTGTTGGCCCCCATCCGCCCCGGTGGCTCGCTGCTGGCGCTAAAAGTACTGCCGCTGATTTTGCCGCTGGCTGGTGTGATGAAAAACCGCATGTACACCTACCGCTGGCTAAGCCTCTTGGTGTGGCTGTACTTTACCGAAGGCGCAGTGCGCGCCTGGAGCGACAAGGCGCCCAGCAACTATCTGGCCATGGTTGAAGTGGTACTGTGTTTGGTACTTTTTGCTGCCTGTTCGCTCCATGTGAAGATCAGATTTAAAGGCATTGCCAAGCTGCCAAAAGGAAGCTACTAGCCATGATTCACGATCTGATCAATCAATTAACAGCCATCGTTGGCAAATCGAATGCCTTGGTTGATGGTAACTTGTCAGCCTACGAGCTGGACTGGCGCAAACGCTCGCGCGGTAAGGCGCTGGTTGTGGTGCGGCCTGCCAATACGCTAGAAGTTGCAGAAGTTGTCAAAGCATGTGCGGCTAGGGGCGTGAGCATCGTCACCCAAGGCGGCAACACCGGGCTGGTAGGTGGCTCGATACCCGATGAGTCTGGCCAGCAAGTGGTACTCAGTTTGCAGCGCATGAACGCAGTACGCAACATCGACACCGCCAACCTGACCATGACTGTTGACGCAGGCTGCATTTTGCAAACCCTGCAAGACACCGCTGAAAAAGCTGGTTTTTTGTTTCCATTGAGTTTGGCGGCAGAAGGCAGTTGCACGATTGGCGGCAACCTGGCCACCAATGCAGGCGGCACACAAGTTGTGCGCTACGGAAATGCGCGTGACTTGTGTTTGGGGCTGGAAGTGGTCACTGCGCAAGGCGATGTATGGCACGGCTTGAGTGGCCTGCGCAAAGACAACACGGGCTACGACCTGCGTGATTTGTTTGTCGGCAGTGAAGGTACGCTGGGCATCATCACCGCCGCGACGCTAAAGCTTTATCCCATGCCCGCCGCTCGGCTGACAGCTTGGGCCGCCGTGCCGTCGATGCAGCACGCCGTGGCACTGCTGGGCCTGGCGCACAAGCACCTGGGTGCGGGCCTGACGGGCTTTGAAGTGATGGGTCAGTTTGCCTTGAGCCTGGTGGCCAAACATTACCCGCAGCAGCGCGTGCCTTTATGGCAAGACGCGACCGCCGCAGCGCCGGGCCGCCCCAAGCAAGGCACGGTCCCCTCGGGGGGCAGCAAACCACACGAAGTGGGGAGCGTGGGGGCACCTTATTTTGTGTTGCTCGAAAACTCAGACCATGAGAGTGAAACCCACGCACGCGAGCAGTTTGAACGCCTGCTGGAAACTGCGTTTGAAGATGGCTGCGTGACGGACGCGGTCGTGGCTGAAAATTTGACCCAGGCCAATCAGCTTTGGCATATCCGCGAAAGTATTCCCCTGGCGCAGGCCGAAGAAGGCCTGAACATCAAGCATGACATTTCCATTGCCGTGTCGCGCATTCCAGAATTTGTGGCCACGACTGACGCGCTGCTTGAGGCGGCGATACCGGGTGTGCGACTGGTCAATTTTGGTCACCTGGGCGATGGCAATTTGCATTACAACGTGCAGGCGCCCGCTGAAGGTGACTCAAAATCTTTTTTGCGCGACCGTGAAGCTGATGTGAATACGATTGTTTATGACTCGGTGGCACGTTTTGACGGTTCAATCTCTGCGGAGCATGGTGTGGGCAGCCTGAAACTCGAAAAACTCGAACACCATAAATCGCCCGTAGCGCTGGGCATGATGCGCGCCATCAAGCAGGCGCTGGATCCGCAGGGAGTGATGAATCCGGGGCGCGTGGTCAGGGCATAATTCCCTTTTCGACCCTGTTCTGACTCCTTTCGTCAGGTTGATTTTACCCCGGTTTGCTCATGACCCAACCCACCTCCTCCCAATACGAAGACTTCATGCGCCACGTTGACACGCATGGTGTGTTCAAAGCCGACCGCACCGGCACGGGCACTAAAAGCGTATTTGGCTACCAGATGCGGTTTGATTTACAGCAGGGCTTTCCGCTGGTCACGACCAAGAAGGTTCACCTCAAATCCATCGTGCATGAGCTGCTGTGGTTTTTGCAGGGGTCAAGCGACAACAACTGGCTCAAAGAACGTGGTGTGACGATCTGGGACGAGTGGGCACGCGCAGATGGTGATTTGGGCCCTGTGTATGGCGTGCAGTGGCGCAGTTGGCCCACGCCGGATGGCGGGCACATTGACCAGATCAGTGATGTCATCAAGACCTTGAAGACCAACCCGGACTCGCGCCGCATCATCGTCAGCGCCTGGAACGTGGCGGACTTGAACAAGATGGCGCTGATGCCTTGCCACGCGTTTTTTCAGTTCTACGTAGCACCCGCCACCGCGTCGGGTGGCAAGGGTCAATTGAGTTGCCAGCTGTACCAGCGCAGTGCTGATATTTTTCTGGGTGTGCCGTTTAACATCGCCAGCTATGCGCTGCTCACCCACATGGTGGCGCAGCAGTGTGACCTGGACGTGGGCGACTTTATCTGGACCGGCGGCGACTGCCACATTTACAGCAACCACCACGAGCAGGTCGCGCTGCAACTGGGTCGCGCACCACTGCCCTACCCCGCGCTCAATATCAAGCGCAAGCCCGATTCCATTTTCGACTACGAATTTGACGACTTTGAATTTGTAAATTATCAGCACCATCCGGCCATCAAGGCACCTGTGGCCGTTTAGGGCGGTACAGCGCATGAAGATCAACATGATTTTTGCCCGCTCCGCCAATGGCGTGATCGGTAAAAACAACGCCATGCCCTGGCACTTGCCGGAAGACCTGGCGCGCTTCAAAAAATTAACGCTGGGCAGCCCCGTCATCATGGGACGCAAGACTTGGGATTCATTGCCACCCAAATTTCGCCCCCTGCCAGGCCGTACCAATGTGGTCATTACCCGGCAAAGCGGCTGGCAAGCGGCTGGCGCAAAACCCGCAGCCAGCTTGCAGGATGCACTGGAACTTTGCCAAGCTTCAAGTGACGTCTGGATCATCGGTGGTGCACAAATCTATGCACTCGCTGAGTCTTTGGCGCAGCGCATAGAGGTCACGGAGATAGCGCAAGATTTTGAAGGTGATGCATTTGCGCCCATACTCGGTGCCAAGTGGATGGCGACAGAACGCGATGACCAGGTATCTTCAACCGGGCTGAAGTTTAGTTTTACCACTTACACCAACAACACAGGAGACTGATATGTCTGAAGATGGATTTCACGTACACGGGCCGCATGACCATGAACTGGAGCATGCAGCGCAGGGCGGGCACGACGATCATGGCGACAAGGCAAAGGGCGGCATGATTGCGCAGATCGCCGTCATCACGGCCATCATCGCCACGGTGGGGGCGATTTTTTCCTACATGGGTGGTGCCACTCAGGCCAACGCTGGCCTGTATAAGAACAACGCAGCGATTAAGAAAACCGAAGCGTCGAACCAGTGGAATTTCTTTCAGGCCAAAAGCACCAAACAATCACTGGCTGAAGTCTCGCGTGACTTGTCCGCCGATAGCGTGAAAGACAAATACCAGGCCAAGATTGACCGCTACGAAAAAGAAAAAAATGAGATCAAACTGGCGGCTGAAAAGCTGGAAAAAGAATCCACCGACTGGGACCAACAATCAGACGAGCAAATGCATCAGCACCACCGCTGGGCGCAGGCCACCACGGTGTTGCAAATATCTATCGCTATGGCAGCCATCGCTTTGCTAACGCGCAAGCGCTGGGTCGAATATGTCATGTTTGCTGCTGCCGCAGGTGGTTTGGTTGTTGGCATATTGGCAATGTTGCACATTTAATGCTATCTATTTAATAGCTGCTTGCGCCCATATTTATTGGGCTACAGGCACTTTTAATACCTAAAAACGACCTGAAAATGATCAAAATAGCCACCTGGAACGTCAATTCACTGGCCGTCAGGCTACCGCAGGTGATTGACTGGCTTGCCGCCAATCCGGTAGACGCTTTGTGCCTGCAAGAACTCAAACTGAGTGACGAGAAGTATCCGTTCAAAGCGCTTGAAGATGTGGGCTACCACAGCGCGGCATTTGGCCAGAAGACCTACAACGGCGTGGCGATTTTGAGCCGTACCCCAGTGCGCGATGTGGTGAAAAACATCACTGGCTTTGCCGATGAGCAATCACGTGTGATTGCTTGCACCCTCGACACACCGCAAGGTGAGGTGCGCGTTGTCAACGGCTATTTCGTCAACGGTCAGGCACCGGGCAGTGACAAGTTTGCCTACAAAATGAAGTGGCTCGATGGCCTGCGCACCATGCTGCAAAGCGAGCTGGCCGCGCACGCCCGGCTGGTGTTGCTGGGTGACTTCAATATCACGGTGGATGACCGAGACACCTACGACGCCGAAGGCCTGCGCGAGACCATTCACCATACGACGGAGGAGCGCCAGCATTTCCAGGCACTGATTGCTCTGGGACTGACGGATGCATTTCGCATGTTTGAGCAAGCCGAGAAAAGCTATTCGTGGTGGGACTACCGCGAGTTCGGCTTCAGGCGCAACCGGGGCTTGCGGATTGACCACATCCTGGTCAGCGACACACTCAAGCCGCTGGTCACCAGTTGCGTGATTGACAAACTGCCGCGTAAAAATGAGCGCCCCAGCGACCATGCGCCTGTCGTCGTGACGCTGGCCTGATCTCGTAAAACCAAAAACTCAAGGCGCGGCGCAGCTGTAACTTGCAGCAGCGTTCAAGTCTCCATCTCCCTTGTATTTGGGGTAGCCCGGATAGTCACACAGCGGCCTTGTTCTGCCCGGCACGCCTGCTGTGTCAGCCACGGTTTGCGGTGGCGGAGCAACACCTTTTTCAACCCAGTTTTCAAGTGTTGTCAATGAGTCCCAGGCCGCATTGAAGACGCTGCTGAGGGCATGGCCATAACCTGGGATTTCATAGTAGCGCGCAAAACCATCGACAGCAGCAGGACTCATCGTGGTGCGAATGCGTTGCCAGTATTGCTGCGTGGCCCGGGTGCTGACCAGCGCGTCATGCGCGCCGTGCGCCATCAGTATCTTGCCGCCCTTGCTGGCAAAGGCTGACAGGTCGGTTTTGTTGGTGTCTTGCATGGCCGTTAGCTGCACGATACGCGCTTGATAAGGGCCGGGGTTTTGTGGGTCCAGGCTGAGTGCGTTGAAGTTGGCATCACGGGTCACAAAATACTTCACCCATTGGTCCCAAAACGTGCTGCCGTAGGGCGGGCTGCTGGCGGGCGTAGTGGCGGCAGCTAGCTTGACGCCCGGCATCGGGTTGGCGGGCTGGTCAGTGCCTAGTGACAGCGTGAGCACCGTGGGTTGCAGCGGGCTGGTACTCGGGTTACCAAAGTCTGTACCCCAAGTATTAAAGCCCGGGTAAGTCGTCTCGCCACTGGCCAGCGCGTAGTTCAGTACAAGCGGCGTGTTGGTCACGATAAAGCCCGCAATCTGCGCATCAGACAGGCAGGTATCGCCCGCGTCAACGCCACCCGCACAACGCAGTGGCTGGTTGCCTAGCGTGGCCGTCATCGGATTAAAGCTGGCGTTGCAGGCACTGACGTTGCTGATCAGGCCGTCCATCGCGCCATCCAGGCCATCGCAGGCAGCAAGCGCCGCGTCATACATCAGCTTGCGCTTGGCCCTGCTCGGGTATGCGCCGGGCTTGGCCAGCTCACGCGTGATGCGACCAAACTGCAAGTCGAGCGCGGCGGCATTCCAGGCCGGGTACAGCACAATGGCACCGTCAAAGTCTTGTGGCCAGTTTTGCACCGCAAACAATGCCTCGCGCCCGCCGGTAGAGCCACCCGCAAAGTAGGTTTTTTGTGCCCGGGCGGCATAGCGGGTCTGAATGATATTGATGGCGGCATCGCGCGTTTTTTTGATTGCATCCGATGCAAAGTTTTTCATGGCTTCGTCGTTGGCCCCAAAGGTGCCATCACGGCTGCCATTGGCATTGGCTTGGTGGCCCGAGTCACTGCCAAAAGTGGCGTAACCGCGAGCCAGTGGTGCAGGCTTATCCGTCGGCCCGGCGGGTACATTGCCCAAGCCGGTGGCCAGCACGCCGTTGTAGCCGCCGCCGCCAAACATCAGCGCCTTGCCGTTCCAGCTGGATGGCAGATTGACTTGAAACTTGATCTTGGGCGCATTGGGATCCACCGGACTAATGTCGCCAAGCACTTTGCAGTATTCAGCCAACAAAGCCACACCCGCGCCAGCAGCTGGCACGACTGACGCACTGGTCACAACAGCGCCTGTGGTGGGCAGGCCAATGGCTTGTGGGGCAATAGCCAAACCATTCAGGTCAGAGCAGGCGGTGGGTGTTGATGGTGGTGCGGGGAAATTGCTGGCGCACCCCGCAGTTGCTAACAGGGCCGCCGCCACTGTCAATAACCCTGCGCTTTTTTGAATTAAAAATTTCACTTTGTCTCCTGTGTCATGACGTTGAACCAACACGCCAACGTAACACATTCGACCAACCCAGATGAGCTGCAAACCCTTACAGCGAGTGCTGCGAGCAAACCCGCTTCAGGCTCGCTTCGTACTCACTCCAAGTTCAGCTCCTGAATCTTGCGTGTGATCGTGTTGCGGCCAATACCCAACTTTTGAGCCGCTTCAATGCGCCGACCACGGGTATTGAGCAACGCAGTCTGGATGAGTTTTGATTCAAAGCGGCGCGTCAGTACGTCCCACACATCGCTGCGCCCCGTTGCCAGCAGCGCCTGGACTTCAACCTCCAGGTCGGCTTCCCAGCCATGACTAACCACGCCCTCATCCACCACAATAGCACCGGAGATGGATGGCGTTTTAAACGGCTCTGCTGGCAAAGGCGTGGCATGGGTGCTCGCAGCGAAGCCGGCGGCGTGGTCGCTGGATGGGTTGACTTTGGTGGGCGGTGGTGCGTGCACTGCCGCTGTCTCAAGCGAAAGTGATACCTTGGCGGCTTCTGCCGCAGTACCCAGCACCTCAGGCGGCAGGTCTTTTGATTCAATCACCTGCGCCGGGGCCATCACCGTCAGCCAGTGGCAGATATTTTCTAGCTGCCGCACATTACCAGGAAAGCCAAATTTGCTCAGTTGCTGCAACGCTGCGTCAGAAATGCGCTTGGGCTCCACACCCAACTGCTTGGCGCTTTGCTGCAAGAAGTGCCGCGTTAACGCAAACACGTCTTCACGGCGCTCACGCAAGGCAGGCAAGCGCAGGCGAATCACGTTCAGGCGGTGGTACAGGTCTTCGCGAAATACGCCTTCCTTGACGCGTTGCTCCAGGTCCTGATGGGTGGCAGCAATCACGCGCGGATTGGCCTTGATGGCGTTGTGCCCACCGACGCGGTAAAAATGGCCGTCGCTCAAGACGCGCAGCAAACGCGTTTGCAGATCAAACGGCATGTCGCCAATTTCATCTAAAAACAAGGTGCCGCCCTCGGCCTGCTCAAAGCGGCCACGGCGCATGGTTTGCGCACCAGTAAAAGCGCCGCGTTCATGGCCGAACAATTCACTTTCCAGCAAGTCTTTCGGAATGGCTGCGGTATTGATGGCGATAAACGGACCATTGGCACGGCTTGAATGCTTGTGCAGCGCCTTGGCCACCAGCTCTTTGCCAGAACCTGATTCACCGGTAATCATCACCGTCACATTGCTCTGGCTCAGGCGGCCAATGGCACGAAACACGTCCTGCATGGCCGGTGCCTGGCCCAGCATTTCAGGGGCTGCGGCCATGCGTTCTTCAGCCACTTCTTCGCGCTGGCTTTCTTCAACCGCACGGCGAATCAGCTCGACCGCTTTGGGCAAGTCAAACGGCTTGGGCAAGTATTCAAACGCACCGCCCTGAAAGGCCGATACGGCGCTGTCCAGGTCAGAAAACGCCGTCATGATGATGACCGGCAGGCCGGGCAGCTTTTGTTTGACCTTTTCCAGCAGGTCAAGGCCAGAGCCACCGGGCATGCGGATGTCGCTCACCAGTATTTGCGGGCCATCTTCTTCGGTCGCGTCTGCCAGGGCGGCCAGCACTTCGCGCGGATTGGTGAAGCTGCGGGTTGGCAGGTCTTCGCGCAGCAAAGCTTTTTCCAGAACAAACCGGATGGACTGGTCATCATCAACAATCCAGATGGGCTTCATGCTGCGCTTTCCCTTTATTTTGAGCCTATGAGTTTGGCCCAATATGCTTGTATGTCAAAACATCGAGCGTTCAGGTTTCAAGGCAGCGGTATCAGCAACTTGAAATCTGTTCGCCCCGGGACGCTGTCGCACTCAATCAAGCCGTGGTGTTGCTGTACAAAAGTTTGTGCCAATGTCAGCCCCAGCCCCGAACCGCCTTCACGCCCCGATATCAGCGGGTAGAAAATTCGGTCTTTCAAAGAGTCCGGCACGCCCGGTCCATTGTCAATGACATGCAATTCCAGTGCCAGGCGGTAACGCTGCTTGCCAAAGGTGACTTGTCGGGCGATTCGGGTCTTGAAAGTGATCTGTGCATCGCCCACCGCGATCCGTTCACCAAGTGCTTGCGCTGCGTTATGAGCAATATTGATGACGGCCTGAATCAGCTGCTCGCGGTCACCCCGAAACTCCGGGATGGAGATGTCGTAGTCA
>JAYWBS010000279.1:0-25134 GCA_043781295.1 Polaromonas sp.
CGTGTACCAGGCCGACCTGGCGATCAACGCCACCATGAACGCCGCTGCAAGGTCGCTGGAAGTGTTGACTGCCCCGGTCGATGTGCCGTGGGAGCCTTGGGCGCTAGAGGCCAATGCCGATTACGTCGCCAACCTGCAACCCAACAAATTACCCGGTGACATCGACATGCCCGCCATCGTTGGCCTGCTGCAACAGCATTTGCCGCCTGATGCGGTGCTGACCAACGGTGCGGGCAACTTTGCCAGCTGGGTGCACCGCTTTTACAAGCACCACGGCCTGGTGAAAGGCCACAAAACGCAACTGGCACCTACGGTAGGCGCCATGGGCTACGGCGTGCCAGCAGGTATTGCCGCAGCCATTACCACCGGGCGCGCGGTGTTGACGATGGCCGGTGACGGTGATTTTTTAATGAATGGCCAAGAGTTGGCCACCGCCGTGCAACACGGCGCTAAAACCATCATCGTGCTGCTCAACAACGGCATGTACGGCACCATTCGCATGCACCAGGAGCGCGAGTACCCAACGCACTCCAGCGGCTCGCATCTACAAAACCCCGACTTCACCGCGCTGGCACGCGCCTACGGCTACGCGGGGGTACGCATCACCTCTACGTCGGAGTTTGAAGGCGAGCTGCTAGCCGCGCTGGCACGTAGCGAAGGCACAGTGATTGAAGTGATGCTGGACCCAGAAGTCATCACCACGAGGGCCACGCTGTCGGCGATTACTGAGCAGGCGTTGAAGCGGAAATAAGCGAATAGTTGCTATTAAAAAAGAAGCTGCTTGCGCCCGAATCCATTGACCTAGAGGCCTAAAACATACCTGAAAAACATAAAAAAAGCCGGTTTTCACCGGCTTTTTAGTCTCTACCCGAGGGCAGATTACTTGACGTGCTTGCCGATCAGGCCAGCCATCTCGAACATCGACACCTGGGCTTTGCCGAAAACGGCTTTCAGCTTGGCATCAGCGTTGATCATGCGCTTGTTGATCTGGTCTTGCAGTTTGTTGGCCTTGATGTAGACCCACAGCTTGCTGACGATCTCTGTGCGCGGCAATGGCTTGTCGCCTAACACTGCTGCCAGTGCGGGGCTCAAGGTCAAGGCCTTCATGAACGCTGCGTTCGGGGTACGCTTTTTAGCAGGCGCCTTTTTGGCTGCAGGCTTTTTGGCCGCAACTTTTTTGGCGGGAGCTGCTTTTTTGGCTGCTACCTTTTTCGCAGGAGCTGCTTTTTTAGCGGCTACCTTTTTCGCAGGAGCTGCTTTTTTCGCAGCTACTTTCTTTGCCGGAGCAGCCTTTTTTGCAGGCGCTTTTTTAGCCGGTGCTTTTTTTGCAGTTGCCATGATTGATTTTCCTTCTAGAAGTTGATAAATCACCGCCAGAGATAACTAGTCCCCAGCGGCATTGCGGATGCTACTGGAGAAAGCGTACTTTTCATAGGGGAAAAGCACTTTTTTGATGGTTAGTGACGCATTTTTGCCTCTGAAAATCAAAAACAGCATGCTTCAGCGGCTTTTCAGAGGAGAAAATGCAATTTCTATCAATCTCATAATTCAGCCATGTCAAATGCAAACACCCTGAAATTCGCCACCTGTGACCTGTGTGATTCTCACAAAAACGATGCGTCTGGCAACTTCAGGGTGTTGCCGCCCGTGTTTAAAAACTTTGGTGGGCTTCTTCAATTCAGCGGTGAAGTCGTGACCATCAAGTGTTTTGAAGACAACTCGCTCGTCAAAACGGCGGTTGATTCGCCAGGCGCGGGACGGGTGCTGGTGGTGGATGGCGGCGCGTCATTGCGTCGTGCCTTGCTGGGCGGCAACCTGGGTGCAGCAGCGGTAAAAAATGGCTGGGCGGGTGTGGTGATTGATGGCTGCGTGCGTGACGTGGCTGAGCTGGCGCAATGCAGCACGGGCATACGCGCGCTGGCGGCCATGCCATTGCCGACTGAAAAGCGTGGTGAAGGCCAGCGCGATGTGGCTGTTCAAATACAAGGTGTGTGGGTTCGCCCTGGGGACTGGCTTTATGCCGATGCGGACGGTATCGTGGTGATACAAGCACCAATGATTGCTTGATGCCTAGCCGCGTAAACCTTTGTAGAGCATGTAGGCTGCAAGCACGTACAGAACACTGGCAAAGATACGCTTCAGGCGGTCAATCGGCAGCGCATGCGCGGCTTTGGCGCCCCAAGGGGCAACAAAAAAACTGCACACTGCAATGACAACCAGCGCTGGCAGCCAGATATAGCCGACAGCGCCGACAGGCAGGTCCTGCACATGCAAGCCGCTGATAACGTAGCCAATGACATTGGCGACTGCAATAGGAAAGCCCAGCGCAGCAGAGGTAGCTACAGCGTTGCGAATGGCGATATTGCACCAGGTCATAAACGGTACGCTGATAAACGCGCCGCCAGCACCGACCAGCCCGGATAAAAACCCAATGAAGCCGCCTACGGCCAGCAAGCCGCCAGTCGCGGGTAACTGACGTGTTGGCTCGGGCTTTTTATCTAAAAACATTTGCGTCGCAGAAAAGCCTACAAACAGGCCAAAGAAAATCGCCAAATACGCGCCCTTGAGCAATGCAAAAACGCCCAGGCTGCCTAGCAGGCTACCCGCCACAATGCCGGGCGCCAGCCGCTTGACGATGTCCCAGCGCACTGCGCCGCGCTGGTGGTGCGCCCAAACGCTTGAGATAGAGGTAAAAATAATCGTTGCCATGGACGTGGCAATCGCCATCTTCACAGCCAGATCAGGCGCGACGCCCCGGTTGGACATGATGAGGGTGATGAAGGGCACCATCAACATGCCACCGCCAATGCCCAGCAGGCCGGCTAAAAATCCGGTGGCAATGCCCAAAGCGGCGAGTTCAACAATCAGCAGGGGTTCAAGTAGCATAAGGTGGGCGTTTTGCGGTGGGTGATGAATTGCGCACGTCTTGCGCAGCGGCAATGGCGTTGTTGTGCCGTGATTTTACGGGGCACAGGCGATACTATGCCGAAGAACAACTTTGGTTGGCGTAAACAGATTAACTCATGCAAGGCACACATTGATAGCGCATTGGATTCGTTATGAGGCGAGCGGCAAGCCTGGTTTTGGGCTGCTCATGGATGGCCAGATTGAAGTGTGCAGTGGCGACATGTTTGGTGCTTTTGAGCGTATTGGGCAATTTCTGGCACTTAGCGATGTAACCACCGCACTGCCTTGTGTGCCCGGTAAATTTATCGGCCTGTGGAACAACTACTACGCGCAAGCGGCCAAGCAGGGCTTGAGCATTCCATCCGAGCCTCTGTGGTTCATCAAAGCAGCCAGTAGCTATTGCGCACATGAGCAGCCGTTTACAGCGCCCGCCAGCTACGACGGCCGCGTGGTGTATGAGGGCGAGCTGGGCCTGGTGATTGGCAAAACCTGCAAAAATATCAGTGTGGAAGAGGCTGCGGATGCCATTTTTGGCATGACCTGCGTAAATGATGTGACGGCGCTGGACTTGCTTACCCGCGACGCATCATTTGCCCAATGGACACGCGCAAAAAGTTTTGACACCTTCGGTATTTTTGGGCCTGTGATTGCGACTGGGCTTGACTGGCAGGCGCTGAACGTACGCACACTGGTCAATGGCCGTGAGCGACAAAATTACCCATGCAGCGACATGATTTTTTCACCTGCGCAGATTGTTGCCAGTTTGTCGCGCGAGATGACGCTATACCCTGGTGATGTGATTGCCTGCGGTACGTCGCTGGGCGTTCTGCCCATCAAGCCGGGTACAGTTGTGGAAGTATCAATCGATGGGATTGGCGTTTTGCGAAACACATTCGCATCCAACATCAATCCAACCCTAAATCCAACATAAGTAAAGCAGACCTTTGAAATGAAAATTTGCGTAGTAGGCGCGGGTGCCATAGGCGGCATGCTGGCTGTCAAGCTGGCTCTTACGGGCCATGAGGTCACCGTTATCTTGCGCGGAGCCAATCTGGAAGCAGTCAAGCAAAACGGCTTGACGTTGATCGAAGAAAACGGCAACGAACTGCTGGCCAAACCAATCAAAGCGACATCCAAAATCAGTGAAGCAGGTGTGCAGGATGTGGTGATTCTGGGCATGAAGGCGCATCAGGTGGCTGCTGTAGCCGCAGATTTGCCGCAACTGATGGACAGCGCTACCCGCGTGGTGACGATGCAAAACGGTATTCCCTGGTGGTACTTTCACAAGCTGGCGGGCAACTACACCGGCATGCCTGTGCAAGCGGTTGACCCTGATGGTGTGATTGCCAAATACATCCCGATTGACAGCGTGATAGGCAGCGTGGTGTACCCCGCCAGTGAGGTGATTCGTCCCGGTGTGATCAAGGTGATTGAGGGCAATCGATTCACGCTGGGTGAAATTGACGGGTCTGACACACCGAGCATTCGCGCCATCAGTGATGCCTTCAAAGGCGCTGGCTTCAAGGCGCCTGTATCGGCTGACATCCGGTCTGAAATCTGGCTCAAGGTGTGGGGTAATTTGAGCTTTAACCCCATCAGCGCTCTGACGCATGCCACGCTGGAAGACATTTGCCTGTACCCGCCCACGCGAGAGCTGGCAGCCAGCATGATGACAGAGGCGCAAGCCATTGGTGAAAAGCTCGGCGTGCAGTTCAAGGTCAGCCTTGAAAAACGTATTGCAGGTGCGCAGGCGGTGGGGCAACACAAAACCTCCATGCTGCAAGACGTGGAACAGGGCAGGGCACTGGAATTGCAAGCGCTGGTTGCATCGGTCATGGAACTGGGGCAAATCACCCAGACGCCCACGCCGACTATTCATGCCATCTACGCGCTGGCCAGCTTGCTGGCTAAAAATTTGCAGCAGCACCATGCGACCTTGAAAATTTCTTAAACTTTATTTGTCACCATGACCCACTACACAACACTTCACGAGATGGTTGCGCTGCAAGCGCCTGCATCTACCGCCATGATGGCACCCGGTGGTGTACCGCTGTCTTATGGCGCGATGAATCAGCTCATCGCCCAGACGACGGCCGCGCTCAATGCCATGGGCATCGGCCGGGGTGACCGCGTGGGCATCGTGCTGCCCAACTGCCCAGAAATGGCAACGGCTTTTGTCGCTGTGGCCAGCGCCTGTACCGCAGCGCCGCTCAACATGGCTTACCGCGCTGATGAGTTTGAGTTTTACCTGAGCGACTTGAAAGCTAAGGCGCTGATCGTGGCGGTGGGCAGTGAAACGCCTGCGCTGGCTGTGGCTGCCAAGCTGGGCGTTGCGGTGATTCACCTGAAAGCTCTGCCTGAACAGGGTGCAGGTAACTTTGAATTAATCTCTGATCAAAAAGGCTCGGCGGCCTCGCCCGGCCCAGCAAAGGCAGATGACGTGGCGCTGATTTTGCACACCTCTGGCACCACTTCACGGCCCAAAATTGTGCCGCTGTCGCACCGCAACGTCTGTGCGTCTGCCCGTAACATCAGCCACACCTTGCAGTTGACAAGTGCCGACCGTGAACTGCACGTGATGCCGCTGTTTCACATCCACGGCCTGATAGCAGGCGTGCTGGCACCCATGGCGGTAGGCAGCATGATTTTCTGTACACCGGGTTTTAACGCGCTCAAGTTTTTCGGCTGGATGAAAGAGTGCAAACCCACCTGGTATACGGCCGTACCGACCATGCACCAAACCATTTTGGCGCGCGCCGCCAACAACATGGACGTGATTGAAGCCAACCCATTGCGCTTTATCCGCTCCTCATCGTCGTCGATGCCGCCGCAGGTGATAGCCGAGCTGGAAAGGGTGTTTAAAACACCGTTGATTGAGTCTTACGGCATGACGGAAGCGGCGCACCAGATGGCCAGCAGCCCGCTGCCACCTGGCAAGCGTATTCCTGGCTCGGTAGGTATTGCTGCTGGCCCTGAAGTCGCCATCATGGACATCACAGGCATGCTCATGGCAGCCGGTGAAATTGGCGAAATCGTGATTCGCGGTGAGAACGTCACGCTGGGCTACGAGAACAATGACAAAGCCAATGCAGAAGGTTTTACCAACGGCTGGTTCCGCACCGGCGACCAGGGGACGATGACGGTTGATGGCTATGTCACGTTGACGGGACGCTTGAAAGAAATCATCAACCGGGGCGGTGAAAAAATCTCACCGCGCGAGGTGGATGAGGTGCTGATGGACCACCCTGCTGTGGCGCAGGTCGTGACGTTTGGCATGCCGCATGACAAGCTGGGCGAAGAAGTGGCTGCAGCAGTTGTCTTGCGTGAGGGTAAAACAGCCACAGACCGCGAGATTCGGGAGTTTGCCGCTACCAAACTGGCAGACTTCAAAGTACCAAAGAAAATTCTCATCATGGACGAGATTCCCAAAGGTGCAACTGGCAAGTTGCAACGCATTGGTTTGGCGCAAAAACTGGGCTTGGCGTGATGGGTAAAAAGGTGTCTGCAAGTACCGCTGGACCGTCATCCTGAACCAGAGTTCAGGTGGGCGAGGGCAGCCTGGCTTTGGGCTCGTCTAACGCGAGACGGGCACGCCAGCCGGGCAATTTACCAAGCCCGTGCTATTAAAAGCATTGGTACAAGGAAATATAAAGCCCAGCGCGTACTGCAGACAGGCTTGATTGTAGGCCTATGCAGCCATTAAAGTAGCTGACCATCCTGTCCCAAGGCAGCATCCAGTCGTTGAAGCAAAGCAGACAGCTGCGCATGTTCCGTAGTTGGCGATACAGGCTTTTGAATCTGTGCGGTTTGTTCCGGCACCTCAAACGCCAGGTTCAACGCAGCCAGCACAGCAATACGATCCCTGGCTCTGATCTTGCCGCTGTCGCGGATTTTGCACATCGCCAGGTCCACCCGGTTCACCGCATCCAGCAGCCTTGCATCACCATCTGGCGGGCAGCCCAGCAAATAACTTTGCCCCATGATTTGAACTTCGAGTTGCTTCATCATGCTGCTCTCAAAGGTGCAGATTGGCTGTTGCTGGCGTTTTCAGGCAGCCGCTCTAGCAGTGCGTCAACTCTTGCTCGTGCTGCGCCCAGGCGCGACTTAAGAGAGTCGCGCTCTTGCGCCAGCGTGCTGATTTCTTCGGCCAGCAGGGCGTTGGTGCGCTGCAATTCCTCGTAGCGCAGCAACAGGCGTTCGACGCGCTCAGTGATCTGATCAATTTGGGTGGAGTTAGGCATGGCGAATGCAATTGTAGGGTTTACAAGCACCCAAAGCGTAGAATCTTGGCTGTTGGTGCTCGCGGTGTGGTTCACATGCCGCAGTTGAACGGGAAGCAGGAGAGAGTTTTGGCCCACGGCTATTGCTTTTAACTTGCGCTGCCCCCGCAACGGTAAAACGGACGAATGCATGTCAGAGCTTTCTGGCGTGCATTCAGCTTTCATCATTCGCCACTGAGGCCCCTGAACAAGGACTTGGGAAGGCGATGAAAGCAGCTCCGTTAGCCCGGATACCGGCCAACAAGGTGACGGCACGCTTTTCAAAAAACGTGTCGTCGTATCGCTCATGCACTGGCGGGGTCGCTGGTGAGGGCTTATTGTTGATTGTTTATTTCATGAAGACTTGTATTTTGAGCGCCCGAATGGCCGCGCTGCCATTGGCTTTGGCTGCCGCATTGCCAGCTTTTTCGTCTTTTACCCAATCGGGCGCCGCACCACAACTGAAGGAAACTTTTGTTACCGCAACGCGCAGCCTATAGGTGATGTGGTGGCCGATGTGACCATCATTGACCGCAATGTGATTGAGCGCAGTGGGGCAGCTGGCCTGGCTGATGTACTGGCACGTGTGCCGGGTATTGAGATTGCGCGGAATGGCAGTGTAGGCAATCAGACATCGGTTTTTACGCGCGGTGGGGAAAACCGTCACACCATGGTGCTGATCGATGGTGTGCGGGTAGACAGCCAAAGCACCAGCGGCGGTGCCAACTGGCAAGCCATCCCCTTGGGCCTGATTGACCGCATTGAAATTGTTCGTGGCCCCACCGGTGCGGTGTATGGCTCGGACGCTGTTGCAGGTGTGATCCAGATTTTTACCAAAAAAGGCCAAGGCGCTTTTGCGCCTGTTATGTCGCTGGGCTATGGTGCCTACAACACCCAGAAAACTGAAGCCAGCGCAAGTGGGTCGGTTGATGCTTTCGATTATTCTTTTGGCGTGTCGCAGGCTACCAGCAATGGTTTTAACGTTCGCCCCATCAATGGGCAAAATCCGGATGCTGATGGCTATAAAAGCATTGCTGTTAACACCCGACTGGGCTTTCAGATCAATGCAGACCACCGCATTGAAGCCAGCATTTTGAACAACAAAATGGATGCCCAGTATGACAGTGGGTTAACGCGCGACTTCAGGCGAATTAATAGCGTGCAAACAGTCAGTGGCAAGTGGTTAGCTAATTGGACAGACCACTACAGCACCCGGCTGGTGGTATCTGGTGGTACCGACCGTGGCGAAGAAGCGCTAAATGGCTCGACTCCCATCTTGTCGTACGACCAAACCAAAATCAGCAGCTTGTTGTGGGCCAACGAATATCGTCTGGGCGCGCATCTTTTCAGCGCCACGGTTGAAAACAGAAAAGACCAATTTCTGTTGGTCGGCTCAACCGCAGTGCCAGTTGGCAACACTTTTGTCAGCCGCGAAAAATCACAAAATAGCGTGGGTCTGGGCTATGGCTGGACGGGCGGGGCACACACCGTGCAGCTCAATATGCGGCGCGACCGTGACAGTGAGTTTGGCGGCAAGTCAACCGGGACTACAGCCTATGCTTTTGCATTGACTCCACAGTGGAAAATATCCGCCAGCGCAGGTACGTCGTTCCGCGTGCCCACGCTGTACCAGCGGTTTACCATTTATGCACCCACCACACCGTTGCTGCCAGAATCTGGGCGCAGCGTCGAGCTGGGCTTGAAGTACGCGCAGGGCAGCAGCAACTTTGGTGTGGTGGCATATACCAATCAGGTGACAAATCTACTGACTTTCGCCAGCGGGAACGGTACATGTATCAACGGCAAGGCACCTGTTCTTCTGGCAAGCCGTGCCTGCTATGCCAACACTGCGTTGGCAGAATACACAGGTCTGACATTTACTGCGAGTGAAACCGTCGGCAGCTACCGCCTGTATGGCTCGCTAGATCTACAGAACCCGAAAGATGTGACGCTTGACAAACAGCTTGCCCGCCGCGCCAAACGCCACGCAACCTTCGGTGTGGACACCCGTGTCGGCGCCTGGACGCTGGCGGGCGATGTGCTGGTGTCTGCCCTGCGCTATGACAACACCACGGCTACATCGGCTGTGCTGCCTGGCTATACCCTGGTTAATTTAAGTGCCAGCACCGCGTTGTCAAAAGACTGGAAAGCCTTGGTGCGGGTTGACAACCTGACTGACAAGACGTATCAGACTATCAGCACCTACGCCACCGCCAGGCGCTCGCTGTACGTGGGTCTGACCTGGGCACCGCAGTAAGGCGGTTTCACCCCATGCTTGCACGTTGCCCAGCCCTCCTGATCGCCGCCCCGGCCTCCGGCCAAGGCAAGACCACGGTGGCCTCTGCCTTGGCGCGGCTGCATACGCGCCGTGGCAGGCGGGTACGGGTTTTTAAATGTGGGCCTGATTTTTTGGACCCGCATTGGCTAACGCTGGCCAGTGGCCATCCAGTGCATCAGCTTGATTTGTGGATGACGGGTGACGCGGACTGCGCGCAGCGCCTGCATGACGCGGCACGGAGCGCAGACCTCATCATTGTTGAAGGCGTGATGGGTTTGTTTGACGGTGAACCCAGCGCGGCTGACCTGGCGCAGCGCTTTGGTTTGCCCGTGCTGACCGTGATTGACGCGAGTGCCATGGCCGGAACATTTGGGGCGCTAGCCTGGGGCTTGCAGAACTATCGCGAGGGCTTGGCGTTTGCCGGTGTGCTGGCCAATCGGGTAGCGTCAGTTGGCCA
The DNA here is from genome assembly GCA_043781295.1 of Polaromonas sp. Classification (GTDB taxonomy): domain Bacteria; phylum Pseudomonadota; class Gammaproteobacteria; order Burkholderiales; family Burkholderiaceae_C; genus Polaromonas. Next base: position 9,902 of record JAYWBS010000279.1, read on the forward strand.
TGCCGAGATGCTTCAGGCAGGCCTGCGTGATGCCAGTCAGTGGCGCGGCGCACTGATGCGCAGTGATGCTTTCACGCTGCCCGAGCGGCATTTGGGTTTGGTCGTTGCCAGTGAGTTGAGCGATGCGATTGAAAGGCTTGATGCGGCGGCTGACGCCTTGGCTGAAACACCGCTTGGTAAAATGAATGTTGATGATTTGCAGACGTGGTCTGTGGATTTTTCGCTAGCGCAGAAAGCCCTCACCCCAGCCCTCTCCCAGCGGGAGAGGGAGCAACAAAGCAAGCTACTTCTTGGCCAAACCATTGCCGTGGCGCGCGACGCAGCCTTCTGCTTTATTTACGCTGCCAATATTGATTGCCTGCGCGCGATGGGTGCGCAGATTGTTGACTTTTCTCCGCTGCATGATGGCGCATTGCCAGCTTGTGATGCCCTGTGGTTGCCCGGCGGCTACCCCGAGCTGCATGCTGAAAAAATAGCGGCCAACACGGCCATGAAAGCCAGCATGGCGGCCCATGTGGCAGCAGGCAAACCGGTCTGGGCTGAATGCGGCGGCATGATGGCCTTGTTTGAAACGCTAACTTGTGCAGATGGTGCGAGTTACCCGATGTGGGCTGTGTTGCCCGGCAGCGTAGCGCTGCAAAAACGGCTGGCAGCGCTTGGGCCGCAGCAGCTTGAAATTAACGGCGGTATTCTGCGGGGCCATGCGTTTCATTACTCCACTTGTGCCGCTACATGGCCTGCTACAGCTCGTACCCAGGCGGCACCGGGCCGCAAGCTGCGGGGCGATGGTGAGGCGCTGTATGTACTTGGCTCGGTTAAGGCCAGCTACTTCCATGCCTGGTTTGCATCCAACCCGGCAGCTGCAGCAGGCCTGTTTTTGAAGGATCAACATGCTGGATAAAACAAGCGATTGGCGCGGGCATTCAACAGGCCAAAACTACGGCCCACAACGCATTGTTTGCCTGACGGAAGAGCCTACCGAGTGGCTGTACCTGCTGGGTGAAGAGCGGCGCATTGTTGGCATATCAGGCTACACCGTACGCCCACCGCGTGCGCGGGAAGAAAAGCCCAAAGTCAGCGCCTTTTTAAGTGCCAAGATTGACAAAATTGTGGAACTGCAGCCCGACTGCGTGATTGGCTTTTCAGACCTACAGGCCGATATCGCCTCGCAGCTGGTTAAAAAAGGCATTCAGGTCACGATTTTTAACCAGCGCAGCGTGGCCGAGATTTTCTCCATGATGTACCAACTGGCCGCGATGGTTGGGCAAGCTGACAAAGGCTTGACGCTAATACAAGCCATGCAAAACCGCCTGCTTGAGATTGAAGCGGTAGCCCTTTCTTTGCAACGCCGCCCACGTGTGTTTTTTGAGGAATGGTATGACCCACACATCAGCGCCATTGCCTGGGTGTCTGAGCTGATCGGCATTGCAGGAGGTGACGATTGTTTTCCCGAACTGGCCAAGGAGCCGATGGGTAAGGGCCGCATCATTGCCGACGGGCTTCAGATCGTGCAGCGCAACCCCGACATTATTTTTGGCTCCTGGTGTGGCCGCCGATTCAGGCCCGCGCATGTGCGCGCCAGGCCTGGGTGGCAGGACGTGAACGCTGTTAAAAACGACCAGTTGTTTGAAATCAAGTCCGCAGAAATTTTGCAGCCTGGACCCGCTTCGCTAACCGACGGCGTTGAGCAGATTCACAAAATCATCATGGCCTGGGGTATGACCCCCACACTTGTCGCTTCGCGTACTGCGCTGCCCCCCGAGGGGGCTGTCCCGCCTAAGGGCGGCCTGTCGGCGGGACTCACAACATGACAGCGCGTAGTGAACTCATCCTGGGTGGTCAGCGCAGCGGCAAGTCACGCCGCGCTGAGCTGCTGGCGCGTGACTGGCTGGCGCAATCGCCCAGCCATCAAGCCGTGATGATTGCCACTGCGACGGCTTGGGATGATGAGATGGTCGAGCGTATCGTGCGCCATCAGCAAGACAGGGCAGAGCGCGTGCCGGGCATGCAGACGGTTGAAGAGCCGATAGAACTTGGCGAAGCGATTCAAACCCACAGTAAGCCGCAGACCCTTGTGGTGGTGGATTGTTTGACCTTGTGGCTTACCAACCTGTTGATGCCTTATGAAATCGTCAAAAACAATCAAAATAACCTATCAAAAGAGGCTGTAGACCAACAAACACGGGCGCGAGCAGCTTCTTTATTAATAGCGATTAAAAATCCATCTGGCCCGGTGGTTTTGGTGGGTAATGAGATTGGCTTGGGCGTGATTCCGATGGGGCGCGAGACGCGTGCGTTTGTCGATGCGCTGGGGCGGCTCAATCAAGAGGTAGCCGCTGCATGCGAGCGCGTGACCTTCATGGCTGCTGGTTTGCCGTTGACTTTGAAGAGCCAGGCATGAAGTATTTTGCCGTCTTGATCATGGCTTTTTGCAGTGCTACCCAAGCCCTGCAAGTCACAGACGACCGGGGCGTCACCGTCACTTTCGCGCAAACACCGCAGCGTATCGTCAGCATGTTGCCGTCACTGACTGAAAGCGTCTGCGCGATGGAGCAATGCCAGCGGCTGGTGGGTGTTGACCGTTATTCCAACTTCCCTGATTCTTTAAAAAATCTGCCCAAACTGGGCGGCGGCATGGACCCGAACATTGAAGCCATCGTAGCGTTGAAGCCCGACGTGGTGCTGGTCTCTGGCAAGTCACGTTCGAGTGAAAGGCTGGAGGCGTTGGGCATCAAGGTGGTGGCGCTGGAAACCAAAACCCATGCTGACGTCAAACGCGTACTGTCTGTTCTGGGTGTGCTGCTGGCCGTGCCCGATGCGCAGGGTGCCGAGCGGGTCTGGCGCATCATCGACAGCAGCGTGTCGGCAGCCGCTCAGTCACTGCCTGCCAAGGCCAAAACAGCACGGGTGTATTTTGAAGTCAGCCGTGGCCCTTATGCGGCGGGCGAGGCATCATTTATTGGCGAAACCCTCACGCGCCTGGGCGTAATAAACGTGGTGCCCGCCAAGCTGGGCCCATTCCCCCGCTTGAACCCGGAGTACGTGGTACGCGCCAACCCTGACGTGATCATGATTGGCAACCGCAGCATGGTCAACGCAGTGGCTTACCCTGGCTGGAACAGCATCAAGGCAGTCAAGAACAACCGCGTGTGCGTGTTTGGTGTGGGTGACTCAGACGTCGTGGTGCGGCCCGGTCCGCGCATGGCGGAGGCCGCGCGGCTGATGGCCAAGTGTTTAGAAACCTATGAGTAACACGCAAAATCGCCAAGCGGTTTTTCTGGCAGTTTTGCTGCTGGCTGCGTCTTGCTGTTTGTTGTTATTGGGCATCACCGTTGGCAGCACGGGTTTTGAATCGGTCGCCAACATGCAGCGCGACCCGCAGGCCATGCTGATCGTTTGGGAAATCCGCATGCCGCGCACCCTGGGTGCGTGGCTGGCGGGTGCGCTGCTCGGGCTGGCGGGTGCTGTGGCGCAGGGCCTGTTTCGCAACCCGCTGGCAGACCCATACTTGCTGGGCAGTGCATCAGGCGCATCGCTGGGCGTGGCGCTGGCCATGGCGCTGTTTGGTGTGTCACCGCTGGCCACGCAATGGGTCGCCAGGCTGGGGCTGACGGGCGCTGCGTTTTTAGGTGCGGTTGCTGCGGTGCTGCTGACGCTGCTGCTGGCTAAAGGTGTGCAGCACACGCTGCGTTTGCTGCTGGCGGGTGTGGTGGTGGGTGTGGTGCTGGGGGCGGTTACCTCACTGGTCTTGCTGCTCACGCCCGACATCATGCAGGCCATGCAGGCCTTCATGCTGGGTACCACAGCGTTCGTCGGCTGGTCGGCCTGCGCCGTGATGGCATCTAGCTTTGCTGTGAGCTTGATTGCCGCCTGGCTGATGAGCCATGTGCTCGACGGCCTGGCGCTGGGTGAAGCCACTGCGCAAAGCCTGGGGCTGCAACTGCCGCAAATGCGCGCTGCGCTGGTGGCCGTGCTGGCGCTGGCTACAGGTACCGCCGTGGCGCAGACGGGTTTGATTGCTTTTGTTGGCTTGGCCGCGCCGCATCTGGTGCGCTCAGTGGTTAAAACCACGCATGGGCGGCTGATCGTTTTGTCTAGCCTGATGGGTGCTTCTCTACTGGTAGCGGCCGATATTTTGGCCCGCTGGCTGATGGCCCCGCAAGAGCTGCCGGTGGGCGTGCTGACGGCCGTGCTGGGTGGTGGCTACCTGCTGTGGCTGATGCACAGGCATACCGGGCGAGGCGCTGGGTTATGACTGACGCTATGCATTCCATAGCTGCTTGCGCCCGTGGAATAAGGGCCAGGCTCGGAAATATCGAGGTTTTGAGCGATATTTCCATCAATTTTCCACGCGCCCGCTGGACCAGTATCGTCGGGCCGAACGGTGCTGGCAAATCCACCTTGCTCAAGGTGCTGGCGGGCTTGATTCCGTTCACCGGTTCGACTGAATTGCTGGGTCAGCCTATGCAAAGTTTGAGCGCCAAACTGCGCGCGCAGCAACTGTCATGGCTGGGCCAAAACGAAGCTTCTGCCGACGATCTGACCGCCTACGATGTGACCATGCTCGGCCGCCTACCGCATCAGCCCTGGCTCGCGCCTGCAAGCGCCGCAGACCATGCTGCTGTAGAAAAAGCCTTGCGCTCAACCCATGCCTGGGACTGGCGGGGCAGGGCGCTCGGGCAACTGTCAGGTGGCGAACGTCAACGAGTTTTACTGGCGCGGGCTTTGGCGGTTGAAGCTGAAGTGCTTTTAATGGACGAGCCGCTGGCCAACCTGGATCCACCGCACCAGGCCGATTGGCTGACGCTGGTAAAGGCGTTGGTGCTACAGGGTAAAACTGTGGTGAGTGTGTTGCACGAGATATCCATGGCGCTGCAAGCAGATGAGCTGATCGTTATGTCACAAGGCCGTGTAATACACCAAGGTGCTTGCTATGCAGCCACCACACACCGTGCGCTGGAGACGGTGTTTGACAAGCGCATTTCTATTCATGCCCTGGGCGACCAGTGGGTGGCACTGCCTCTACGGGTTACTGCGGCACGCCATGCTTGACATATTTTTGTATAACTTTTACTAAAAGGAAAAACGCCATGCACATAGAACCTGGTCTGGTTGACGGATCAAAAATTTTGTTGAGCTATGCGACGGCAACCGTCGCGCTGGCTTACACGGGGAAACTCGCTTTTCAAGCATTGAAGAATGCGGGTCTGACTTCCTTGCTGCTGCGCTCTACCGTCGCAATTGCACTCGTATTCTGCTTTTTTGAGCTGCTGCCACATCACCCTGTTGGTGTCTCCGAGGTGCATTTGATTTTTGGCACCACTTTGCTGCTGCTATTTGGCGTGGCCCCTGCGGCTATCGGCTTGATGGGTGGGCTCTTGATTCAAAGCTTGTTTTTTGCGCCACCCGACTTGCCGCAGTACGGCATGAATGTCACCACTTTGCTGGTACCGCTGTTTGTCACTTCAGCGCTGGCGCGCCGCACCATCCCTGATGCAATGGCTTATGTGGACATTGGTTATGCGCAAGCCTTCAAGTTGTCTGTGGCTTATCAGGGTGGTATCGTTATGTGGGTGGGCTTCTGGGCCATCTACGGCAAGGGCGTGGGTGCGGAAAACATGAGCGACGTTGCTAGCTTTGGCGCTGCCTATATGAGCGTTGTGTTGCTGGAGCCGCTGATTGATTTGGGTATTTTGGCCATCGCTAAATCACTGCACCGTTTTAGAAATTCTAAGGTTGTGGACAAGCGCCTGTACAGCCCAGTTTGAAGAAAGCCGACACATGGAAATTGAAGCGCCTCCTGTTTTACGCGATACCCCGAAGCCCCAAGGTGAACGGCGCGGCCTGATTCTTGTACACACGGGCAATGGCAAGGGCAAGAGCACAGCCGCCTTCGGCTTGGCGCTGCGTGCCCATGGCCGGGGCAAGCTGGTTAAGGTTTACCAGTTCATGAAAGTGCCCACGGCGCGCTTTGGCGAGCACCGCTTGTTTGAGCAGTTGGGTATCCCGATCACAGGACTAGGCGACGGTTTTAGCTGGAAAAGCCGTGACTTGGAGCACTCGGCGCAATTGGCACTCGACGGTTGGACCAAGGCGCAAGCCACGATCCGTGCTGGCGAGCACTTTATGGTGGTGCTGGACGAAATCATGTACCCGCTGCGCTACGGTTGGATACCGCTCGACACCATCCTCACCTGTCTGCGCGAGCGTCCGCCGCATGTGCATGTGGTGTTGACAGGACGAAACGCCCCTGCTGAGCTGGTGGAACTGGCTGACACGGTGACTGAAATGACCTTGATCAAACACCATTTCAAGGCTGGTGTGCCTGCTCAACGCGGCATTGAGGACTAGGCATGGCCTCCACGCTCTCACCCTCGTTGACCGAGGCCGTTTGTGCGATGGGGCGTTGTGCTCAGTTGGTCGGCATTGACCGTCATTTTTCCTGGCCCAGTTCAGTAGAGGTATTGCCTAAAGTTGATTGCTTGACAGCACTGCCTCCCCGTTAATTTTTAAACCGAGACCTCAATGATGCAAACCCGAAAAATCCCCACCACCATCGTCACTGGTTTTCTTGGCAGCGGCAAGACCACACTGCTGCGCCACCTGCTCACCCATGCGCAGGGTCGTCGCATTGCAGTCATCGTCAACGAGTTTGGCGAACTCGGTATTGACGGTGAACTGTTGCGCGGCTGCGGCATTGGCTGTGACGAGAACGGCGTAGAGACTGGTCAGCTCTATGAGTTGGCCAACGGCTGTCTGTGTTGCACAGTGCAGGAAGAGTTTGTGCCGGTGATGGAGAAACTTGCGGCACGCCGCGACCAGATTGATCACCTGATCATCGAGACCTCCGGTCTAGCTTTACCAAAGCCGCTGGTGCAAGCTTTCCAATGGCCCGCGCTACGCACGACGTTTACTGTGGACGCAGTTGTGACTGTGGTGGATGCACCCGCTGTGGCTGCGGGTGACTTCGCCGACGACCCGGTGGCGGTGGATGCCCAGCGCCGTGCAGACGACAACCTCGACCATGATTCGCCTCTGCATGAGCTGTTTGAAGACCAGTTGGCCACCGCCGACTTGGTGATCGTGCATAAAACCGATGGTTTGGACGCTGCTGCGCTGGCTGGTGTAGAGGCTGCTGTTCGCGTCGAAACCGCGCCCGGCGTGAAGTTGGTGCATGCACAGCATGGCCGGGTTGACATCGACGTACTGCTGGGCTTGGCGCGTGCAGTAGAAGACGTGATTGACCAGCGAAAAACACACCATGACGAGGAAGAAGATCACGATCATGATGCCTTTGACTCGGTCCAGATAACGCTGGATGTGCCTAGCCGTGACGTGTTGCTGGCTGCGCTTGAAGGGGTGGTTGAGCGGCATGAGATTTACCGCGTTAAAGGCTTTGTGGCGTTACCCGGTGTGGCCATGCGCTTGGTGCTGCAGGGCGTTGGCACGCGCTTTGACAGTTACTTCGACCGCCCTTGGCGTACCGACGAGGCTCGCCAGTCCCGCTTGGTCGTGATTGGCTCTGGGCTCCATGGCGCCAGCTTGCAGACCGAGCTAGCTGCGGCATTGGCAGTGCCCGTTGTCGGATAACGTTTCCCGAAAGGCTGATATGCATTTGCTTTCTACCCGACCGGGTGGCTACGTTGAAGATGGTAACCAAGGCGTCGTACGCGTGGAGCAAACGCCGGGGGAGATAGTGGTGCTCAGCGCGGCTGACACTACGCTGGCGCTGCTAGCTGACGCGGTTGGCCAGATGGGCTCAGAGTTCCCAACGGTGCGCCTGGCCAACCTCATGTGGCTGCGCCAACCCGCATCAATCGATATGTATGTGGACGACGTTTTGCAGCATGCGCGTGTGGTGGTCATTGACCACCTGGGCAGCGCCAGCGATTGGGCCTATTTGGTGGAGCGTGTTTGCGACACGGCTCGCGCACGAGGTCAGTGGTTGTCTATGTTTTCGGGTGATGCGGTGGAGGATCTGCAATTGTTGCTGCGCAGCACCGCCACAGACGAGGACTGCCGTCACCTTTGGCGCTGCCTGCGCGAAGGCGGCGGCAACAACGCCCGTACTTTTTTTGAATTGATCGGTCATGCCGCGTTTGATTTGGGTGCGCGTCCCGCACCGCCTGTCACTTTGCCAGGTGCCATGGTTTATCAGCCGCAGGGTGCTCATGTACTCGCACCGTGGCAAGACGGCGCATCTGTTGCGTTGCTGGTGTTCTACCGTGCGCATGTTCAGGCCGGTAACACGGCGGTGTTCGATGCCATGCTTGAGGCGCTGAGCCAGGCTGGCCTGAACACTGTGGCGTTGGCGGTGGATTCGCTTAAAAATCCGACCAGTTTGGCGCTACTTCGGTCTTTGGCCATGCAGCACCAAGCGGGTGTGGTTCTTAACGCCACGAGCTTTGCAATGACCGCGCTAGATGGTGCTGACACGGAAAGCGTAGAAGGTGCGCAGATGGTGCCGCTGGCGGGTGAAGCTCCTGTGCTGCAGCTGATAACCGCAGGTTGCTCGCAAGAGCAATGGCAAGCTGACCCGCATGGTCTGGCTCCGCGTGATCTCGCCATGCAAGTGGTGCTGCCCGAGGTGGACGGGCGCATTGGGACGCGCGCCATCAGCTTCAAGGGCCTGGCTTGGCGCTGTGAGCGTACCCAAGTAGACGTGGTGCGCTACCAGAGCGAGCCCGAGCGCATGGCCTTTGTGGCCCAGCTGGCGCGGCGCTGGTGTGTGCTTCAGAAAAAGCCAAATGCCGATAAGCGCGTGGCGCTGATTTTGGCCAACTACCCCAACGACGACGCGCGACTTGCCAACGGCGTGGGCCTAGACACGCCCGCCTCCACTGTGGCACTGCTGCGCGCCATGCAAGACGCTGGGTATGTCACGGGCGACTTACCTGAAGGCGGTGATGGGCTCATTGCAGCGTTGGTAGCGGGAGTCACCAACAACCTTGAAGCCAATGATGCGCGACCCGTGAGCCAAAGCTTAGCTTTGGCGGACTACCTGATTGATTTCAACCTCTTAGATTCGGCCAGCCGTGATGCAGTGAACGCGCTGTGGGGAGCACCTGAGCAAGACCCCATGGTGCGCAATGGGCGCTTTATGGTGTCTGGTCAGCGTTATGGCCATGTGTTTGTGGGCAATCAGCCCGCTCGTGGGCGTGATCTGGACTTGGTAGCCACTTACCACGATGCTGACCTGGTGCCCACGCATAACTATCTGGCCTTCTACTTTTGGCTGCGCCGCAGCTTTGCCGTGGATGCGGTGGTGCATGTGGGCAAGCACGGCAATCTTGAGTGGCTCCCCGGAAAAAGCGTGGCGCTGGGCGCGGCCTGCTGGCCCGATGCCATCCTTGGCCCCTTGCCGCATCTGTACCCTTTTATCGTCAACGACCCCGGCGAGGGAAGCCAGGCCAAGCGCCGCACGCAAGCCGTCATCATCGATCACCTGATGCCCGCCTTGACCCGCGCCGAGACCTATGGGCCGCTGCAAAAGCTGGAGCGGCAGATGGATGAGTACTACGAGGCGCTGTCACTGGATCCTCGGCGTGCGCAGCGTCTGCGCGAGGATATTCTGGAAAAGGTACTCACGGAGGGCTTGCACGCCGACCTGGGTTTTGCCAAGCCTGCCGATGACGCGGCCCGTAGCGCGCTGTTGCAGCGTTTGGATGCTTATTTGTGCGAGATCAAAGAGTCGCAGATTCGCGATGGTCTACACATTTTGGGCAGCTCCCCAACAGGACGCCAGCAGATCGACACCTTGGTGGCGCTGGCACGCTTTGCAGGGGGCACGGCTGCGGGTCAGGGCAGTTTGTTGGTGGCCTTGTCGCAAGATTTGAAATTAACCGGTGTGGATGGTTTCAACCCTCTCAGCCCTGAATGGTCTGAGCCTTGGCGTGGCCCTAGACCTGCGGTATTGCAGCCGCTCAGCAGCGAAGCCTGGCGCCATGCTGGTCACACACGCGAACGGTTAGAGCTGTTGGCTAGGCAGATGGTGGCTGACCATGTGGTGGCTAACGAGCCATTGGATAACACAGCGTGGCCTGGTACCGCCCCGGTGTTAGAGCGCATGCGCAAGGTGCTGCGCCCGCGCCTAGAGGCCTGCGGTCCGCAAGAGATTGCCCAGTGTTTGCGCGGCTTGGCCGGCCGGTTTGTGCCTGCAGGCCCCAGCGGCGCACCATCGCGCGGTCGTCCTGATGTGTTGCCGACCGGGCGTAATTTTTATTCAGTAGACACCCGTGCCGTGCCAACGCAAACCGCTTATGCCATGGGTGCCATAGCGGCTGAGCGCGTGATTGAGCGCCACATGCAAGACCATGGCGAGATGTTGCGTTGCTTGGGCCTGTCTGTTTGGGGTACCAGCACCATGCGTACGGGCGGTGAGGACATTGCCCAGGCATTTGCACTGCTGGGCGTCAGGCCCAAATGGGCCGACGGAAGCAGCCGGGTAGTTGACATTGAAGTGCTGCCCATGGCGATTAAAAGCCGACCCCGGGTAGATGTGACCTTGCGCGTGTCGGGTTTCTTTCGTGATGCCTTTCCCAATGTGATTGACCTGTTCGATACCGCCGTGCGTGCAATCGCCGCTGTTGCCGAGGAAGACGAGTCCGATGAGGTGAACCCCATTCGCGCACGCGTGCAGCGCGAAGCCGCCGAGGCGCAAGCTAAAGGGCTGACGACTGAGGTCGCCGAGCGCGAGGCCACCTGGCGTGTGTTTGGTCCGCGCCCCGGCGGTTATGGCGCTGGGCTGCAAGAGGTCATGGCCAGCGGTCGTTGGCATGACGGTGCTGACTTGGCCCAAGCCTATTTGCGTGCGGGTGCTTTTGCCTACGGTCAAGGCGAGCATGGCGTCGCTGCACGCGCAAGCTTTGAGCAACGCTTGAGCGGTCTGGACGCAGTGCTGCACAACCAGGACAACCGCGAGCACGATGTGTTGGACTCGGACGACTACTACCAGTTCCAGGGAGGCATGGCGGTGGCTGTAGAACATTTGGCTGGCACGCCCGCCAAGCTGTACCACGGTGATTTCAGCGTGCCGGGTGAGCCGCGCATTCGCACGCTGGGTGAAGAAGTGGCCCGCGTGGTACGCTCCCGCGCCGTCAACCCCAAGTGGCTGGACGGCATCAAGCGCCACGGCTACAAGGGCGCTTTTGAAATGGCCGCCACAGTTGACTTTTTGTTCGCGTTTGACGCTACCACCGGTGTGGTGGGTGACCACCAATACGCGCTGGTGGCCGATGCCTATATGCACGACGACGCCACCCGTGCCTTTTTGATACAGCACAACCCGCTGGCCCTGCGCAGCATCGGCGAACGCCTGCTGGAAGCCATGGACCGGGGCCTGTGGGCCGAGCCGGGTGACCAGCGCGAACGCATTGAAGACCATCTGCTGGCACTGGAGCAGCGGTTGGAAACATCGGACGACGTATTGAAAGAAGGGGCCTAGGCCATGAGCACTGTTGAAGCCGCCGCACGGTTGGCATTCCCATTCACCGCACTGGTCGGCCAGCCGCTGCTGCAGCGCGCCTTGCTGCTGGTGGCGATCGACCCGCGCATCGGTGGCGTACTGGTCAGCGGCCCGCGCGGTACGGCCAAATCCACGGCTGCGCGGGCGTTGGCAGCTCTGCTGCCGGATGCGCCGTTTGTGACCCTGCCGCTGGCCGCCAGCCTGGAACAACTGGTGGGCACGTTGAACGTGGAGGCCGTGCTGGTTGAGGGCCAACTGCGCCTGGCACCGGGCCTGGTGGCGCGCGCTCACAATGGCGTGCTGTACGTAGATGAGGTTAATTTGCTGCCCGATGCACTGGTAGACGCGCTCTTAGACGTCGCCGCTAGCGGCGTCAACACGGTAGAGCGTGACGGCATCTCGCAGCAGCACGCCGCGCGTTTTGTGCTGGTGGGCACGATGAATCCCGAAGAAGGCGAACTGCGGCCCCAACTGCTGGACCGTTTTGGCCTGTCGGTGGTGCTGGGCAACCCGTTGGACCCGCAGCAGCGGCTAGACATTTTGCGCACCCGGCTGGCTTTTGACGAAGACTCGCAGGCTTTGACGGCGTTGCATGCGGCGCAGCTAGCCCCGTTGGCCGCAACCGTGGTCGCAGCGCGCGCCGCGCTGCCCAGTCTGGCGTGGCCGGATGCCGTGCTGCAACACGCCGCCGCACTTGCATTAGCCGCCGGTGTGGATGGCATGCGTGCCGACCTGGTTATGCTACGCGCCGCACGGGCGCTGGCCGCCCTGGAAGGCCGCAATGCCGTGACCCCGCAAGACGTGGATGCCGTGGCAGAACTGGCGCTGGCGCACCGCCGCACGCTGGAGCCATCCGCTAACGACAGAACCAGCGATAAGCCCAACGGCAGTGCCAATGACAACACCAATAACAATGCTGGCCCGCGCAAAGACCCTCTACCCGCTTCAACCCCCATGCCGGAAGGCGATTGGGGTGCGTTGCCGCCTATACCCACACCCACCACGCGGATGCTGTCCACTGGAGCCTGGCCCGCAAAAAAAGCCTGAGCCACCGCATTCGCCAGCCGCCTACATCGGCTGGCAGTGTGCGGTGGCGCAACCCCTCCATGCAGACACTATCCCCTCTCAAACCCGCTGTGAAAACGGGAGGTGACAGCCCCGCGATTGCCTGGCTGCGTACCCTGCTTGCCAAAGGCCCGCGCGCGTTGCAGCGCGAGCACCTGCGCTACCAACCGCAGGCGGTGGCCGCACCGCGCCTGCATCTGATCGTGCTGGACACCTCGGGTTCGATGCGCCAGGGTGGCCAAGGTGGTCGCCTGGCGCTGGCCAAAGGCCATACAGCCCGCCTGATCGAGCAGGCTGCGCGCGCTGGAGACCACGTGGGCCTGCTGTGTTTTGGGGGTAGCGGTGTGCAGCTGGTGCTGCCGCCTGGGCCGGCGCGGGCCGCCGGTGCCGCACGGGCACGTCAATGCGGCGGCGGCGGTGGCACACCGCTGCGCCAAGCCTTGGCGGTGGCGAATACCTTGCTGGCGCAGGCCCGGCGGCGCGGCAGCAACGGACCGGCCTGGTTGTGGTTGCTGACCGATGGCCGCACGTTGGAGCAGCCCCCTGCGCCCAAGGGGGCGGAACACGCTGTGGTGCTGGATTTTGACGACAGGTTGCCCGCCATCGGCCGCTGCGCCGCCTGGGCCGCACGCTGGGGTGCGGAGTACCGCCTCGCCAGCACGGCCGAGTGAACCTGATTTTTAACAACGACGCACCGACACACCATCCGCATGACCGAAGCTGTTTTTCGACCCGACACAGGGCTTGCCCTTGCCACCGAAATCATCATTTGCACGACGTGCCGACCCGCCGCTGCATCGCGCGATCTGCCTGCTGCGGGCGAGGCGCTGCTGGAAGCCGTGCAGGTCGCCACCTGGGGCCTTGACGATGCCCAGCAGGCCCGAATCCGCGTGCGCGGTATGGCCTGCTTGAGCGGATGCACGCGTGCCTGTACTGTGGCGCTTCAGGCACCCGGCAAGTACACCTATTTTTTTGGCGATTTGGTTGCCGATGGGGTAACTGCAACCCAGGTGCTGGCCTGCGCGCAGCTACACGCGTACAGTACAGACGGTAATTTGCTGCGCAAAGAGCGGCCCGAACGCCTGCGTAGCGGTATATTGGCCCGATTGCCCCCGCTCGCTACCATTGACCCGGCTGGGCCTTGAATAGTTTTTCCGTAGTGCATCCGCATTCCCACGGGTGCACCTAATTTGTTTTTTAAAAGGAGTCTTTCATGTATTCATCCACAAACACAAACACCAACACCAACACCACCACCACCGAACTGCCCCACACCGCTAACGCGGTGCACAGCCTCTTGTTGCAGCTTGCCGCCGGTGCGGCCCTTGGCATGGTCGTGCTGTACGGCGTGGCATTTTCAGAAAGTCCGCTGGCCCACAACGCCGCGCACGACGTGCGCCACATTACCGTCAAGCCTTGTCATTGAGTAAATTTTTGTCGGGAATTACCTATGGTTTTTCAACGATTGATTTGGGCGGCGCTGGCCACCGCTGTGGTGGTGGGCAGTGTGCAAACCGGCGTGCAGCGTTGGCAAGCCACGCCGCTGATTCTGGCCGCTGAGGTGTACGAGGCACAAAAAGCCGAGGCCCCCGAACCGGTGGCCCCCCATGAACACGCACACTCGCAATCGCACTCGCACGAACACGGTGCTGCCAAAGAGTGGGAGCCTGAAAACGGTTTCGAGCGCATAGGCTGGACTTGGGTGGCCAATAGCCTGCACGCCTTCAGCATGGCGCTGCTGGTGTTTGCGGTGATGGGCGTCTGCCTGTGGCGCGGCGCGGCTTTGCGCGCTGTTCCGCTGGCCCTGTGGACGGCGGCTGCCGGTTGGCTGGTGTTCCACCTCTGGCCGTCCCTGGGTCTGCATGCCGAGATTCCGGGCATGGACGCCGCCCGCCTGGGTTCGCGCCAGGGCTGGTGGCTGCTGGCCGCCGTCAGCGCTGCGCTGGCCTGCGCGTCCATAGCCGGTTTGCGCAGCCATCTGCGCTGGGTGGCCGCCGCTGCCTGGCTGGCATTGCCCTACGTGGTCGGCGCACCGCACATCAGCGCCGACCCGCTGGCCGGCTTTGGCCCCGAGGCGCAAACCGCCTTGCGCCAACTCGGCACCCAGTTCATCTGGGCCACCACCTGGGTTGCGCTGTCGTTCTGGGCCAGCATGGGCCTGGTGGGCGGCCTGGCGTTCCAGCGCTGGGTGCGGCCTGGTTTGTTGGCGGTGTTGAAGGGTGCTGGTGTGACCGATGTGGGGGCGGTGAACGCGGCCCGGTGATCGGTGCGTTTGTTTTGCCAAAATCGGCCTCTTGCGCAGGTAGTACCTGCGCAAGAAGCTATATAAACAATAGCAAATTCACCATGCCCGCAGCCTCTACCGTTACCAAGTAAGAACTGCTGGCGGCCTGCGTGGCAGAGCAGCCCTTTCGCCTTACGCACCAGCGATTGCGGATGCGTTGGACGAACTGCTTACCCGTTCTTGGGGTTGAAGGGCTGGCGGGTCATACACCTTGGACTGAAGCGGACCCCAAATTGCGGGGACACTTTAGGCCAAAAACGTACACCAGCTGTAGACTGAATGCGGTCCTTCATGCGTCGTCAAACACCGGCTGGTTTCGACGACAAAGCGGAACTCCAGGAGTTCGAACCGACCGCCCCAAAGCCGACATTGACTGTCGCTTTCCAGCAGTTCTGACGGCCAGCTCGAATGCAGCGATTG
>JAYWBS010000280.1:0-9139 GCA_043781295.1 Polaromonas sp.
CACCGTCACTTCCATCGCCTGCCTCCTTGCTGATTGCACTGGAAACCACGATATCGGCTTCAACTCAACAATTCATGCAGGCTTGCCGGAGGGACACGGTCAACTGGTAACCACCGTACAGACCCAAGCCCCAGAGCAACACGCCATACAACGCCAGGGGTGCGACGGTGATGCGGTAGCAGCGCAGTAAAAATGCACATAAGGCCTGAATGCTGTCGGCCAGATGATAAAACGCGACCCATCCCAGAAGCGATGCGGCAATGGCAACTATTTCCGGGTTGCCTGAATACAAACTGGCGATGCCTGACCTTGCTATTAAAAGCGTAGCCGAAAGCGCCAGTGATATGGCGGCTGTGAGCTTTAAACCTAAAAATACAGCGCGCCTGGCACGGTCCGGCTTGCCTGCACCTAGCCAAAATGACACCCGGGCGCTACAGGCAATCGCCATCGACAGCGGCATCATGTAGAGCACCGCTGCCATGCTGGCGGCAATCTGATGAGCTGCTGTTGCCACCGTTCCCAGGCGGGCGATAAAAAGCGCCATCAGGGTAAAAGAAGTTACCTCGACCAAATACGCCAACCCGCCAGGAATGCCCAGCCGTGCGAAGCCGCCAATGGTGGGCCAGTCGGGTCGCTCCATCGCCCGCCAAATATGAAAGGGCTTGTACAGGCTCTGGGTGCGCAGCATCACAACCGCCAGCGCAAGCAACAGGTAGTAGACCATCAGTGTGGCCCAGGCACAGCCAACAACACCCATGGCATCAATACCGCCACCACCAGCTACCAGCCAGATTGACAATGGAATTTTGACCAGCAAGGCGCCGACCTGTAGCCAGGTCACCAAAAGTGGCTTGCCCAATGACTGGTTGAAGGTGCTGTACACCCGAAACAGCAGCGACGGCGCAAACGCATACGCCAGCACGGACAGGTAACGCTCGACTTCACCCAGTATGGCCTGGGGTACCTGCGCCCAGCGCAGCAGTGGGCCTGGAAAAAGCAGCGCAGCCATTCCAACTACGGTAATCAAGCCGCTCAGGTAAAGACTTTGCCTGAGCGAGCGCCCGACCGCTTCATGCTTGCGGGCACCCAGCATTTCCGCCCAGATGGGCAGCAAGGCCTGCACAATGCCAATCAGGCCAACATAAACGCTGATGTACAGGGCAGAACCAACCGACAGTGCTGCCAATGCTGCGTCGCTGTAACGGCCTGCAATCACGGTATCGGCCACACCAAAGGCCATCACGGCCAACTGGCCTACCAGCACCGTACCGGCGTGCTGGCTGATGACTTTGAGCTCGCTCACGGCTTGCGCGGGTTGCCAGGGCCGCCATTGCCTTTAGTGCCAACATTGACGCGTTTGAACAGCAGGATATTTTCATTTTTATCTGTCGGGCGGCGCACGGTTGCCAAAAAAGCCCAGTCCGGCAAATTGACCCTGCTGCTAAGGGACGATTGAGCGTCGGCATCCACAATCAGGTAAGGACACATGGCCCGGCCTGCGGCCTGACGCAGCTCAAGCTGGCCGTGGTATTGAAAGGCTGCGACTTGCGCACTGCCAATGCCGTAAATTTCAACGCAGGCATTTTTATCGACAAGTTTTGCAATCTGGCGTGACATCGGCGCGTAGCTGCGTGCGTAGTCGAGCAGGGGCAGCCAAAGCGTCATTAAAAGTAGCCAACAAAGCGTGGCACCACCGGCAGGTAGCACAAGAGATTTCCAGATGGCTGCCCGGTGCGCGCCTGCCCGCCATTTGACCAGCCAGGTCCACGCCAGCGTGGCCAGCAAAGCCACCATCAATGCAAACCATGAAAAGTTGGGCTCAAAGCCTGGCGCCAGCCTGGCGACATTGGCCGCTGGCTGGCGCGGCGCGCCTGTTTGCATGGCAATCCACACCACCCAGATGATGATGCCGCAACTGGTGAAAAAAATCAGGGTGAACCAGTCAATCAACGAGGCCACACTGCGTTTGAGCGTGGGCAGTGCAAACGCTGCCAATGCAGCCAGCGGCGGCAAACTCAGCAGCAAGCTGCGGTCAGCGGCGGGTGTGGTCAATGTTGCCGCTACCGACATGACCGCAAACCATAACGGCAAGGCGACATGTCGGCTTGCAAGCTGCCTGCGCCAGCGCCAGAGCGTCCACAGCGCCAACGGCCATGCGGGCCAGGTAAACCAAACCAGCAGGCGCCCCAGCTTGCGCCAGTCCGTCCATGCGGTCTGTTCGCCAGTACCCGGAAAGTGAATTCGCCAGCGCCATAAATCCAGCCAAAAACCAAGCAGGCAAACGGCAGCAGTGATGCCCACAATCAGCAACACCCATTGCCATGATTGCTGCCGGCTGGTGCTGCCCGATACATCGCTGCGCTGTCTGCTTCCCCACCGTATGTGGGTCCATTCCACCAAAGCGCCACCGATACCGAGTAGCAGCGCCAAAGTTGGTGCGCCACTCAAGGTGAGCCCTGCCAGGCCGATCAATAGACCCAGAGAAGGTCCAAATAGCTTGGTCGCACTGCGATATGGACTAGCGGCCATGGCGTAAAACACCAGTGCGGTAAAACCAAGCTGCGCCAACGCGGGGGTGGTTTCGTGCGACAACTGCGCCAGCCCCAGGCAGGCAATCAGCGCCAGCACCCCCGCATCAGCGACTGCCCGGGCATAGTCCGTAGGCTCGGCTTCTCCGCCAAAGGCAAAGGCCACCGGCTGGGCTTGTGGGCTGCGGGCCAGGTAGTAAACCGCGTACCACGTGGCCAGCAGGCTGAAGGCCAAGAGCAAAATAAAGGGAATGCGTGCCGCAAAAGCCGGGTCCAGAAATGGCAGGTATTTGATGGCAATGGCACCCAGCCAGTAGGGCGCCAATGCATCAAACCCGGTAACTTGCCCCAGTAGCTGCGGGGTCAACCAGTTCGAGGCACTCGAGGCCAGCTCGCGCATGACACCAAAGGCGGCAATGTCCTCGTTTTTCCAGGGCGCACGACCAAAAAAACCTGGCAGCACATACGCCAGACAAAACAGCAACAGCGCAACCCGTGGCAATCGGCGCACGGCAGACTGGGCAATGATGGCGGGGGAAGGTTTATTCAAAACGGTTTTGGGCTCAAAGAAAATCAGGTAATGATGCGCTGGAAGATACGCTGGTTTAGGCGAAAAAAAAGCAGCCTGAAATCAGGCTGCTTTTTGTAGGCAAGCAAAAACTTGTTTTGCCAAAACCTTGCAGCTTATGCAGCGGCAGCGGCCTCTGGCGCAGCTTCTTTGGCAGCAGTTTTGCCAAAACGGTTGCGGAACTTCTCAACGCGGCCGCCCATGTTGTCCACAGATTTTTGTGTACCGGTATAAAACGGATGTGATTCGCTAGACGTATCAAGCTTGTACAAAGGCAATTCGCGACCATCGTCCATTTTCACCATTTCTTTGGTGTTCACGCAGGAGCGGGTAACGAATTTGAAGTTGTTGGACAAGTCCAAAAAGCAAACTTCGCGGTAGTTGGGGTGAATGCCGTCTTTCATTTCTCTATCCTTGTATGTCGTTTCGGCAGCCACTCAAAACCGTTTTGAGCACTTTCCATTAAGCCTTAGATTATGCCATGAAATCAACCACTTACTGCACTTGCTCTTTTCAAGCCGGGGCCACGGAACCGGCTTTGCCGGGCCGTAGGCGCAGCGGCCCCCTCGGGGGCGGTAAGCTACACGTAGTGAGTGACCGTGGGGGCCATTTTTAGCCGCCGCGACGCATCATGTCAAAGAACTCGTGGTTGTTTTTGGTCGCCTTCATGTTTTTCAGCATCAGTTCCATGGACTCGATTTCGTCCATGTTGTACATGAATTGACGAAGAATCCGCGACTTTTGCAGGATTTCTGGAGCCAGCAGCAGCTCTTCTTTACGCGTACCGCTGCGGTTCAGGTGAATCGCCGGGAACACGCGTTTTTCATACAAACGGCGGTCCAGGTGGATTTCGCAGTTGCCGGTGCCTTTGAATTCTTCAAAAATCACCTCGTCCATGCGGCTGCCGGTATCAACCAGAGCGGTACCGATGATAGTCAGGCTGCCGCCTTCTTCAATCTTGCGGGCCGCGCCAAAAAAGCGCTTGGGGCGCTGCAATGCGTTGGCGTCCACACCGCCGGTCAGCACTTTGCCTGACGATGGCAGCACGTTGTTATAAGCCCTGGCCAGGCGGGTAATCGAGTCGAGCAGAATCACCACGTCTTTACCGAGTTCAACCAGACGTTTGGCGCGCTCAATCACCATTTCGGCCACATGCACATGGCGGGCGGCGGGTTCGTCAAAGGTTGATGAAATCACTTCGCCTCGCACGCTACGCTGCATTTCAGTCACCTCTTCGGGGCGCTCATCCACCAGCAAAACCATCATGACAACGTCAGGGTAGTTGGCGGTAATCGCGTGGGCAATGTGCTGCATCATCACGGTTTTGCCGGATTTTGGCGGTGCCACCAGCAGGGCGCGCTGACCTTTGCCGATGGGTGCAATGATGTCGATGATGCGGCTGGTCAGGTTTTCTTCACCCTTGATGTCGCGCTCGAGCTTGAACTGCTCGCGCGGGAACAGCGGCGTCAAGTTCTCGAACATCACCTTGTGCTTGTTGTCTTCAGGCAGGCCGTCGTTGACTTTGTCGAGCTTATTCAATGCAAAGTAACGCTCGCCGTCTTTGGGCGTACGCACTTCGCCTTCAATCATGTCACCGGTGTGCAGATTAAAGCGGCGGATCTGGCTTGGGCTGATGTAAATGTCGTCAGTTGATGCGGTGTAGCTTGAGTCAGGTGCACGCAAAAAACCAAAACCGTCGGGCAGGACTTCCAGCACGCCGTCGGCAACAATGGTCTCGCCTGTCTTAGAGCGTTTTTTAATGATGGCAAACATCAACTCCTGCTTGCGCATACGGCCTACGTTTTCAATCTCAAGAGCTTCGGCTTGCTTGAGGACTTCAGACACGTGCAGTGCCTTGAGTTCATTTAAGTGCATGGATTTACCTGCTTTGGGTGCAAAAGATTGCGTGAGGAAATGACTCCTTGCGGAGCATTGGAAAAAACTTTGGGGAGGTTTTGGTTGAAGCCGTGGTGCAAGGCAGACTTCAGAAACCGGAATTTTCGAGCCGATCAGCAGTGACTGGTCGGCGATTGATAAAGATTATGACAGGAAAAAAAGACGCTTTTAACTTCATCAGGTTCGGGAGCCTGGTGCCCCCGAACGCTGCCTATGACGGGCCTTAAACCAGTTGTTGGTCAATGAATGCTGTCAGTTGCGATTTGCTCATCGCACCGACTTTGGTGGCGGCCAATTCGCCATTTTTGAAGATCATCAGCGTTGGGATACCGCGAATGCCGAACTTGGCGGGAATGTCGCGGTTTTCATCGACATTCATTTTGGCGATTTGCAGCTTGCCTTTGTAGCTGGTGGCAACTTCGTCAAGAATCGGGGCAATCATCTTGCAGGGGCCGCACCATTCGGCCCAGTAGTCCACCAGCACGGGATGGGCCGATTTCAGGACATCGGCTTCAAACGTGGCATCGGTGGTATGTTTAATGAGTTCGCTGGCCATGATGGCTCCTTGTTGGGGTTACTGGAAGCTATGAGTTTTGGGTATTTTGTCAGAAACCAAGTTCACACGTCTGTTTTAGCCTGTTCGCATCAACTATGACCTTGATAGCTGCTCCCAAAATTCAAACTGCCGTTGATGCGCAATGGGCTGATGCCATGGCGCAACTGGCCGGTTTTTTGCAGGAAAAAGGCGTGCATGCCTCCCGTGTGGTGGTTTTGGTGCCTTACGCCCAACTGATGCAGCAGGCAAAAAGCGCGTGGGCCGGCTATTGCCAAAGCAAGGGTGAAGCAGGTGCTGTGGCAAGTTTTTTTGTGCCACGTTTTGAAACCACCATGAACTGGGCCAGCAGCGTCACTAGCGCGCGAGGTTTCGCACTCGCCCCTAGTGACATGCAAATGGATGCTGCCATCGACGCCCTGACAGCTGCCGATTTGCTGGAACGTGCAGGTCTGGCAGCACAGCAACATGCACTGGCGGGCAGACTGGTAGAGGCTGCCTGGTCATTGGCGCGCGTTGCCGCTGCGCAGCCGCCTGGCGCGCGCCTGGCGTGGGGCGCGCATCTGGCGCTTGAGATAGGCGGCAGCATGGAAGCCCCCGCCTTAGAGCTTGAACTTGCCGTTGCCCGCATTGCACTGGCCTGGGCCGCGGCATCCAGTTACCCCACGGATGTGCTTTTCAATGCCGAGCTGGATCTGCTGCTGGTGCTCGATGGTTTTCAGTCTGAGCCCCTGGTCGAAGCGTTAAAAACGCATTTCGGTGAGCGGGCGGTGGCCATCCAGCTCAAAACGCCCGAACTGCCTGGGCTGCTTTGCCTGCATACCGCGCAAGACATGGAAGACGAAGCGCATCTGGCAGCGGCCTGTGTGCTGCAACATTTGCATGTAGGGCGCAGCCCGGTCGCGTTGATTGCGCAAGACCGGGTGCTGACCCGCCGCGTGCGCGCCATGCTGGCGGGCAAGGGCATTGCCCTGCGCGACGAAACCGGCTGGAAGCTGTCAACCACGCGGGCGGCTGCAACCTTGATGGGATTGCTGCGCGCTTCGCCCTGGGACGCGTCTACCGATGCCGTGCTTGATTGGCTGAAAAATGCGCCTGCTTTTGAAGCCGGCGCAGTGACACGTGCTGAGACTTTTTTAAGAAAAACCGGGGTGCGCTTTTGGCGCACTGTGCCTGTTCTGCAGCTCGACGCGCAGCTACATGTTGCACCTGTTGCTGCGCAGGTGGCTGCTCTTGTGGGCACGCTTCAGCGCCCCCGCTTGCTGGCCGATTGGCTGCATGACACCCGCGTGGCCCTGCAAGGCGCCGGGCAATGGCAGCCGCTGGCAGATGACCTGGCCGGTAAGGCGGTACTTGCCGCGCTTTTTCTGGAAGAAGGCAGCAACGCAGCTTTGCCCACCAACCCGCGCATGAGCCTGCAGGACTTCACGGCATGGGTCAACCAGGCCCTGGAAGCAGCCAGCTTTGCCCCTACCCATGCGCCGCAAGCACAGGTTGTGATTCTGCCGCTCAGCCAGTTGCTGGGCCGCCCCATGCCGGCGGTGGTGTTGCCTGGCTGTGATGAGGTCCGGCTGGCGGTGTCCCCAGAGCCGCCGGGCATGTGGACACCCAGCCAGCGCACTTTGCTGGGTTTGCCTTCGCGCAGCCAGCTGGCCAACGCCGCGCGTGCCGCCTGGCACTATGCCCTGCGCATGCCGCATATCGACGTGTTGTGGCGGCAAAGTGAAGCCGGTGAGCGCTTGATGCCCAGCGGATTTGTGCAAGAGGTGTTGCTGACGCAGACCCCGCTGCTTGCCGCCGACCCGCGTACACCACGCCTGCTGATTGCCTTGCCTGTGCCGCGCCCCTTACCCACGGGCGATGCACTGCCACTTAGCCGCCTGTCAGCCAGTGCTTATGAAGATTTGCGCCGCTGCCCGTACCGCTTTTTTGCGCTGCGGCAGCTCTTACTGCAAGAGGCCGACGAGCTGGAAAGTGAATTGGGCAAGCGTGAGTTTGGAAACTGGCTGCATTTGCTGCTCAAAGGCTTCCATGAGCAGCTAAAGGTGACCCCAGCCCAAGAGATTCCGGCACGAGTAGCTATGATAAACAGAGCGGCCGACCAGACCACGCAGGCGCTGGGATTGACGGACGCCGAGTTTTTGCCGTTTGCATCCATCTGGCCACGGGTACGCACAGGCTACCTTGACTGGCTGGCCGCACACGAGGCCAGCGGCGCAATATATGGTGAAGGCGAAGTATGGAAAGACATGCTGCTCGGCAACATTGCTCTGGTCGGCAAAATAGACCGTATTGACCAGATGCCAGATGGCAGCCACATGGTGATGGACTACAAAACCGAGGCCAGAGCCACCACGCAAGCCAGAATCAATGATGCTGGTGAAGACACGCAACTGGCCTTTTATGCGGCGCTTTTGCATGACGACACGCTGGCTGCTGCCTACGTGAATCTGGGTGAAAAAGAGCCGACCAAAACCTATGCGCAGCCTGAGATTGTTGAGCTGCGGGACGACCTGATTGGCGGTATTTTGAGCGACATGGAACGGATTGCGGAAGGCGCGCCGCTGCCTGCGCTGGGTGAGGGTAAAGCTTGTGAATATTGCACAGCTAGAGGCTTATGCCGGAAAGATTTCTGGTCATGAATATTGCCCCCACGCTTGTCACTTCGTGTACTGCGCTGCCCCCCGAGGGGGCGTTGCCTTGCTTGGGGCGGCCCGGCGCGGCGGCAGCCCCCACGCTTGTCACTTCGTGTACTGCGCGGCCCGGCGGCAAAACCGGCCCCGCGCTCATGCCGCAACCTCGCCCACCATCAACAGGCCGAGTTTGGCTTCGGTGCACTGCGCAATCGGCAACGCGCCGCTGATGCGCCCCTGGTTCATGACAATCACACGGTCGGCCAGCGCCAGGATTTCGTCGAGTTCGCTCGACACCACCAGCACCGCGCAACCGGCGTCGCGCATGGCGCGCAACTGCGTATAGATGAACTCGATGGCGCCGATATCCACGCCGCGCGTGGGCTGGCCCACCAGCAGCACTTTGGGCAACTGCCCGAGTTCGCGCGCCAGCACCAGCTTTTGCTGGTTGCCACCCGAAAAGCTGGAACACGGGAGTTCGGCGTTGCCCGGACGCACATCGAAACGCGTCATCATGTCCAGCGTGGCGTCGCGCATGTGCGCGTGGTCCATCCAGCCTGAATGGCAATACAACTCCAGCCATTCGTAACCCAGCACAGCCGACTCCCAGGCCTCGAAATTCATCACCATGGCGCGTTCGTGGCGGTCCTCGGGTACGTGGGCCACGCCCAGCGTACGCGCCGTGCGCGGATTGATCCAGGCGCCGGCCTTGAAGCTGCGGCCAGCCACTTCGAGCCGGCCCTCAGCGGGCGCCAGCAGGCCCGACAACACCTCCAGCAACTCGCTTTGTCCATTGCCCGAGACACCCGCCACCCCGACGATCTCGCCGGCCCGAAGCTCGATCGCCACGCCATGCAGGCGTACCACCTTCAGTTCATCTTGCACCATCAGATCGGCGGCGCGCATCAACACCTCGCCGGTCGTTTTACCGCTATCGCCCTGGCGGCCCATCTGCACCTTG
>JAYWBS010000281.1:0-9124 GCA_043781295.1 Polaromonas sp.
GCGACCTAAACCATTACCGCTGCTGACCGTGCCGCGTCAGCAGGCTCGCGATCAAATACTGGCATCGAGAAAGCTTAAGGTAGTGCCATGAGGGTCAGATTCCAATTAATTTTCCAAATTCATCCTTTCTTCAAGGTAAAAATGAATAGTTAACTATTTATCTTGAAGTTCGAATCTTCAAGGTAAAATAATAAATATCAGATTTTACCTTGAAAGAAGCCCGTGACCTCCTTTTTTGAACTCAACGAACAGCAAAAACGGCAACTCATTGATGCCGAGATGCTTTTTGCTGCCTTGGAGCAGGCCGAGGCGGAGGCTATTCGCTACCGGGGTTCGATGTTCTGGCGTGAGCAGGATGGCGGGCGTTATCTTATTTCCCTGTCGGCACACTCGCGCCAGCGATCGCATGGCCCGGCAACGCCTGAAAACGAGTTGAAATACCAAAAGTTCACGCAAAGAAAAACAGAGGTTGAAGCGCGGCTGAAGTCGCTGCGTGCCAAGGCTGATGAAGTCAAGCGCATGAACAAGGCGCTGCGGGTGGGCAGAACGCCGGACATCTTGATAGACGTGCTGAACGCGATGATGCGCTACGGTGTGGCTGAGCATTTTTTGGTGGTGGGCACCCACGCACTGTTTGCCTTTGAGACTGCTGCGGGCGTGCGCCTGCCCAACGATGTGATGGCCACTCAAGACGCAGATTTGCTGTTTGACACTGGCAAGCGGGCTGCCTTTGCTGAGGTGATGAAAGACCGTCAAATGTCTTTCATCGGTATTTTGAAAAAGGTAGACAAAACCTTCGAGCGTGATGACCTGGACAACCACACGGCGCGTAACGCTACGGGCTATGAGATTGACTTGATCCGCCGCTTTCCGCCAGACCCTGAAGATACGTCAGAGCACCCGCTGCAACTGACGCCAGAAGACGGCGACTTGTGGCCTGTTCGTGTATCGATGGGGCAAAAGTTGTTGTCTGTGCCGCGATTCGATCAAGTGGTGATTGGTATCAACGGCGGCATGGCGCGTATGCGCACAGTGCATCCGCTGGACTTTGCACGCATCAAGCGGCAGCTGTCGCAAGACATGCGCCGTGACCCGCTCAAAAAAACCAAGGACATGGCGCAGGCGGAGATGATTGAAAAGCTAGTGCAGGAATGCCTGCCGCACCTGGTCAGGCTGCCTGGGCAACTTTAAACGCTATTTATTTAAGAGCTGCTCGCGCATATATCATCGGGCTGATTCCATGAGTGACATGAGCGTAGACATAAGAGCCAGATTCCAATAAATCCATAAAACCATATGAAAATTTTCGATCTACAGCCTCACCTGGTCGGCCATCTTCTTGAGCTTCGGCCACTCGTAGCCGCCGACTGGCAAGGCCTGTTCGCAGTGGCTGTAGATCCAGCGATCTGGAAGTTGCATCCTGCCCATGACCGCTACAAAGAAGACGTGTTCAAGGCGTTTTTGCGGGTTTAAATTCCAATTAATTTGTTTCACCCGCCTTAAATTTAGCCCATCGCGTTCAGCTGACACAGGTTCGCCTTGCGTCCAAACACCAAAATCTGTGCCATTTGGCGGTGTCGCGCTTTCCAGCATCAGGTTCACCGCGCGGCGCAAATCGCTGACTTTTTCAGCTTGGGCCCAGGCGTCCAGGGCTTTAATTTAGCTTGCTGATCTTTGCAGTTTCTGCAAATTTATAAATCATTATTCGCCTGGAAGCCCTGACCTTCACAACACTGTCACAAAGCATCCTTACGCTAATGCAATGTTGGCGATAAACAAATTTCTTCTCAGCCTGTGCATTACAGCGCTGACCACCCCTTTTTTCATCAGCGCAGCTACGGCTCAAAGCCTGAGCCCGGT
This sequence comes from Polaromonas sp., assembly GCA_043781295.1. Taxonomy (GTDB): domain Bacteria; phylum Pseudomonadota; class Gammaproteobacteria; order Burkholderiales; family Burkholderiaceae_C; genus Polaromonas. The sequence goes on from JAYWBS010000281.1 coordinate 1,861, forward strand.
CTCAAGCGCTGTGCCTGAACTCAAATTTCGAGATTTTTACCGCATGCCTGTCGGCCCCAGGGGGCTTGAAATAAGTGACAAGCTGCGCAAGCTCGACGGGCAAATCGTCACCCTGACGGGCTATATGGTGCAGCAAGAAACCCAGGCTGCGGGCTACTTTTTACTCACGCCCCGCCCGGTACAAATGAGCGAGCATGCCGATGGCGAAGCAGACGATTTGCCGCCCTCTACCGTGCTGGTGCTTCTTGACGTTACCCAAAAAGACTGGGTGGTTAGCCATGCGCGCGGCTTGGTGTCGCTGACGGGCAGATTAGCCATTGGTCGGCAGGAGGGCAGCGCAGGCCGTATTTCTTGGGTACGTCTTCAGTTGCCGACTGAGGCCACCCGCAGCATCAGCTTGGTTGAACACACCGCGCAGCAAGACGGTTCCCCGCACAAGCACTGATTTTATTTTTAATCACCTCCACCGCATCAACTATGCCACTTCTATTTTCAAAACATCCACTCGCGCTGGTACCAGTCATCGGTTTCATTTGCTTGTCTGTAACAGCCGCCCAAGCCGCACCCAGCGTAACGCGATTAACGCCCCCCAGTGAGCTTTTTTCAAGCGGCAATGCGGCGCCTGTGATTGCCCGGTTTTTACCGGGTCAGCGCTTTGACTTGCAAGCCACCATTCGGCCAGATGATGCAAGCAGGGCGATCACGCAAGCACGGTTTTTGATTGATGGCAGGCCTGTAGAGGGTGTTGTAGCGCTTCGCGATTGCACGACCGGTTGCAGCAGCAGCATTGCAAAGAACGCCGCAATTGCGACAGTACGTGCGGTGACGGTTGCGAAGCAGGGTATGCACACCTTCACCGTCAGTGGCACACAAAGCGATGGCCAGACGGTCACCGCAACGGGTAATTTTGAAGTCGTACCTTTGGTTGTCGGAGGTCAAAAAATTAAAAACATCATCATCATGCTAGGCGACGGCATGGGCGCTGCGCAGCGCACGGCAGCGCGCATCGTGGCGGGTGGCTATGCGCAGGGCAAGGTCATTGCCCCGCTGGCAATGGACACCTTTCCGGTCACTGGCATGGTTAAAACTGCGTCACTCAATTCTGTGGTCACAGACTCTGCACCTGGCATGACGTCTTACGTGTCGGGCAATAAAAACAACAACAATGAAGAAGGCGTTTTTCCTGATGACACCACCGACGTGTTCGATAACCCACGCATCGAATACCTGAGCGAATACCTGCACCGTACCCAGGGCAAGGCATTTGGTCTGGTCACCACATCTGATGTGTTTGATGCCACGCCTGCTGGCAACGCCGTGCACACCAGCAGCCGGGGCGCGGGCACCGGTATTGTTGACCAATACCTCGATGATCGCGGCTTGACCGGCTTGTCGGTACTTATGGGTGGTGGGCGCAAATGGTTTTTACCTGCCAGTACGCCAGGCTCAGAGCGTGGTGATAAAACCGACTACGTTTTTTCAAATACCGACGCACACACGTTAGAGATCGTCAAACGCTGGGGCGCAGCACCCGGCAAGATGGACAAAGGCCGCGACCTGCTGGCAGACTTTCAAACGGCTGGTTTTCGTTATGCGGCTGACAAAACTGCACTTGACGCGATTGACACCAGTAAAACAGATCGTCTGCTGGGCTTGTTCGCGTATTCCAACATGAATGTGGCGCTGGACAAAATTGACGGCAGGCGCAACAAACAAAAAGGTATTGGCGGGCGTGTGGTTGACGACTACGGTTTGCCCGACCAGCCCATGCTCGATGAAATGACGGTCAAGGCATTGGCTGTGCTTGAGCGCCAGAAGAACGGTTTTGTGCTGATGGTTGAGGGCGCGTCCATCGACAAGCAAGCCCACAACATGGACACCGAGCGCTGGCTGCTGGACATGGTGGAGTTTGACCGTGCCACCCGCGTTGCGCAAGAGTTCGCACGCCGCCGTGGTGACACGCTGGTCATCGTCACGGCTGACCACGAATGTTCAGGCGCTGCACTGATAGGCGGCTCAGTGGTGACAGATGCCAAACTGCAAGAGCTGGTGCGTGAAGGCGGCGTAGCCAATGTGCGCGATAAAGTAGTTGGTGTTTATGAAAAAGCGGGTTTCCCCAAGTACCGCATGGCAGGCGATGGCTACCCTGAAACCATCGATATTGATTACCGCCTGCTGGTCGGGTACGGCGCCAACGCTGACCGATTTGAAGACTGGCGCAGCAACGACAAGCCGCTACAAGATGTGCAGCAACCGTTGGTTAAAAAAGAACCTTTGTCCGCTTACCCGGTTGATCCCATGGCGCGTGACACCAACGGAAAATACATGGTCACAGGCCAAGTGCCGGGCACCAGTGCTGTACACACGGCCACCGATATTCCGCTGTCAGCTTTCGGGCCAGGTGCCTGGGCCTTTACAGGCGTGATGGACAACACCGACGTGTTCTTCAAGCTGGCTCAAGCCGCGCTAAAAGGTGCGGTGTTGCCAGATGGCTTGATGGGTAAACGCGGTGCAGGCAAGCGCAGGTAAAACGCCAAAGCTGTGTCCAACGGGCTTGCCTCCCAGGGTTGTGTTTTTTGCGTCCAGGTTTTTGCAACACGCATCTAGGCACGCGGTCATGTTGTATGCTAGAAGCTCTAAAAGCACTGTTTTTACGCGTACAAACAGCCTGTAGACCAATAGATTCGAGCGCAAGCAGCTATTAAAAATGTAGCAATACGACATCAAATACGTCACCATCTGCGCTTTTGTCCTGTCACACAACTGCCACTTAACTGACACAGGCGCGTCACCTCGACTGCTCACAATTTAAGTATGCAAAAAACTAAAGCAGTTGTAGCGGCCCTGAACTTCAACCAGCAGTGCTTGCGCATTTTGCGCTGCACTGCCAACGCGCTGGCCAACAGCCCAGGCGGCTTGCGCTTTAAGCCGGGCACGCGGCCTTGGCTGGAAGGCCTTCAGAGCATTCGACCCATGCAACCGGGCCTGAAGCCATGACCGCCACTAGCAGCCCCGACCCCGGGGCTTTTTTACAGCGTTTTTTGATTCGATCTGATTTAAACCGATAGACATAAGCACAAGGAGCTAGCCATGAAAGAACTGCCCAACCCCACCTTCGCCCTGTCCCCTGTGGCCATGCCACAAGATGTCATGTCGCCTGTTTTACGGGGGTCACTTTGTCCAAGCGGTCAAGCTGTCATTTCCGATGTTGTTCAAAGGCCTGTCGTGGGCAAAATCTCGGTCAGCTGGGCCCGGCATCAAGACGAGGTTCGGGCGGCGCAGCGCCTGAGGTACCAGGTGTTTGCGGTTGAAATGGGCGCCACGCTGCCCATTACCGTGCCCGGCCACGACATTGATCTGTTTGACGACTACTGTGAGCATCTGCTGGTACGCATGGAGGCCAGCGGTGAAGTCATAGGCACCTACCGTGTGCTGACGCCCACCCAGGCCAAGCGGGCAGGCGGCACCTACAGCGACACCGAGTTTGACCTGACTCGCCTGCGCAGCTTGCGCGAGCGCATGGTCGAGCTGGGCCGCAGCTGCGTGCACATTGACCACCGCTCGGGCGGCGTGATTTTGGCACTGTGGGGTGCTTTGGCCGAGTTCATGGCGCGCAACCAGCTCGACACCATGATTGGCTGCGCCAGTATCCCTATGCAAACTGGTGGCACCAGCAGTGGCCAGGCGGCAGCCAGCATCTGGCGGCAGGTCAGGCAGACGCATCTGGCACCGATTGACTACTACGTCACGCCGCGCCTGGCGTTGCCGGTTGACAGGCTCGATGACTCGCTGGACATTGAGCCGCCTGCGCTGATTCGCGGCTACCTGCGCCTGGGTGCCAAGGTGCTGGGTGCGCCGGCCTGGGATCCTGACTTTAATTCTGCCGACTTGCCGATGATGATGCGCATCGCGGATTTGCCGCCGCGCTATCTGAAGCACTTCACGGCCAAGCCAACAGCCGTGTGATGCGTGCCATGTTTGACGCGCTGGGTTCTATGGGCGGCGCAGGCCCCCAGGAATCTCATGACAACGATGATGAATCGCTGCGCAAACGTTACCGCACGATTTTCATATCAGACCTGCATCTGGGCACGCCCGGCTGCCAGGCCATCGCCTTGCTTGATTTTTTAAAGGCGCACCCCAGCGACACCCTTTATTTGGTGGGTGACATTGTTGATGGCTGGCAACTGCGCCGCAAATGGTACTGGCCACAGGCGCACAACGACGTGGTGCAAAAACTGCTCAAGCGCGCACGCAAGGGCTGCCGTGTGGTGTACGTGCCGGGCAACCATGATGAGTTTGCGCGTGGGTTTATTGGTCACCGCTTTGGTGACATTGAAGTGATGGAAGAGGCCGTACACACCACGGCAGATGGTCGTCAGTTGTGGATCATTCATGGCGACTACTTTGATGCCGTGGTGCAGTGCGCCAGGTGGCTGGCCATTGTGGGAGACAACCTGTATGAGTTCACGCTCAAACTTAACCGTTACCTCAACAGCTTGCGCGCCCGCATGCGGCTGCCGTACTGGTCGCTCTCTAGCTACCTGAAGCAAAAGGTCAAAAGTGCGCTGAACTACGTTACTGATTTTGAAGTAGCCGTCGCCAACGAGGCACGCCGCCGTGGCCACCAAGGCGTGGTGTGTGGGCACATTCACCGTGCCGAGATGCGCGACATCAACGGCGTTTTGTATTGCAACGATGGTGATTGGGTGGAAAGCCGTACCGCGCTGGTTGAGCATTTTGATGGCATGCTAGAGCTTGTGCACTGGGCACCTACGCAACTGACCGAGGGACGTGGATATGCCAGCAACACGGCCATGCCGTCGCTACAAACATAAAGTTGATGCAAACATGAAGATCGCAATTTAACTGTCACACTCGCTCCAACGACTGTCACACCTTTGTCATCAAACCAGTAAACACTAGCGTTTACTTTTGATTACAGAGACTTGCATTGTTATTACCCGTTTTGTCCCATTCAAATTCCCCTGCTGCCTTGCCCACGGTTCAGTTTCTGGACCGGGATCACAGCATCCTGGCTTTTAATGAGCGGGTGCTTGACTGGGCCAAACGAGCAGACGTGCCATTGCTGGAGCGCTTGCGATTTTTGTGCATTGTGTCGTCCAACCTGGACGAATTTTTTGAAGTGCGCGCCGCGCCGCATCTGACAGCCGCACAAACTGGCGAGCAAAAAGGGCTGTACACGGCGCAGTCTTTCAAGGCGCTGTCTGATGAGGCGCATGACGTGGTGGCGCGCCAGTACGCTTTGTATAACGATGACTTGCTGCCCGAGTTTGGCCGCCAGGGCATTCGCATCGTCTCGCACGGCGAGCGCAATGCCAGGCAGCGCCGCTGGGTCAAGGCTTATTTTGAACGCGAGGTGCGGCCCCTGTTGATACCGGTGGGGCTTGACCCATCGCACCCTTTCCCCCAGGTGGCCAACAAGTCGCTGAACTTTATTGTTCGCCTCAGCGGTCACGATGCCTTTGGTCGCCAAAACGATATTGCCATCGTCAAGGTGCCGCGCGTGCTGCCGCGCTTTATTCACATGCCGGGCCGTGGACCGAAAATGGGCACGCTGTTTGTGTCACTGTCCAGTGTGATTCGTGCGCATTTGGCCGAGCTGTTTCCGGGCCGGGTGGTGGGGCAGTTCTCGCAGTTCCGCGTCACGCGCCATTCTGATCTGGCGGTTGATGAAGACGATGTGCAAAACCTGCGTACTGCGCTGCGCCAGGGGCTGGAGCAGCGCCACTACGGGCAGGCCGTGCGGCTGGAAGTGTCGGCGGGTTGCTCTGACTATCTGTCGAGTTTTTTGCTCAAACAGTTCAATTTGCCAGCGCTTGCGCTTTACCGTGTGCATGGCCCGGTGAACCTGGTGCGCTTGACGCAGCTGGTTGATCTGGTCAATGACGCCAAGCTTTTGTTTCCCGCCTACCAGGCTTGCTACCCCATGCAATTGCAGCCAGGGCAATCGTTTTTTGAGCGGCTCAAACAGGGCGATGTGTCGATACATCAGCCGTTTGAAAGTTTTGATGGTGTGCTGGCCTTTTTACGCGAGGCTGTGAATGACCCCTCGGTCCTGGCCATCAAGCAAACCATTTACCGCACCGGAACTGATTCAGAGCTGATGCTGCTGCTGCGCGAGGCGGTGCGGCGCGGCAAGGAAGTCACCGTGGTGGTGGAACTGAAAGCGCGGTTTGACGAGGAGGCCAACATCAACTGGGCAGAAATGCTGGAGTCGATTGGTGCGCAGGTAGTGTATGGCGTGGTGGGGCTGAAAACCCACGCCAAAATGCTGCTGGTGACCCGGCGTGAAGGGCGTGATTTGGTGCGCTACGGGCATTTGTCAACGGGCAACTACAACCCCCGGACGGCCAGGCTCTACACCGATGTCAGCTACCTGACGGCCGAGCCGCTGCTAACCGCTGATATGGACAACGTGTTTGTGCATCTGGCCAGCCAGAGCAAGCTGCCCAAGCTGCACCATCTGCTGCTTGCGCCATTTCAACTGCAACGCAAACTGATCGAAAAAATCAACACGATGGCTGAAGCGGCAGCGCAGGGGAAAGACGCGCGCATCGTTGCCAAAATGAATGCGCTGACCGATGAAGATTTGATGCTCGCCTTGGTCAAGGCCGGGCAGTGCGGCGTGAAGATTGATTTGATTGTGCGCGGTGCCTGCATGCTGCCAGCGCAGGTACCGGGCGTGACAGACAACATCAAAGTGCGGTCGGTGATTGGCCGTTTTCTGGAGCATTCGCGGGTGTTTTATTTCCGCTGCGCTGGTGTTGAAGAACTGCTGCTGTCAAGCGCCGACTGGATGAACCGCAACATGCTGCGGCGTATTGAGCTGGCCTGGCCTGTGACCGATGCAGTGATTCGCCAGCGCATCATTGACGAGTGCTTGGTGGCCTATTTGCATGACGGGGTAGATGCCTGGGACTTGCAGTCAGATGGCACCTATTCAAGGGTTCATGCAAGCCGCTCAGGCAAAGGCCATGGCGCGCAAGCTGCGTTGATGGCGCGTTACTCGCTGCCCGCGCAGACCAGAAAATAAGTTGTTAAAAATAAGTCACCAGGAAATACACCATGGACCTGATCTTGTGGCGTCATGCTGAAGCTGAAGACTGGCTGCTGGGTGACGAGCAGACGGGTGTTGACCTGGACCGTTCACTCACGCAGCGCGGTGAAAAGCAGGCCTTGCGCATGGCCGCGTGGCTGGATCGGCAGTTGCCTGAAGGCGCACGCATTCTTGTCAGCCCGG
>JAYWBS010000282.1:0-24952 GCA_043781295.1 Polaromonas sp.
GGGTTTACTGAAGGAATACTACAAAAACCCAACTGCTACAGCCGAGGTGTTAACGCATGACGGCTGGTATCACACCAGCGATGCGGGGTTTATTGATGCCAGTGGTCATCTCAAAATTATTGACCGCGTGAAAGACGTGGGCCGCATCAGGGGCGGCGCAAATGATGGGGCCATGTTTGCCCCCAAATACGTCGAAAACAAACTCAAGTTTTTCCCCTTCATCAAGGAAGTGGTGGCCTATGGTGATGCCAGGGCCCAGGTGTGCGTCTTGATCAACATCGACTTTGACGCAGTAGGTAACTGGGCTGAAAGGCGCAACCTGCCGTATGCAGGCTACACCGACCTGGCGCAAAAGCCAGAGGTTTACCAGCTTATCAAAGAGTGCATTGAAAAAGTCAATGCCGACCTGAGCGTCGATACGCTGCTGGCAGGCTCACAGGTCAGCCGCTTTTTGGTGTTGCACAAAGAGCTTGACGCTGACGACGGCGAGCTGACGCGTACCAACAAAGTGCGGCGCGGCTTTATTGGCGACAAATACCAGCCACTGGTGGATGCGCTGTACAGCGGCAAGACCGAACAATTCATTGAGACGGTAGTGAAGTTTGAGGATGGCCGAAGCGGCAGCGTGTCAGCGACACTGAAAATTGGTGACTGCAAAACTTTTGCAGCGGTGAAGGTAGCAGCATGAGTAAAAAAATAGGTGGCGTCATCCTTGACGTACAAAATATATCACTGGCGTTTGGTGGCGTTAAAGCGCTGCAAGACATTTCTTTCAACGTCAAAGAGCACGAAATTCGCGCCATCATCGGACCCAACGGGGCGGGCAAAAGCTCGATGCTGAACTGCATCAACGGCGTGTACCAGCCCCAGCAGGGCTGCATCACCTTTCGTGGCCAAACCTTCAAGCACATGAACAGCCACCAGGTGGCGGTGATGGGTGTGGCACGCACCTTTCAAAACCTGGCTTTGTTCAAAGGCATGAGCGTGCTCGACAACATCATGTCGGGCCGCAATTTGAAAATCAAAAGCAATATCTTGATGCAGGCCTTGCGAATTGGCCCGGCTGAAAAAGAAGAAATCATGCACCGGGAAGCGGTTGAAAAAATCATCGACTTTCTGGAAATTCAGGCCTACCGCAAGACACCCGTGGGCCAACTGCCCTATGGCCTGCAAAAGCGTGTCGACCTGGGCCGCGCACTGGCGATGGAGCCGCAGGTGCTGCTGCTGGACGAACCCATGGCCGGCATGAACGTGGAAGAAAAACAGGACATGTGCCGCTTTGTGCTGGACGTGAACGATGAGTTTGGCACGACGGTGGTGCTGATTGAGCACGACATGGGCGTGGTGATGGACATCTCAGACCGGGTGGTGGTGCTGGACTACGGCAAAAAAATTGGCGACGGCACGCCGGACGAAGTGCGCAACAACCCGGATGTGATTCGGGCTTATCTGGGGACGGAACACTGATGGCCTTTTTTCTTGAAACACTGCTGGGTGGCTTGATGGCCGGCATGTTGTATTCGTTAGTAGCGTTGGGCTTTGTATTGATTTTCAAAGCCTCTGGTGTCTTCAACTTCGCGCAGGGGGCGATGGTGCTGTTTGGTGCGCTGGCCATGGCGCGGTTCTCGGAATGGATTCCGCAGTGGACGGGTATCAACAATCTTGTGTTTGCCAACGTCGTCGCGTTCTTGATTGCCGGTGTCGTGATGTTCGCCGTTGCGTGGCTGGTTGAACGCCTGGTACTGCGCCACCTGGTTAATCAGGAAGGTGCGACGCTGTTGATGGCCACGCTGGGCATAGCCTACTTTCTGGAAGGCTTGGGCCAGACCCTGTTTGGCAGCAGCATTTACAAGATTGATATTGGGATGCCCAAAGAACCGATTTTCATTATGGAATCACTGTTCCAAGGTGGCGTGCTGATCAACAAGGAAGACTTGATAGCAGCAGCGATTGCAGCTGGTCTGGTTGCATTGCTGAGCGTGTTTTTCCAGAAGACCGCGACCGGAAGGGCGCTGCGCGCCGTCGCCGATGATCACCAGGCCGCGCAGTCCATAGGCATTCCGCTCAATCGCATCTGGTTTATTGTTTGGTGCGTTGCAGGGGTGGTGGCATTGGTCGCTGGCATGATTTGGGGCAGCAAGCTGGGGGTTCAGTTTTCTTTGGCCACCGTGGCTTTGCGGGCGCTACCCGTGGTGATTCTCGGCGGCCTCACATCGGTACCTGGCGCGATTATTGGTGGGTTGATCATTGGTGTCGGCGAAAAGCTTTCTGAGGTCTACCTTGGGCCGTTTGTGGGCGGCGGCATTGAGATCTGGTTTGCATATGTATTGGCCTTGGGTTTCTTGCTGTTTAGGCCCCAAGGCTTATTCGGAGAGAAGATCATCGACCGCGTCTAGGAGAACAACATGATTTACAGAGAAAACGGTCAATTTAAAACCACGTATCGGGCCGACCAGCAGATTTTCCCGATTGCGCAAGATCGCGTGATCGTGGGCCTGTTTTTAATCTTTGCTTTTGCGGTTGTGCCCCTGCTGGCCAGTGATTATTTTTTTCGCGCCATTCTGATTCCATTTTTAATCATGTCGCTGGCGGCGTTGGGCGTTAATATCCTGGTCGGTTACTGCGGTCAGATCTCGCTGGGCTCTGGCGCGTTTATGGCGGTGGGTGCCTATGGGGCCTATAACTTTTTTGTGCGGGTTCCGAATATGCCACTGATTCCTGCGCTGATTCTGGGTGGGCTTTGCGCTACTTTTTTTGGTATTTTGTTTGGCTTGCCAAGCTTGCGGGTCAAAGGCTTGTATCTGGCCGTGGCCACGCTGGCAGCCCAGTTTTTCAGCGACTGGATGTTTTTGCGCATCAAATGGTTCACCAACGACTCATCATCAGGGTCGGTGTCGGTCAATAATTTACAGGTCCTTGGTTTGCCCGTCGAGTCTGCGCAGGCCAAGTACTGGCTGTGTCTGGTCATTTTGGTGGTCATTGCCCTGCTGGCCAAAAACCTGGTGCGCGGTGCGATAGGCCGTGAGTGGATGGCCATCCGCGACATGGATGTGGCCGCTGCAGTCATTGGCATACGCCCAATGTATGCCAAGCTCAGCGCGTTTGCGGTCAGCTCGTTCATCATTGGCGTAGCCGGTGCGCTGTGGGGCTTTGTGTACCTGGGCGCCTGGGAGCCTGCCGCGTTTTCAGTCGATATTTCGTTTCGTCTTCTTTTTATGGTGATTATTGGTGGCCTGGGGTCCATTCTGGGTGGCTTCCTGGGTGCGGCGTTCATCACACTGCTGCCCATCGCACTTAGCCAGTTGCTGCCCGCTGTTGCCCGATTGTTCGGTGTCGAGATTTCGACGGCCGGGATTTCACACGCCGAGCTGATGATTTTTGGTGGCCTGATTGTCTGGTTTTTGATTGTGGAGCCGCATGGTCTGGCCAAATTGTGGTCGGTCGCCAAACAGAAGTTGCGCTTGTGGCCGTTCCCGCACTAAGCACAACTACCCGTGTGTTTTTAGGTCATTTATCGTTTACTCAGATTCTGGTTGTAGAGGTTGGTTTTTTCAGGTGTTTTGTTTTTAATTTTCAGGAGACAGGTATGAAGATTCGTCATTTGATTTTGGCAGCAGCTGCAATAGTTGCTGGCGCATCGTCCATCGTGACGACCAGCGCATTCGCGCAGGCGAAAGAACAATTCTTTCCCTTGTTGTCTTACCGTACCGGCCCTTACGCGCCCAATGGTGTGCCATGGGCCAATGGCAAGCAGGATTACATCAAGATGATCAACGCCCGTGATGGCGGTGTTAACGGTGTCAAACTGACTTTTGAAGAATGCGAAACCGGCTACGCCACGGACCGCGGCGTAGAGTGCTACGAGCGCCTGAAAAGCCGGCCTGGCGTTGCCTTGTTTGACCCGCAAGCTACCGGCATCACCTTCGCCTTGACCGAAAAAGTACCGACCGACAAAGTGGCGCTGATCACACTGGGCTATGGCCTGTCCGTGGCGCAGGACGGCCAGGCTTTCAAGTGGAACTTTCCGCTGATGGGCAGCTATTGGACAGGTGCTGACATTCTGGTGCAGCACATTGGCAAAAAAGAAGGCGGTCTGGACAAACTCAAGGGCAAGAAAATTGCGCTGGTGTATCACGATTCTCCATTTGGCAAAGAGCCTATTGCATTGCTGCAAGAGCGGGCGAGGATGCATGGGTTTGATCTGCAGTTGATTCCGGTTACGGCACCCGGCGTCGAGCAAAAATCAGCCTGGCTGCAAGTGCGTCAAAGCAAGCCTGACTACGTGTTGCTGTGGGGCTGGGGTGTGATGAACTCCACCGCACTGAAAGAAGCGCAGGCCACAGGCTACCCACGCGACAAGATGTACGGCGTATGGTGGGCCGGTGCCGAACCGGATGTCAAGGATGTGGGCGAAGGCGCCAAGGGCTACAACGCGCTGGCACTCAACCCCTCGGGCCAACAGCCCAAGGTCGTACAGGACATTCTGAAGTACGTACATGACAAAGGTCAGGGCACGGGCCCAAAAGACGAAGTCGGCCAGGTGCTGTACACACGCGGCGTGATCATTCAGATGCTGAGCATTGAGGCAGTTCGCCGGGCGCAGGAGCGTTTTGGCAAGGGCAAAGTCATGACTGGTGAGCAGGTTCGCTGGGGTCTGGAAAACCTGGCACTTGACCAAAAGCGCCTGGACGCACTCGGCTTTACAGGCGTGATGCGGCCACTGTCAACTTCATGCTCTGACCATATGGGCTCGACCGCAGCGCGGGTACAAACCTGGAGCGGCAGCAAATGGGAGTTTTCATCCGACTTCATCGCGGCTGACGAGCAAATCATCAAGCCCATGGTCAAGGCAGGTGCTGACAAGTACCTGGCCGACAAGAAGCTGACACGCCGCACTGCGGCTGATTGCCAGTCTTGAATGTTGAACACCCCCGTGGTCTTGCGCACTTCGTGTCGCTGCGTCCTCCCCCCTTGCAGGGGGCGGCGCTAGCGGCCTGGCAAAGCCAGCTCCGCGGCCCCTGCTTGCATGTCGGGGCCGCAGCGTTCTTGAATTAGTAAAGTAGCCAACGATTGAAGCTATGACGCAACCCACTCCCATCGTACTCAACGTCAACGGCATTGAGGTCATTTACAACCACGTGATTCTGGTGCTCAAGGGTGTGTCCCTGAATGTGCCCGAAGGAAAAATCGTGGCTATTTTGGGTGGCAACGGTGCGGGTAAAACCACGACGCTGCGGGCCATCTCCAACCTGCTCCAAGGTGAGCGTGGCGCTGTCACGAAAGGCTCTATTGAGCTGCGAGGTGAGCGCATTGAAAATCTCTCACCGGCTGATCTGGTGCAGCGTGGCGTGGTGCAGGTGATGGAGGGCAGGCACTGCTTTGCCCATCTGACGATTGAAGAAAACTTGCTCACTGGTGCCTACACCCGAAAGAGCAAGGCCGAGATTGCAGCCAATCTGGACAAGGTCTACGCCTACTTCCCGCGCCTGAAAACCCGCCGTACCTCGCAAGCCGCCTATACATCAGGTGGTGAGCAGCAAATGTGCGCGATTGGCCGGGCATTGATGGCCAGCCCCACCATGGTGCTGCTGGATGAGCCGTCGATGGGCCTGGCACCGCAGATTGTGGAAGAAGTTTTTGAGATTGTGAAAGACCTGAACCAGCGCGAGAAGGTCACTTTTTTGCTGGCCGAACAGAACACCAACATGGCCCTGAAATATTCTGACTATGGCTACATCATGGAAAGCGGCCGCGTCGTGATGGATGGCGCGGCAAGCGAGCTGGCCAGCAACGAAGATGTCAAAGAGTTTTACCTGGGTGTCGGCGGTGGCGAACGCAAGAGCTTCAAAGACGTCAAAAGCTACAAGCGCCGCAAGCGCTGGCTGGCTTGATCAGCCATGAAAGAAGTCATGACACCTTTTTTTGATGCGTTGGAAACGCGTACGCCAGAAGCCCGGGAACAGGCCTTGATGCTCGCATTACCGCAGCAAATTGCGAACGCGCAAAAAAATACAGCCGCATTTGCCAAGCTCTTCGATGGCGTGGATGCCAGCAGCATCAACACGCGCCAAGCGCTAGCGCGTTTGCCAGTCACGCGTAAAAGCGAGCTGCTGGAATTGCAAAAAGCGGGAAAACCAACAGATATCTTTGGTGGCTTTAGCAGTTTGCTGCGCGGGCCCAACATGCCGCGCCTGTTTTCTTCGCCTGGGCCTATCTACGAACCCGAAGGCACAGCCGAAAATTACTGGCGCGCAGGCAGGGCCATGTATGCGGCAGGCTTTCGCGCGGGTGACCTGGCACATAACTCGTTCAGCTACCACATGACACCAGGCGCTTTCATCATGGAATCGGGTTTGCATGCGGTGGGATGCACGGTGTTCCCCGCAGGCATTGGCCAAACCGACCAGCAGCTTGAAGCGATTGCCGCGCTTCGGCCCAACGGCTACGTGGGTACGCCCAGCTTCTTGCGTATTCTGGTCGAGAAGGCAGAGGAGATGGGCTGCGATATATCCAGCATGCGTAAAGGCCTTGTAGGAGGCGAAGCCTTTCCGCCCAGCCTGCGTGACTGGTTTACAACGCGCGGCATGGCGATTTACCAAAGCTACGCCACCGCTGATTTGGGCTTGATTGCTTACGAAACTGAAGCGCGTGAAGGTCTGGTGATTGACGAAGGCGTGATTGTTGAAATTGTTCGACCCGGTACAGGTGACCCGGTGGGCGAAGGTGAAGTCGGTGAGTTGGTAGTCACCACACTAAACCCAGACTACCCCTTGATACGCTTTGGCACGGGCGATTTGTCTGCGGTGCTGCCAGGACCTTGCCCCACAGGCCGCACCAACAGCCGTATCAAAGGCTGGATGGGCCGTGCCGACCAAACCGTCAAAATCAGGGGTATGTTTGTACACCCCGGACAAGTGGCAACGATTGCCCGGCGTTTCCCGGAAGTGCTCAAGGCGCGCCTGGTTGTTAGCGGTGAAATGGCCAATGACAGCATGCACTTTCAGGTTGAAGCGGCCTCGTCCCATGCGGGACTGGACCAGCGAATCAGTGAAGCCATTCGCGACGTGACCAAACTGCGCGGTACCGTGGAACTGCTGGCACCCGGCAGCCTGCCCAATGACGGCAAGGTCATCGAAGATGCGCGGAGTTACAAGTAACCCTTCTAAAAATCGGGTTTTGTAGGGCTACTTTGTAAGTGTTTTCCGAGGTTTACGAATGGCGGCGCAACGCTAAAGTTAGCCATGCGAAACTTTCTAGCTTTGTTATCTCTGGAGACACTTTAATGAACTCATTTTTCAAAAAATCAACCGCCATCGCTGGCGCAGCATTGGCTGTTTGCGGCATGCTTGGCTCCGTACACGCCGCAGACTTCCCGGCCAAAGACAAGGTCATCACCATCGTCGTGCCTTTCGCTGCTGGTGGCCCGACGGACCGCGTCGCACGTGATCTGGCTGAAGCCATGCGCAAACCGCTGGGCGGCGTCAGCATCGTGATTGACAGCGCTGCGGGCGCAGGTGGCTCGATTGGCGCCAACAAAACCGCCAAGGCCGCGCCTGACGGTTACACGCTGCTGGTGCATCACATCGGCATGGCCACCATGCCAACACTGGTGCGCAACATTCCCTTCAAGGTGGAAAGCGATTTTGAATACCTGGGTCTGATCAATGAAGTGCCCATGACTTTGATTGCCAAGCCCAGCATGGCTGCGACCAACTACAAAGAATTGGGTGCCTGGATTGCGGCAAACAAAAACAAGGTTAACTTGGGCAATGCAGGCATTGGCTCAGCATCGCACCTGTGCGGCCTGCTGTTTCAAAACGCCATTCAAGTGGACATGACCACCGTGCCCTACAAAGGCACAGCCCCGGCCATGACTGACCTGATTGGTGGCCAGATCGACCTGATGTGTGACCAGACCACCAACACCACCAGCCAGATTGAGGCCAAAAAAGTCAAGGTGTACGGCGTGACGACGGCCAAACCTCTGACGACCGCTGTACTCAAAGACGTACCCACGCTGGCCGCCAGTGGCTTGAAGAATTTTGAAGTCACCGTATGGCACGGCCTGTACGCACCCAAGGGCACGCCCGCTGATGTACTGGCCAAGCTCAATGGCGCTTTGAAGGTTGCCTTGAAAGACCCGGATTTCATCAAAAAGCAAGAAGGCCTGGGCGCTGTAGTGGTGACTGACAAGCGCAGCGAGCCCGCCGAGCACAAGAAGTTTGTCGTCGCCGAGATCGCCAAGTGGAGCCCCATCATCAAGGCAGCTGGGGTGTACGCGGACTAACCAAAGCAGACCATGCGCGCACTCAAGCTGGTTGATTCCATCACCGAGCTAGGGGTCCATGATGAAAGCTGCATTGCCGTCAGTGGCTCACATGGCGGTATCAGTTCTGCACGCTATGCCCTGGCAGCGCGCCCTTTGCTCAGTGTATTTAACGATGCGGGTGGTGGTTTGAACAACGCTGGATTAGCAGCGCTTGATTTATTGCAAGCCAACAATTTGGCAGCCTGTACAGTCGCCCACCACAGTGCGCGGATTGGCGAAGCTAGCAGCACGCTGTCAGGTGGACTGATCAACCACACCAACGCCTGTGCAACAGCATTGGGCATTCAAGCAGGCTGGACTTGCCAGCAAGCCGTAGACGTGTTGATTTGTCTTGATTTACCCCGATTGAACCCGTGAAAGGCCAAAAATGCACTCGCTTTTACTCTCAAAACGGCTTTTAGCCCAATCAATATGGGCGCTAGCAGCTACTTTTTTAGTAGCATCTGGCAGCCTGGCACAAACCGCCTGGCCCAACAAGCCGGTGCGCATCATCGTGCCCTTTGCGGCGGGTGGCACCACAGATATTTTGGCGCGGGCCATGGCGCCTGAATTGTCCAAAGCCTTTGGTCAGCCATTCATTGTTGAAAACCGTGCAGGTGCTGGTGGCAACATTGGTGCAGACCTGGTGGCCAAGTCGCCGCCAGATGGGTATACGATTTTGATGGGTACAGTAGGCACGCACGGCATCAACAAAGCGCTATACGCCAAGATGCCGTTTGACTCGCAAAAAGATTTTGCGCCCATCACGCTGGTGGCAGGTGTACCCAACGTCATGGTGATGAATACCGACAAGGCAAAATCCCTTGGCATCAACACGGTGCCAGACTTCATCAAATACGCCAAAGCCAACCCCGGCAAGCTCAGCATGGCATCAAGCGGTAACGGCACATCGATACATTTGGCAGGCGAGCTGTTCAAGTCGCGCACTGGTATTTTCATGACGCATATTCCGTACCGCGGTTCTGGCCCTGCGCTGCTTGATTTGATAGGCGGTAGTGTGGATGTGATGTTTGACAACCTGCCATCGGCTTTGCCACAAATCAAGGCGGGCAAGCTCAAGGCCTTTGCAGTGACGAGTGCCCAACGCTCGGCAGCCACACCCGAGCTGCCCACGATTGAGGAGGCGGCAAACCTCAAGGGCTTTGATGCCAGTTCCTGGTTTGGCCTGCTCGCCCCCGTGGGCACGCCAGCAGACATCGTCAACCGCGTTCAGCAAGAAACCAGCAAAGCGCTCAGCACGGCGGCGGTAAAGGAAAAGCTATTGAGCCAAGGCGCTATACCCGGCGGCAACACACCTGATCAATTCAACGCCTTCATCAATGCCGAGCACATCAAGTGGGCGCAGGTGGTGAAGGTGTCGGGGGCGAAGGTTGATTAGGGCGTATTCCATTCCCAGATCATCCGCGCACTTTGTCGGCTTCGCTAGCCGTACGCTTGTACTGTCGTCGCCTCGCCTTCGCGTTCACGAATGATCTGGAAATGGAATTAGACGCCCCAGACGACGTCAGTGCCGGCTTTGTGATTGCGTTGCAGCATGTCGATGAAGGGCATGGCTCGCTGGCGCAGACCCGGTGAATCACCGGGGACAACGTTTTCAGCATGATTTTCATCATGTGATTCTTCCAGCGTAATCGCGTCCTGTAGCGCCTTGATCGCGGCTGGCATTTGACTTGCCAGGATGATGCCAGTCGGCCCCGCATCTTTGCCAATCACCTCCAGCACCTTGCGGCCATTGGGTTCCAGCATGATCACATCACCCGCGTTTTTGGATTTGAATTTGTAGAGCATGGTGGGTTCTCTTCACAGCTTTAGGGGAAACGGTATTGATGAGTTAACACTTTCATTATGAAGGGTTTTCGTGGTTGGCCTTGTAGGCGAGAAGCTGGATTTAGGTTGCAACAATGCAAAAACAGCTATCTGCGCGAAACGCACTCGGCCTCAAGCAAAATACAGCCATGTTCAACATCGCCACCGTTCAAAAACCCGCCGCCCAATCCCTGAGTCAGGACGGCTTGAGCCTGCTGGCCCCCACTGACCTGACAGCCACACTCAAACTATCCACCGACTGGGCGCAGCGCTGGGGCGCATTGGCTCCGGCATGGCACAACCTGCCGCCAGATGCGCACCTGAAAGATGGCGGCAGTTACCGGCAGCGGCGACACGCCTGCTTTGTGCAGGATGTGGCTACCCATACCTTGACACAAACGCCGCACCGGGCGCATTGGCAGCCGACGGACTACAACGCGCTGCATGGCGGGTTTGAGCGCTGGTTTGACCCGGTAGAACCCGGCGTGGCAGAGGCCAGCGCCTGGACTGATTTGCTGGCTGGCTTTGGCAGGCTGTTTGCACAGGTGCAAGCCACCGGCAAGTGGTTTGTGGAAGCGCATCAGTTCCGCATTGACACCGCTGGCGGTGTAGGCCGCCCGACGCCGGAGGGTGCGCACCGCGACGGTGTGAACTTTGTCGTGGTGCTGCTGGTGGCCAGGTGCGGTGTGAAGGGCGGTGAAACTCGGGTTTTCGATGCGAACGGCCCGCAGGGGGTGCGCTTTGTGATGCGTGAGCCACTGGCTGCACTGCTGCTGGACGATGCGCGGGTGATTCATGAAACGACGCCAATATTTCCTGACCATGCTGACGGGGAAAAGGGCTATCGGGATACGTTAGTACTGACTTACCGGGCTGGCAGCTTTCAGTCACCTTGATCTGGCGCTTAGCGCCAACAAAAAACCGCTTGACGAATTTACTTTAAACCTAAACAATTAAGGCTCAATCCATTTAACAGTCAACTCACGGAGCAACTTTTTCATGCGCATTCTTTGTCTGGGCGGTGGCCCTGCTGGTTTGTATTTCGCTTTGCTGATGAAGCTGCAAGACCCTGCCCATGTGGTGACGGTGGTCGAACGCAATCGCCCCTTTGACACCTTTGGCTGGGGCGTGGTGCTGTCTGATCAGACGCTTGGTAACTTGCGCAAGGCCGACCCGGTGAGCGCGCAGTTGATTGGCGATGCCTTCAATCACTGGGACGATGTGGAGATGTTTTTCAAAGGCCGCAGTGTGCGCTCGGGTGGCCATGGTTTTTGTGGCATTGGGCGTAAAAAACTGCTGAATATTTTGCAGGAGCGCTGCATTGCGCTGGGTGTTGACCTGGTATTTGAAGTCGATGTGCAAGACGACCAAGCCTTAGCCGCGCAATACAACGCTGACCTGATGATTGCCTGCGACGGACTGAACAGCCGCGTACGTACGCGTTATGCCGAGACCTTCAAGCCTGATGTTGAGCTGCGCGCCTGCCGTTTTGTATGGCTGGGCACGAAAAAAACCTTCGACGCTTTTACTTTTGCCTTTGAGCAAACCGAGCATGGCTGGTTTGCGGTGCATGCCTACAAGTTTGATGCCGATACATCCACTTTTATCGTCGAGACACCCGAGGCGGTGTGGAAAGCCCACGGACTCGACCAGATGAGCCAGGAGGACGGCATTGCTTTTTGCGAGCGCCTGTTTGCCAAATATCTGGACGGCAACCCGCTGATGAACAACGCCACCCATGTACGCGGCTCGGCAATATGGATACGCTTTCCGCGTGTGGTATGTGAGCGCTGGGTGCACCATGCATCTGTCGGTGGCAAACAAATACCGATTGTGTTGATGGGTGATGCGGCGCACACCGCGCATTTCTCGATTGGTAGCGGCACCAAGCTGGCTTTGGAGGATGCGATTGAGCTAGCACGCTGTTTTGCCAAGACGCCTGATGCTGACGAAGCACTGCAAGCCTACGAAGCGGTGCGTTCAGTCGAAGTGCTGAAAATCCAGAACGCAGCGCGCAACTCTACCGAGTGGTTTGAAAACGTTGAACGTTACAGCGGCATGGAGGCCGAGCAGTTTTTTTATTCCATGATGACGCGCTCGCAGCGCATCAGCCATGAAAACCTGCGCGTGCGTGATGCTGATTGGCTGGCAGGTTATGAGCAGTGGCTGGCGAAGTCCACGTCTGGCAAAACTGCACCGGCTCCTATGTTGCTGCCGCTGAAGGTCAGAGATATCACTTTAAAAAATCGCGTGGTGGTTTCCCCCATGGCCACCTACAGCGCCATCGACGGCGTGGTGCAAGACTTTCACCTGGTGCACTTGGGTGCGCGTGCGTTGGGGGGCGCGGCTCTGGTGTTCGTTGAAATGACATCGCCCTGCCCCGAAGGACGCATCACACCTGGTTGCCCCGGCTTGTACAACGAAGCGCAGATGCTGGCGCTTAAACGCATCGTTGATTTTGCCCACACGTCAGGCAACGGTGCCAAGATAGGCTTGCAGCTTGGCCACAGCGGCCCGAAAGGCTCAACCCAAGTCGGTTGGGAGCAAACCGATGAGCCGCTGCCTACTGGTAACTGGCCAGTTATCGCCGCCAGTGCTGTGGCCTTTGGCCCGACCAATCAGGTGCCCACTGCCATGACACGCGCCGACATGGACAGAGTGACGGCTGAATTTGTGCAATCCACCCGCTACGCTATACACGCAGGTTTTGACTGGCTGGAACTGCATTGCGCGCACGGCTATTTGCTATCAAGTTTTATCACGCCACTGACCAACCATCGCACAGACGAGTACGGTGGCAGCCTGGAAAACCGATGCCGCTACCCGCTGGAAGTGTTCAGCGCCATGCGCGCGGTGTGGCCTGCGCATCTGCCGATGAGCGTGCGCATCTCGGCGCATGACTGGGCGCCAGGCGGCAACACCGATGATGACGCAGTAACGATTGCCCAGTTGTTCAAAGCCGCAGGCTGCGATTTGATGGATGTGTCTTCTGGCCAGACCACACGCGCCGCCAAGCCGGTGTATGGCCGCATGTACCAGACGCCGTTTGCCGACCGCATTCGCAATGAAGTGGGCATACAAACCATGGCAGTCGGTGCTATTTCTGAGAGCGATCAGGTCAACAGCATCATTGCGGCGGGCCGTGCTGACCTGTGCGCCATTGCCCGCCCGCACCTGGCTGACCCCGCCTGGACGCTGCATGAAGCGGCCAAGCTGCAAAGCCGCCATGTGAGCTGGCCCAAGCCATATTTGAGTGGCCGGGACCAGCTATACCGTGAAATTAGCAAACAAAAAGAGGCTGTAGCCCAATAGATTCGGGCGCAAGCAGCTATTAAAAACATAGTAAATAAAAAAGGCAATCCACATGGACATGGAAGCACGAGGCCACAGCGAACACCCCGAAGCGCTTCGGTTATGGCTACGCATGCTGACCTGTACCCAACTGGTCGAAAAGCAGGTGCGCAGCCACTTGCGCGAGCAGTTTGACACCACGCTGCCGCGCTTTGACTTGATGGCCCAGCTGGAGCGCAACCCCGACGGCTTGAAGATGAATGAGCTGTCACGCCGCATGATGGTGACAGGCGGCAACGTGACCGGCATCACCGACCAGCTCGTGCTGGAAGGCCTGGTTGAACGCATGGAGGTTGATGGCGACCGCCGCGCCTACCGCATCAAGCTCACAGCGTCAGGACGCAAAATCTTCCATGACATGGCGCGCCAGCATGAAGCGTGGATTGTGTCGGCTTTCGAGTCCCTGTCGCCGCGTGAAGTTGAGTCGTTTTACCGGCTGCTGGGCAAAGTCAAAGAACACCACAACGCGACGCAGGTCGAGACAATATGAAACACTACATCAGCCAAAACAACCCGATGCACCCGCAATTTGATGCGATGGCCGGCTACCAGGCGGCACACTTTTCGTATGCTTACGCAGACGGTGTAGCGACACTCACCCTGAATCGGCCGGAACGAAAAAACCCGCTGACGTTTGACTCGTACAACGAGCTGCGCAACCTGTTTTTAGCACTCAACCACGCCACCGACGTGAAAGCCGTGGTGCTGACGGGCGCAGGTGGTAATTTTTGTTCGGGTGGCGACGTACACGAAATCATTGGGCCACTAACCAAAATGAGCATGCCCGAAATGCTGGAATTCACCCGCATGACGGGTGATCTCATCAAGGCCATGCGGCTTTGCCCGCAGCCCATCATTGCGGCCATTGACGGCATCTGCGCGGGTGCCGGGGCCATGATGGCGCTGGCAGCGGATATGCGGTTTGGCACGGCGCAGGCCAAAACTGCGTTTTTATTCACGCGCGTGGGGCTGGCCGGGGCTGACATGGGTGCCTGTGCGTTGCTGCCACGCTTGATTGGCCAAGGGCGTGCCTCCGAGCTGCTCTTTACCGGCCGTGCCATGAGCGCGCAGGAAGGCTTGCAATGGGGATTTTTCAACGCCCTGCTGGAGCCGCAAGACCTGTTACCGCACGCCCAAAAGCTGGCGCAAAGCCTGGCCAGCGGACCAACCTTTGCACACAGCATGACCAAGACCATGCTGCACCAGGAATGGGCCATGACGCTGGACCAGGCGATTGAAGCTGAAGCGCAGGCCCAGGCGATTTGCATGCAGACGCAAGACTTTACGCGGGCTTATGAGGCTTTTTCTGCGAAGCAAAGCCCTGTGTTTGAGGGTAATTGAATGTCTCCCAACACACAGCATTTGGCGCTGCCTTTTTTTGACGACGTGCATCGCACGCTTGGTGCAGGCCTGGTTGACTGGGCAGAAACGCAGCAGGTCGATGAAACCGATGACCGCGCCGCTTGCCGGCAATGGGTGCAGCGGCTGGGTGATGCAGGCTGGTTGCGCTACTGCGTACCTGCCGAGTTTGGCGGCGCGTTGCCCAGGCTTGATTCGCGTGCATTGGTTATCTTGCGCGAAACGCTGGCTTTTCATTCGCCGCTGGCTGACTTTGCGTTTGCCATGCAAGGACTAGGTAGCGGCGCGATCACACTGGCAGGCACACCGGCTCAACTTGCTGCCTATTTGCCGCATGTGGCCAGTGGCAAAAAGATTGCGGCTTTTGCGCTGAGCGAGGCGGATGCAGGCTCAGACGCTGGCGCGATGACGACCAGCGCTGCGAAAAACAGCAAAGGCTGGGCCATCAACGGCAGTAAAACCTGGATCAGCAACGGCGGTATTGCAGACTTTTATGTGACATTTGTAAAAACCGATGTGGATGCGGGAACGCGCGGCATCACGCCTTTTATTGTGGATGCTGACACGCCAGGCCTGGACACCAGCGCGCACATTGCCGTGATGGCACCACACCCGCTGGCCACGCTTGAGTTTAAAAACTGCGTTGTTGCGAATGCCAGCCAGCTGGGTACGCTGAACGACGGCTTCAAGCTGGCCATGCAAACGCTGGATATTTTTCGTGCCTCTGTGGCTGCAGCTGCGCTGGGCATGGCGCGGCGGGCTCTTGGAGAGGCGGTGAGCTATTCAAAACAGCGTTCCATGTTTGGCGGCAAGCTGGCTGACTTTCAACTCACACAAGCCAAGCTGGGCGAAATGGCCGCGCTGGTGGATGCAGCAGCGTTGCTAACCTACCGCGCGGCGTGGCTGCGCGATGAGGGTGAGCGAACAGGCAACACAGCAAGAGTTACTTCCGAGGCAGCCATGGCCAAAATGACCGCCACTGAAAACGCGCAGCGCGTGATCGACATGGCATTACAAATGCACGGCGGGCTGGGCGTGAAGGTTGGCACAAAAGTTGAAAGCCTGTACCGCGACATTCGGTCGCTGCGTATTTATGAAGGCGCCACCGAAGTGCAGCAACTCATCATAGGAAAGGCGTTGTTGAAATCATGATTCTGCCCAACTCCGCGCAGACAGATCGTTTTGTTCACGACCGCTTGCCGCTGCGCGAGCAGTGCGCGGAGATGCGTTATGACCTGCCTGAATTGCAGATTGCACCGCAGGCCAACCTGGTAGATGTGTTGCTAGGCCAGATAGAAGCGCGCGGTTTGATGGACAAGGTTTTTTTATGCTCTGACAAGATTGCCCTAAGCTATCTAGACGCCAGCGAACGCATCAACCGCATTGCCCAAGTGCTCACCGAAAACTATGGCCTGGTGCCAGGCAACCGTGTGCTGCTGCGCGGCGGCAACTCTATCGGCATGGCATTGGCGTGGCTGGGCGTGGTCAAAGCCGGGCTGATTGCGGTAGCCACCATGCCGCTCTTGAGAGCCAAAGAGTTGAGCGAGGTGATTGAAAAAGCGCAAGTAACACTGGCTTTGTGCGACGCCACTTTGCTTGACGAGCTGCATCTGGCCAAAGCGCAGACAAAAACGCTGACGACCATCGTGCCATTTAACTTGATGAACCACGCGGGCGCGCTAGCTGTGTTGGCTGCACAAAAAGATGGCAACTTCAAGCCCTGCCTGACAGCCAGTGACGATGTCGCCCTGATGGCCTTTACCTCTGGCACCACGGGCAAACCAAAGGCCGTAGTGCACACCCACCGGGACGTGCTGGCCGCTTGCGAAGCCTGGCCGCGTCACATCCTTCAGGCCACTACAGACGACATCGTGATGGGCTCGCCGCCACTGGCTTTTACTTTTGGCCTGGGTGGCTTGCTGTTGTTCCCGATGCGGGCAGGTGCAGCGGTTTACTTTCCGTCGATAGCCTATACGCCGGAGGCGATGGTCAAGCTGATCAATGAAGCGCGCGCCACCATTTGCTACACCGCACCGACTTTTTACCGGCAGATGGCACCGTTTGCCAAACAGCATGGTATGCCTTCCCTGCGTATCTGTGTGAGTGCAGGCGAGGCTTTGCCTGACGCTACCCGTCAGCTCTGGAAAGAAGCCACGGGCATTGAGATGCTCGATGGTATTGGCGCGACCGAAATGTTTCATATTTTTATTTCAAGCAAGCCAGGTGATGTGCGGCGTGGTGCAATCGGCAAGGTGGTACCGGGCTACATCGCCAAGGTGGTGGATGCGCAAGGCCATGAAGTACCGCTGGGTGCGGTGGGCAAGCTGGCAGTAAAAGGCCCAACCGGCTGCAAATATCTGGACGATGCACGGCAAACCAACTATGTCAAAAATGGCTGGAACTACCCTGGCGATGCATTTACACAGGACGCAGACGGCTACTTTTTTTACCAGGCGCGTGATGACGACATGATCATCACCTCGGGCTACAACGTCGGCGGGCCGGAGGTGGAAGATGCGTTGATGCAGCACCCGGCGGTAGCGGAGTGTGGTGTGATTGGCCTGCCAGACGTTGAGCGCGGCATGATCGTCAAGGCCTTTGTCGTTTTAAAGCCTGGCCATGAGGGCAATGAAGCCAGCGTGAAGGTACTGCAAGACCACGTCAAGGCGATGCTGGCCCCGTTCAAATACCCGCGTCAAATCGAGTTTGTAGACAAGCTGCCGCGAACCGAAACCGGCAAGCTGCAACGCTTCAAATTACGCAGCGCGCATCCACCAGCAGGGCAACCCACAGCATGAAAAAACTCCAACCCCCTGACTGGGCAGAACCCAAAGGCTACGCCAACGGCATCATGGCGCGCGGTGCGCTGATTTTTGTGGGCGGCCAAATTGGCTGGAATGCTGCCCAGCAGTTTGAAAGCGACGACTTCATTGCCCAAACACGCCAGGCGCTAATCAATATTGCTGCCGTGCTCAAGGCCGGTGGAGCTGGCCCTGAACACATGGTGCGCATGACCTGGTACGTCGCAGACCGGGTCGAATATGCAGCGCGGCTCAAAGAGCTGGGTGGGGTTTACCGCGAAGTCATGGGCAAGAACTTCCCGGCAATGACGTGTGTGGAGGTGTCGGGGCTGGTAGAAGAACGTGCCCGTATTGAAATTGAAGTGACTGCTGTGTTGCCAGATTGACGCTTCAAAAGCTGTTTTTGGCACCTGAGAAGCCTTTTTTAGGTGCTAAAAATGGCTGCAGCCCAATAAATTCGGGCACAAGCAGCTACTATTTTAGTAGCAATTTAGTTGCTTAACGTGCTACGCCTGTGACTTCAATCGTTACGCGCCTGTCAGGTTGCAGGCAAACAATTTGTTGCTCGCGGCTTGCACTGGTACTGCAATCCTTGCTGACGGGATCGCGCTTGCCTTTGCCCTGGGCCACCGATGCGGCGGACTTGACACCCAGGGATTCCAGGTAAGCCTGCACCGTTTTTGCACGCGCTTCAGACAACTTGTCGTTGTAATCGTCCGCGCCCAGGCGGTCGGTATAACCAAACACGGTCAGCGTTTGAATCGACTTGTAGGCCTTGAGCCGCTGCGCTACATCTGCCAGGCGCTGCAAGCCGCCGGGAATCATGTCTTCACTGCCCGATTTGTCAAACTTGAAAAGGGTGTCCGTCAACAAGACGTAGGTTTCTTTACTCATGGCAGCAACAGGTGCCGCAACGCCGGCCACAACTGGTGCACCAACAACGGCAGCATTGGCAGCGAGTTGCGTTGGCTTCACACAGCTGTCGGCTTCAATCTTGGCTTGGCGCAGAGCGTCTTCCACCATTTGAATGTAGGGCGTAGCCTGGCGCCAGCCGGTTTGCTGATTGGCGTGGCCTGCACGCACCAGTCGCACTTCAGCGCAAGCTACTGTTTTGGCATTGCATACCAAGGTGGCAGACTGTGTTTTGTAGGTGCTGAGCTGCGCCCACAAATCATTGCGCAGCAGGGTACTGCGCGCCACCATCGGCGTGTCGTAGCCAGCTTTGGCCGATTTATCGGCTTCGAGTGCCTGTGCGATTTTGACGGCTTCAGTCAATGACTCTTCGATATAGCCAGTACGGTCGTTCTCGTGGTACTGTGATTTAGCCGTGTCAAGCCAGCACTGCGCTTTAGCCAGAGGGTAACTGTTTTGCGGTATGCCTGCTTCATTGAGCTTGCGCAGGCGCTGCTGTATGGCATCGATTGTGCGGCGGTCTGACAGAATGCGCTCGTCACTGATGCGTGCCTGCTGCGGGTTCAGACCCGTGGCTTGGGCTGCCGGGCCAGGTGCCTCGCTTTTGGGTGCGGTAGAGCCACAGCCTGACAGAGCCAGTAGGCAAAGCATAAGAACAAGGACGTTCTTGTAGGTGTTGGTAAAACTGTTCATAGCGATCCTAATCACGGTCATGTTTAGGTTTAAGGTTTCATCACGTTGGGATCAATCGTTTTATTGACTGTAGGTTCATTCTTTTTAAACAGGTCTTCGTCAAACTTGTAACGCAGGCCTAGCACCCAGCCACGGTTGGTGTAGTCATTACCCGTCAGTCCTGCGGCCGTGCCTGACGATGCAAAACCACGCCAGTTGTAGCCCAGGGTTGCATACAGGTTGTCCATGACGATGTAGCCCACTTCTACACCGTATGCGTATTGCTTGTCACCACCCGAGCCCTGCAATACCGAGAAGATACCGCCCACAGACCATTTGTTGGTGACATCGTAAGTGACCCGACCACCGAGCAATTGGGCCCGGTAACTGTCATTGACGGTGCCAAGCAGCAACTCATTGACATTCTTGTAGGCATAGCGGCCCGACAACCACCACACGCGGCTGGGGTGGTAGTTACCCCTGACACTGATGATGTCAGTAGTGCTGTTGATTTGCGTTCCGGGACTGGAGTCGCGGTTATTTTTACGCTCGTAAAGGCCCAGCGCATCAAACTTATTGTTGTCTACCGGGCGATAGGCAAAACCGGTCTGGAAACGGCTCTGTAATTTGTTGGCCCCCAGGGCGGTACGCGGACTGACGATATTGGCGTACTCACGGGCAATCAAAGTCCAGTCGCTGTCAAGCTTGCGTGCCACGCCCAGCGTCAGCAGCCAGTTGGTGTTGTTGGCATCCTCACGCCATTCCACGCGCCCGGATGACTTCCAGATGGGGCTGGCCGTGTACTCCAGGCCAACGCCTGCAGCGCTGGTGTTGCCACTGGTGCTGGCCAGGCGTTCCACATTGGTCGTCATGC
The DNA here is from genome assembly GCA_043781295.1 of Polaromonas sp. Lineage (GTDB taxonomy): Bacteria > Pseudomonadota > Gammaproteobacteria > Burkholderiales > Burkholderiaceae_C > Polaromonas. The sequence continues at coordinate 20,105 of JAYWBS010000282.1, forward strand.
GGATGCCCTCTGCCAGACGCCAGCCATTACGCAGGCCCAATGCACGCTGCACTTCTATGCCCGACGCAGAATCGCGCAGACGGTACTCACTGTAGAGCGAGCCATCCTGCATGTATTGCGTGTCAATACCCATGGTGAAGGCGCTGCTGATAGGGCCAACGCCGAGACCATACGCACCGCTGTATTGAGTCGATTTTTCAAAGCGACTGTAAAGGCGGGTTTTGTCTGCGACGCGCCAGTCGGCACCCAGACGATAAAGGCCTGAACCGTTGTCGTTGAATGAGCGCTGAGTTTCAGCCGACAAGTTCAACCTGTCAGTCGCAGCCCATCGCGCACCCAAACGATAAAGACTGGTGGGGTCGGTACCCGTCACATCCTGAAGCTCGCCATCGACTGTTAAAGAGTTGGTTACCTTGTACGCAGCGCGCACAAATGTCGAAGTTCTGTCGAGACCAGGAGGCGCAACCGCAGCGCCCGGATTGATAGCCGTGTTGCACACAATTGGCAAACCGGTTGCCGGATCAATCGACTGATTACCCGTCTGGCTGATGCCGTAGCCAGTGTTGTAACCTGCGATAGCACCCGGCACAGTAGTGGTGCCTGCAATGTTGGCGCAGTTTGTTGCGGTCGTTTGGGTCAGACTGATGGAATTTTGAGTGACGCGACGAACACCCGCGCCTATCGTGAGGCGATCGGTTGCTTTCAGGTCCACGCCTAGAGAGCCTTGCTCATTCAAGCTGCCCGCAATGATGTCTTTTGAACTCAGGGTCTCACCCGTCACGGTGATTTTTGGATTGACCTTGTAAGTACCAGATGCACCGAGTTCAGTCTTGCCGCCCGTCACGCCCGAGGAGGGGTTATTAAAGTCAGCGCTTGAACGCATACCGTAGGCTTTGTAGCGCAGCTCGTCATCCGCATGACGAATTTCAACCCGCCCTGCATTGCCGATGGCTTCGCCTGCTTTGCCATTAAAGTTTGAACTGACGTTGTTGTTAAAGCCGCTTGCTGGGCTGTTCACCACACTGTTGGTACGCGCGACCTCAGCAATGACTTCTGTGTATTTGCTCAGTTTGAGAGAGATGTTGGCACCCGTTACTTCATACGGTGCGGCTGGGTTTTCATCTTTGGCGGAGGCGACACCAATCGTCAAACCCTCAGTTAACTTCAGGCGAATGTCAGCGCCATACACAAAGAATTTCTGGCCACCCTGCTCCACCTCATAAACCACACGGATGGAAATAGGGTTTAGCTGATCATCAAAACTAGGTACCGGTGCGCGGAAAAGAATTTGGCCAGAGAAAGGCTCAAACTCATAATCAAGGTTTCTGGTGACTGGCGTGACTTTGATGATATTGACAGGCCTGAACCTGTCACGCGTCAGGATTTCGATTTTCTCTGAGCCGCTAACCCCGTTCGGATTGGAAACTGCATAAGGTCCGGACACGCCACGTGCGGGAAACTCGTCAGTGATTTGACGGAATGTTTGCTGCGATGCAAAGCCGTTGGCAATGACCCTGCCCTCTTCGTAATGCCCCCGAACACCATTCAGAGAACGACTGTATTGGCTCAATGTGCGTGCAGGGTTCTTGTCTGCTGTGCTGTAGTCACCCAGCAAGAAATAGCTGAGCTTGTTGTCAATCCGCACGTAAAGCTTGCCGGAGCTTTGCGCATCAACACCCCGAATGCTGGAGTCGCCATAGACCGGGTAGAAGGCATTGGGGTCAATGTCTTGAAAAAGCTTTTTACGAACGTCTTTGTCAGAGTCGTAGGCCAAAGTCAAAAGGTATGCGCCTTGAACTTTGCCTTTGAGATACACCGCCGTGCGAGCACCCAGCTTGGTTTTTCCCCCGCTGAAATCTTTGGTGAAACCCTTCAACTCATTTTCAAAACCGTCGTTCTCACGCGCTGGTGTAATCTGGCCTGGGTCAAACTTGTCGGAGCGCAAGCGCCCTTCAACCAGGCCTACCGCAATAAACTCTCTCAAGTCAGGAACGTAGCGAACCACCACCTTTTCTGCCACACCGCGTACCGACACTTTGAGTGTTACTGGGTCAGGCTTGAACGGTGCAATTAATTTGAACTGCAAGGCACCGTTTTTGACGGTTTGCTGCACACCAGGCGTGATACGGTCAATGTCACCCCGGTCTGCACCCGACTCGGAGGTCAGTCGGCCCGGCATCAACACCCGCGCGCCACCATCCACTTCAATGGTGACATCCACGTCGGCGGTAATGCGTTGACCATCCTTGTCAAACAAGCGCAGTTGAACATCTGTAGCGCTGACACCATCGGCAGGGAGATTTTCGCCATCTACCTTCAGGCCAATTTTGCTAACAGGCGAAGACAAGCGCTCAAGGAACGACGTGAAGGGGCGTGGGCCAATGCCTTGTTGTCCACCAGTCTCAAATAAAGTCTTTGCTTCTGGCACATCTGCACTGGTTGTATTCAGTGCGGGCTGAGCTAGCGCAAAGCCATGCATCAATATCACGGCCACCGCAATCGGTGTACGGCGCATGTTCACGACATCCGAAAGGCAGGTAGGCTTCATGGGTTTCATCGCGCCTCTCCCGTAACAGCGGGAGTCGAATCCTGCTGACGTACAGCAGGCAGAATCTGCTGTGAAACTTCGCCCGGACGGTTCTCAATTTTCAACGGCAATTTCTTTTCTACTTCGGGACTTGTCACACCGCCTTGGGCGCGACGTGCCTTGACCTGATCCAGAACCTCGGGGCTGCATGAACCTTCGATAAAGTCTGCGCGTGCAAGCTCACCACCTTTAAGGTCAACGAAGAGGCTGTCGCCCACACCCGCATTGCGGTTGCTTGACGGTACAAGGCGGGCGCCTTTTGGCAGCGTCGTGCGGTCAACTTTAATCACATGCGTTTGTGGCTGAACGCCGCAAATGCTGTATTTACCTTCAGAATCCGTCAGGATGAAGGTGCCATCCAGCATCACCAGACGTACGCCCGGTATGCCTAGTTCGCGGCTACCACCAGAGTTGTTCTGTACAGCGTTACCGTCACAGTCCACAAACACCTTGCCGATGATGCAACCCTCGTTGCTGAACACACCGCCCTGTACGGTGACTTTAAACAGCGCAATATTAGAGCGCACGGGCGAAGTTGTTTGCGCACGGTTAATGCCATCGCCCTGTTGCGAGCCAACACCCAGGCGCACAAAGTAAGTCAGCTCGGCAGTGGCTTGACCAGCAATGGTGCCAATATCAAACGTCAGCTCTCTGCCAATACCACCCACAGGGTTAGCCAGAACAACGCCACCCAAGCGAGCCGTACCCAGGATGTAGCGGAATCCAGCGGGCAACAAGTCATTGAGCTTAATGACGGAAATAGGCAAAGCGGTCGTATTGCGAATTCGTATGATGTACTGCACTGAGTCACCCAGCTCTGCAACTGTTTTATCGCCAGTTTTGCTAACTAGCAATGCGCCTACAGCCAACACACGATCTAGCGGTATGTGGTTGTTGAGAACTTCAAAAAACCCAGGGAAGTTGAGCCGGAATCTCAAGACATACTGCGTGCCCACGCCACCAGCAAAGCCAACGACAGGTGACACAGAGTTAACACCGACTGCTGGTGCAGTGCTCTGTGGCTGGACGTTGGTCGACGCACCAGCAGCAGCTATCAGGGTAGGCTGTGCAAGCGATACACCGCCCTGTGTAGCCTGCGGAGGCAGGTAAGCACCGGGTGGCGTCACGTCTAGTCTGTAAATACCAGTAGGCGGATTATTGGTAAAGAAGAACTGATACAGGCCGTTAACACCAGTCACCACCGTATCGGTAGCGCCCAACGTTTGCGTTGCAGGATTAAACACGCCAGCACCTTCGTACACCAGTTTTACCGTGGCACCTGCAATTGGTTGACGTGTTACTGAGTCATAGATCACGCCGCTAGGATCGAGTGGTAAATTCTGTTCTTGCACGTTATCACCGGCGTACAGAGTGATGCCCTGAATAGATGGGGCATATGGCGTAGCTGGGCCCACAACGATTGGACCCGTCACCGTATTGTTCCCAGTAGAAGGATTGCCCAACAACGTTACCTGCTGGCCCAAAACAACACGGGATTCGTTAAACGGCGTGCCGAAGATGGCGTTGCCCCCACCATCGAAGAAGCGGACGCTGTAGCCCGTACCAATTGGCAGGCCAGTGATGGTGTAAAGACCATTTGCATCCGTTAAAGCAGATCCGATCACAACGGTTGTTGAGCCAGTTACCCGCACAAGCTCAGCACGGAAATTCGCAATCGGGATATCTATTCCAGAATCAAAGATTTTATTTCTTTGTACATCTTGGAAAACCCGACCGCTGAGACTTGCGTTGTTAGCACTAGCGCCAGACACTACACTAAAGGTAGAAGTGGTGTTGCTAGGGTTGGTGTCATTGACCGCAGTAGCAGTAGCAGTGCCAACTACTATTGTCAAGGTTTGCTTATAAGTAATACTTGCGGTAATAGTTTGACCAGGGGTCACGTTGGGCGTGGTGCCGGGGAAAGTCACAATGCCAGTGACAGAGTTGTATACACCAACACCCAAGATTACGCTGGTCACCGTGACGCTGCCTGTCGGCAAACCAGGACTGAGCTTGAGCGTTACCGTAACGCTGGTAGCAGTGGCACTCGGAGCAGTGTTGACGTTCACAAAGCTGACAGTACCCGTCACCGTTGAGCCTGCCAGAGCATTAGCCGGGAAGCCAGCAAAACTAACACTCATATCCGCAGAGCTTTGGATGACCCTGAACGTGGCGGTGTTGTTGGCCGCGTTGGTGTCGTTGATCGCACTAGCCGTGCCCGTGCCCTGCACGCCGGTGGAGGTCTGCAAGAAGCTGATCGA
>JAYWBS010000283.1:0-2992 GCA_043781295.1 Polaromonas sp.
CTTTGAGGCGACCACCAAGCTCTACTACGATGCCCTGGGTCGCCAGGTGGGCATCCAGGACGCCAATGGCCACGTCAACGTCAAGACTTTCGATGCCGCAGGCAACCTGGTGCAGGAGCGCCATGCCGATGGCGGGGTGACCGACATCACTTACGATGCCTTTGGCGACAAGCTCACCAGCCGGGTCAAGATGACGGTGGATTCCCGGATCGTGGGCACCGATTACACCTACGACCGGCTGTCCCGGCTGATGACAACATCCCTGGCGCTGCGCGGCACCGCCTACCAGGCCCAGTTCCAGTCCACCCACACCGTCACGCTGGGACCCGACATCAACTATGTCCCCGGCCAAATCACCCCCACCAACACCACCAATGCCGCCAACGGGGCCACGCTGCACGACGACGTGCAACACACTCTGCAAGCCAACACCTATGACGAGGCCGGGCGCAAAACGTCCGTCACCAACGGCGCAGGCGAAGTCACCCGCTATGTCTATGACCTGGCTGGCAATGTGATTCTGAGCGGTCAGTTGGATTCTTCCGGCCTGGGCCTGCGCTACACCACCCGCACCAGCTTTGATGCGCTGAACCATAAAACCGCCCAGACCGATGGCAATAACAACACCCAGACCTGGACTTACTCCCAGCAGGGGCGTCTGGTGGGGCACACCGACTTTGCGTTGAATCTCTTAGCTGCGGGGGCCAGCCAGACCAGTTCATCCAGCAGCCATCTCGTCCACTACAGCTACAACTACGACAACGCTGGCCAGTTGACCGATGTGCACAACGATGCCGCGCTGGCCCAGAACATCGACTACACGTACGACACCGCAGGCCAGCTCACCCAGATCACCGGCGAGTCCCTGGGCCAGACCACCCGCTACACCTACGACCTGACCGACAACCGCTTGAGCGAGCAGGTCTGGCAGAAGACCCTGCTGCCGGGCGCTGCTTTTGAATCAAACAGACGATTTTTTCAATTGCTACGTAAGTAATAGCTACTTGCGCATATTCCACCAGGGCTACAGCCGTATTTGACAGGTATCTTGGCCGTTTTGCATGTCACAGCCCGATAGCTGCACCCTTGGTCGCTGGCATTGCTGTGCCACCCTCACAAAGCCTCAAGCCGCTTCAATCAGCTCAATGTCTTTCTTCAGCAATTGATTGAGCAGTGCGTTCACGGTCGTGCCCTTGGCTTCGGCACGGCGTGCCAAAAAATCCAGCACCTGCGGCTCCAGCCGCACCGGCGGAATGAGCCGCAAGTTGGGCTTGTAAAACTTGCCCCGCACGGCGTTCGAGAAATCGTATTCATCGTTCATTGCATTCACCCTCTGGCTGTCGTTTGCTTTGATTTGCAGTGCGGTTCACTGCAACGTCCCTTGCTCGTACTGCATGCGTTCACGCTTGACGGCAGGCCTTGCAGAAATGATTCGCACCAGCGCACTGTTTGGGCCAGTGCTGGCGAAGGTATGAATCACCAGCAAAAGTGCACCTTGTGTCGAGCGCCCCACAGTCACCCATCGGTCTTCATCATCGCTGTGTTCGGTGTCGTAACCGGTCATTGCCAATGGGTCCAGAAGCACCGTCATCGCCTCACTGAAATCTATTCGATGCTTGTTAAGATTGATCGCAGCTTTGTCATCGTCCCAATCAAACTCGTAATCGGTGCGTGGCTCATTCATGCCGCAGACCTCACCAGACCAGATTGCGTCAAGTTGGCGGAATTGGAAAGTTGAGTCAAATGCGGCAAGGAATGCATGGAGAAGAAAACCAGTTTACGCAATTATCGGCCACAACACCTGCCTTGACCGCATGACCACTGTCCTGTCCACATGACCACGACACTTGCGCAATGCACCTAAGGGCGTTTTCTTGCAGCAATCAGGCGATATGCAAGTCGCTTTGGCCACTCAGGCCCGTGAATTCTTCCGAGCGTCGGTTCATCACTGCTTATTTTTTAAGCAATTTATCCTTCCAGGCCGAGTTGACCCCGTCCGCCTGCGGACAGCGTTGAAACCCGGATTTTTAAAGCCCTGCAATGCCTTGCGTCAACATCGCAAGCCATACCCGACCATCAGGCCATCCAGTGCGTAAATCCACTGCCCTTGGGCTTGGCTGTGCATCTCCTGCACATCGGCCAAAGTCTTACCTTGCCAAACTTCCACAGGCGTCAAGCCGCCCAGGTTTTGATGTGGCCGAATCCGGTTGTAGAAATGGCTGAATCCAGCCAGCGCCTTGTGCAGGGCCAATGTTGTCGTCGGTTTCACCTTGCGCAGTATCGGCTTCAAAGTCCCAAACAACCGCTCAATGCGTCCGTTGCGCCAGGGCTGGCCGGGCGGGCCACGGCGATGCAGGATGCCCAGCCTCTTCAGGGTAAACCCCCAGAACTGGCTGGTGAACATGCTCTCGATGTCGGTGCGGATGGCGCTGGGCAAGCCGTGCTCTGCGATGGCCAGGAACACATTCGCCAGCAGAGTGAACGTACATTTTCTGGGCAGGGCTTTCAGGCAAAGAAGGCGGCGTGAGCCCTGGTCGATGATGCCCAGCACGGTAAATGTCAAGCCGTCAGGACAAGTCATGAACGTCAAGTCCAGCGCCCAGGTGTGGTTGACGGCAAACCAGGGTGGCGGCTTGCGGCGCATGGCGCGCCGGGCCTCGGCTATTTCGTCAGCATGCTGCTTGATGAATTCGGCTACCCAGGATTTGCCGATGGTGTTGCCTCCGTGGTCGTGCCAGCGGTTGAAGGTGTAGGTAATGTTGCGGCAGCTGTCTTGATGGGTTGCCAGATAAAACACTTGGCGACGCACCCACTCGGGTTTGGCGCGCGGGTGGGGTTTGATGGTGGAAGATTCTTCAACAAGTAAAGCGTTTTTGGCCCGGCGGTAAAACGGAAGCTTGACTCCTCTATGCCGCAGCAGCCAAAAGCACAGGCATGCGCAAGGCCACAGGGTGGACAGGGGAAGGACCGCGAAGCCTGCGGGCAGGGCAAA
>JAYWBS010000284.1:0-9056 GCA_043781295.1 Polaromonas sp.
CTCAAAAGTGGCCCAGTCGCGCACCATCACGCCAAAATCCATGTCTTCAGTCAGGCGCACGGTGTCGATGCCATAGGCGTGCAGCAGCATCACATCGCGTGCGGCTGCTCCCATCAAAAAAACTTGCGCCTCCAGTTTGGTCGCCTCCTGCTGCAGGGGGCGTACCACTTCAGCCAGCGGCTGCAGCTCAAGCTTGGCGGACAGGTCGAACAACATATTCTTCATACAGCCGTTTGGCGGTTTCTATACAACGCGCATCACCCGTGGCTAACAAATCGGCGTACACCAGCACCGGTGGCACACAAGTTTGTTTACCACCAACACCAACACCATCGCCATCATCCTGCGGGAAGTTCCAGAATCGCCGCCGCACATCCACCACCGCCTGATGCCCTACGCCAGGTTCTTTCATAAACCGGTATTTGCCAGCCAGCAAGCCCGGCAGCTTGTCGGCATACAACGTCAGCTCGCCTGGCTTGAGGTATTGGGTGAGCAATGCACCAGCAGGCTCACCACCCCACTGCGCTGCGTTGGCTGCCAGCGGCCAGTCTTGCCAGCCATCAATCTTGGCTACGTAATACCGCCCCAGCAGCAGGCGCGGGCGCAGCTGGCGGGCGTAGGCATCTACCCACAGCCCCAGCAGGCGCTCAGTCTCATACAGGCGGCGCGTGCCGCGCTTGCCTTTGACCTCTGTCACAAAGCCCTGCTGCTGCAAGTCTGGCATCACCCAGCCCACCGTGCCGTGCGCCACACCCGCACGGGTGGCCAGTTCGCGGTAAGGCAGGTTGACCCAGTCCGGGTGGCACAGCAGTGCAAACAGCACCTGCAGGCCCGTGGGCTGAAAAGCCCGCCCTAACGGCAGTACCATGGTTTTGGCGACGGGCTTGCGGCCCGTGACCCATACCAACGCCGCCGCCTGACGGATGTAGGCATTGCCCGCAGCGTCTAAAAACGCCCGCCCCTGTCGGCGCAGGGTTTCTGCCATGTCGGGTGTGATGTAGTCCGCCACCAGCAGACCCGGCAAGCCATGTAAATCGGCCTGCCTGTCCAGTTGATGCAATGCCGCGCCCAGATTGGCTGGCCGCAACTGCCGCTTGACCTCCACCACGTAGTGCTGGCCCGCACCGGCCAAGCCCAAGTGCACAATGGCATCAGCAGCCAAACCTGCTCGCCCAGGCGGCACAGGCTCCACCGCCGCGTCCAGGCCCAAGCCGCGTGCGGCCGCCAGGGCTGTAGGCAACAGATCAGCTTCAGCGATGGCAGGTAATTTGTCCATTTATTTGCATTGTCCACGTTTGTTGGACAAAAATCAATAGTGGACAAATATTACGATGCGACGCCGTATATAGCGTCGGCAAGCTACCAAGCCGTACCTAGCCTCAACCTTGCCTGCAAGGCATTGCAGACTTTCTGTACGCGGTCAGCTGCTTGCTATGTTTACAGGAGCTGCTTGCGCCCGTACTTATTGGCTTACAGGCATGTTGCGTCAATGCTGACTCTGGCTTTGGCCTCTGGTGTCATTTCCTCTCCTTGATCCATTCTAGGCGGCAGCTGGCGTTTTTGTGACCGTGGAAACACGCCCTGAGCGCCTGACAGGCATGGTTGTCTTGAATATCGTAACCCCGCCACAAGCCCCACGCCTACAGCAACCATCGCCAACGCCTTGCCCATGCGTCCATCCAAAACAGGCTATATTGCAAGCCTAGGGTTTTTACTTATTAGCCACACCCTGTGAAAGCTATTGAACCTGTTGTTTGGCACTCTCTCTAACCGAGTGCTAACATTTAGCCTGAATACAGTTATCCAAAAGGAGTTTTGCTGTGTCCTCTGCCTCATATGCTCTTGCTACCCCTGATTTAACGGCCTCGACTGGCGTTGTCAACGCCAATCCCTGGTCGCTGTTGCCGCCTTTGGGCAATCTGGACGCCTACATTTCGGCGGTTAACCGCCTGCCTATGCTCACTTTGGAGCAGGAGCAAACCTTTGCGCGCCAGCTCCGGGAGACCAATGACATGGCATCGGCTGAGAAGTTAGTGCTTTCTCACTTGCGGCTGGTGGTGTCCACCTCGCGCAAATACCTGGGCTATGGCCTGCCGCATGGCGACTTGATTCAAGAGGGCAACATTGGCCTGATGAAGGCTGTGAAGCGTTTTGATCCGGACCAGGGCGTGCGGCTGGTGAGCTATGCGTTGCACTGGATCAAGGCCGAGATGCATGAGTACATCTTGAAGAACTGGCGCATGGTCAAGGTTGCCACGACCAAGGCGCAGCGCAAGCTGTTTTTTAATCTGCGCTCAATGAAGCAGGGCTTTAAAGACGATGCTGATGTGGCCACACACCGCGACACGCTGAGTGACGACCAGATCAATTCGATGGCGAAAACGCTGAATGTCAAGCGTGAAGAAGTCATTGAGATGGAACAGCGCATGTCGGGTGGTGACGTGCTGCTGGACCCAAGCCCCAGCGATGATGGTGAAGAGGCATTCGGCCCGATTGCCTACCTGGCAGATGCCACGCAAGAGCCTACAGCGCTGATGGAAGCCCATGCACGCGACAACCTGGCCACCGACGGTATTGCCACTGCGCTGCAAGGGCTGGACGACCGCTCACGCCGCATTGTGGAAGAGCGCTGGCTGAAGGTGAACGACGACGGCTCAGGCGGCATGACGCTGCATGACCTGGCGGCGGTGTACGGCGTCAGCGCCGAGCGGATTCGCCAGATTGAAGTGGCGGCCATGAAGAAGATGAAGAAGGTTTTGGCAGAGTACGCCTAAGGTTTTTAGCAGCCCTTTAAAAAAGTCATTGCCGTGCAAACGGCGGTGACTTTTTTTATGCGCTTAAAAAAGCTCACATGCCTTTGAGCAGCAGACGAATGTCGTCGGTCAAACCTTCTGCGCCGCTGCCGTAGCGGTTGTACAGGCGCACGCGGCCTTTGGGATCAAACACGTAGCTGCCTGCTGAGTGGTCCATGCTGTAGCTGCCAGCCGTTCGGCCTTCTACCTTTTTGTAGTAAATTTTGAAGTCTTTGGCAACATCGGGCAGTTTGTCGATGCTGGGGCGCAGCGCCAGGAACGTCGGGTCAAAGTTGCCCATATAGGCATTGAGCAGCTCGGGCGTGTCGCGCTCCGGGTCTACCGTGATGAAGATGGCTTGCAGCTTATCGCCTTCAGTGCCTAGTGATTTTTTAATGCCTGCCAGCTCTGCCATGGAGGTAGGGCACACGTCAGGGCACTGGGTAAAACCGAAAAACACCACTACCACCTTGCCAGCAAAGTCCTTGATCGTACGGGTTTTGCCGTACTGGTCTGGCAATGAAAAGTCTTTGGCGTAGTCAGCGCCCGTCAGGTCAATATTCTTGAACTGCGGTTTTTCTGGTGTGCAGGCCATCAACAAGCTGGCGACGCCCGCAATAATTACACAATTAGCTATTACTTTGATAGCGTTTCGTCTGGGCTGCTGAAGAGATAGTTGCGTCATGAAAACCTTAAACAAGATAGTGGTCAAGCAGCAAAGCTGCAAACAGCACCGACAAATGAATCAGTGAAAAGCGAAACGTCTTGCGTGCCAGCGCGTCGGAGTAATTGCGCCAAAGCTTAAAGCCATACCAGCTAAAGCCAAAACTCAAACTCATTGCCGCCACCAGATACAGCCAGCCACTCATGTTGAAGACAAACGGCATCAGGCAAGCCGGGAAAAGCACCAGCGTATACAGAAAGACTTGCAGGCGCGTGAATTCGTTCCCGTGCGTGACGGGCAGCATCGGCAGGCCGGCTTTGCGGTAATCCTCAACACGGTACAAGGCCAGCGCCCAAAAGTGCGGCGGCGTCCATAAAAAGATGATGAGAAAAAGTATCAATGCCTCGGGGCCGACAGAGCCCGTCATGGCGGCCCAGCCGAGCACCGGAGGCATGGCGCCTGACGCGCCGCCAATCACAATGTTTTGCGGGGTCAGGGGTTTCAAAATCACGGTGTAGACAACCGCGTAACCAACAAAGGTAGCAAAGGTCAGCCACATGGTTAGCGGGTTCACCCAGACATACAAAATTACCGAGCCAATCGCGCACAGCACGGCAGAGAAAGCCAGCGTTAACCAATTGCTGATTTGGCCCTGCGCAGTGGCGCGCATGGCGGTGCGCTTCATGCGGGCGTCAATGCCCTGCTCGACCAGACAGTTAAACGCGGCGGCCGCGCCCGCCACCAGCCAGATACCCGCGCAGGCAATCAGCCCCAGCCGCAGATCAGATAGGGCAGGCACACCAGGCACGGCCAGCACCATACCAATCAACGCGCAAAACACAATCAGTTGCACCACGCGCGGCTTGGTCAGCACGTAAAACTGACGGAACTTGGACGGCACGAGAGGGGGTAATAGGGATTCAGTAGTGCTCATGCAAACAATCGGGATGAACTGAATTTTGACGCACTGACGGTCTGGTTAGCGCTGCGGCTGGCGCAGACGATGCCTGTGAGTACCACCACCAGTGCCGCAGCACCCCCAGTGTGCGTGACAGCCGCTACCAGTGGCCAGCCCAGCAGCACATTGCCCAGGCCAGTAGCTACCTGCAAAACGGCCAGCCCCAACAACCACATGGCAGCACTGCGCAGGGCTTGTATTTTGTACAGCTTGACGGCCAGGCCAATCATGGCGGCAAACACCAGATAGGCGCTCAAACGGTGCACGTAATGGATGGCGGTCAGCGCCTGAAAACTGATGTTGTCACCATTCAGCCCGGCCCCGAGTTCACGCCAGAAAGTAAAACCCTCCCGGAAATTCATGACTGGCCACATCGAGTTTTGGCAAGCAGGGAAGTCAGTACACGCCAGCACGGCGTAATTGGTACTGACCCAACCGCCAAGCGCAATTTGCAGCCACAACAGCACAAAGGTAGCGACTATAAAAAATCTTGTCGTGGCTTGCAGTGGCACGGGCGATAACTCTCCTTGTACCTGCGCATAGCGAACGCTTTGTACCTTGAGCAGGCCCAATAGCACCATACCCCCCAGCAGATGCAGGGTCACGATGGCGGGGAATAGTTTCATGGTGACAGTCAGCGCACCAAACGCGCCTTGCAGACCAACCCATGCCAGCGTAAAGGTCGGCCACCAAGGTGAAATTTTGCCCCCACGCGCGTTCATTTCGTATAACTCACGGCCCCCTAGCAGGTCTATCGCGCTTTGGGTCGGCCCGGCGTCCAGGTGCTGAGTGCGTCTTCTTTCTAGCCAGCTGGTCACAGCCAGCGTCAAAATCATCACGCCAACGCCAGTGGCCAAATAGCGATGCACCATTTCTATCCACGCTTTAGGATGCGTCACCGGGCCCATAGGCATGGCATTTTGGGCCGCATCAATGTGCAGCTGCGCCCCTACCGGGCTGGCATGGCCGTAGCAGCCCGGCCAGTCAGGGCAACCCAGGCCAGAATCTGTCAAGCGGGTGAAGGCGCCAAAAATCACCAAGTCGAATGTGAGGAATAAAGTGACCAGCGTGAGCACGCGGAGGCGCTGCGCAGCAGGTGTGTTGCGGCTCTTCAGCCAGACCCAGGCCAGCGGGCCGATAGCGACGACCATACCCATGATCATCAGCCGCAGAGCGGGGCTCAGGTTGTAGAGTTCTTGGGTGTCCATCACTCTATCGGCCTTCTTTGTCCCAGCTACCAGATGCTCGCAGTAGACGGTCGAGATCACGCTTGGCTTTGGCCGCACCAGCCGCATCCATGTTGGCCGGGAAGCGCATCATCAAATTACCCAGCGGATCGACGAGGTACAAATGGTCTTCGGTGCGTTGCCCTGTAGCAGGCGGCAGCCACTGCGCCAGTTCGTCTGGAGGCACGCGCAGTACGGTCGCCTCGGTCAGCGCGGGTTTGAGGCGCGCATCAACTGCGGACGTATCCGTCACCAGCCATACCCAGTCCACACGCACTTTTTCTTTGCCCAATGATTCGCGCAACTGCCTTTGAAAATACAAACGCTGCTGGCAAGCAGCATCGCATGTGGCACTTGCCACGCTGATTAACAACCATTGGTTTTTAAGCGCCACCAACTCGCCCGACTTACCGTTTAAATCCGTTGTGGTGATGGCAGGCAAAGGCCGCTGCGGCGCGATGAGCTCACCGTAATTGCGGCGGCCTTCCGGGCGAATCACGTAGTAGGTGACGTACGAGGCAATCACGGGCGCGGCACACACCAACAACACGGCCAGCATTTTCCAGCGGCCAGCGGCATTGCGTGGACCCTCATCGCCCGGTATTGGCAACGTATGCACCGTCAAGCCCAATGGCTGGTCCTGCGCCGCTACAGTTGCTGGTTTTTGAAGATTTTCAGACATCGGTTGAATTACTGCGCTCGTTACGTTCTTTGCGTTGGGTACGCCATGGGTAAATGATTTGAAACCAGACATACAAGCCAATGACCAGTGCACACAGACCAAACCACTGAAAGGCATAACCGTAGTGTTTGTTTATGCCCACATTGGGTGCTGCCCAGTCACGCAGCAAACCCTCATTGGCCACGCCCGTCTGCAGCATGGACACACTTAGCAGCGGTTGACTGATCTCGAAGCTGAAGGCCTTGATGTCAATATTTTGCCGTATCCGACCGCTCTCAAGCCCCCTGAACTCATATAGCTTGGAAGGCGGCGGGGCAATACGGCCACGTACGGTTACTGGCCCTGCCGGCGTATTGATACCAGGCAATGTGGTGCGATCTGCAAAATTGCGCTGCACCCAGCCACGCTGCACCAGGATGGTTTGCCCACTGCCATCCAGCACCAGCGGTGTCACCGCCACAAACCCGGTTTTGCCGTTCATGGGGCGGTTGTCAAGAAATACCGTGTGCTCCGCGCGCCAGATGCCTTTGAGGGTGGCCTGCCTGTGCACCGCATCAAGTGGATTTTTGAAGGCGAGCAAACCCTGGTTGTTTAAAGTGGGTTCGTTGGCCTGCACTTCAATGGCATATTGCAAAGCCAGTTTTTGCGCGGCACGGCGCAGTTGCCACTGGCCCAGCGAAAACGTCAAGGCAGCCACCAACAGTGCCGCCAGGGTGAGCAACCAAAACCTTGATTTGAGCGAAAGTATCGCCATCAGCCGATAATCCTGTGCATGACATATTTAGTTGCACTCGCTTTTTTAGCCATCCTCGGCAGCCTGGCCACAGCGCTTTTTTTCATGCTGAAAGATGGCAAGGACAGCGCGGAGGGCAAAGCAAAAACCAGCAACATGGCGCGCGCACTGGCGTTTCGCATCGGGTTTTCAGTGCTGCTGTTTGTCTGCATTTTGATTGCCTGGAAGCTGGGTTACATCCAGCCTACGGGCATTCCTGTTGGCAAATAAAGTCGATAAACAAATTTGGATTTTAGAAAACAACAAAGGCCGCGCGATGCGGCCTTTGTTTATGGGTCATAAAGACCGGGTCAAAGCCAGTACACCAGAATGTACAAGCCCAGCCAGACCACGTCCACAAAGTGCCAGTACCAGGCAGCACCCTCAAAACCAAAATGCTTGTCTGCCGTGAAATGGCCTTTTTGCAAACGCAGCGTGATGAACAGCAGCATCAACATGCCTACAAACACGTGAAAGCCGTGAAAGCCCGTCAACATGTAAAAGGTTGAGCCGTAAACGCCGGACGACAATTTGAGGTTGAGGTCGGAATAAGCATGGCCGTACTCATAGCCTTGCACACACAGGAAAGTCACGCCAAGCGCCACCGTGAGCCACATGAAGCCGATGGTTCTGGCGCGGTGGCCTTCGCGCAGCGCGTGGTGGGCAATCGTCATGGTCACGCCAGACGTCAGCAGCAAGGCGGTGTTGATGGTCGGCAGCCAGAAAGGGCCAACGGTTTGAAACGGCTCAATGATGTCAGCGGGTGAGGCCGTCACGCCAGCCGCCATGCTGGGCCATACCGCCTTGAAGTCTGGCCAGAGCAACGCGTTTTCGAGGTTGCCCAGCGCAGGCACAGAATGCACGCGCGCCCACCACAAGGCCGTGAAAAACGCACCAAAAAACATGACTTCAGAAAAGATGAACCAGCTCATTGACCAGCGGAAAGACAGATCAATCTTGTAGCCGTACATACCGCTCTCGCTTTCACGAACCGACTGGCTAAACCAGATAAACAGAGTGCCCAGCCACCACACCATACCGAACGCCAACGAATACGCGCCCCATCCAGAACCATTGACCCATTGGCTGGCACCCAAAATGACAAAGAACAGGCCAATCGCCGCCATCACAGGGTGACTCGACGGTGCGGGCACGAAGTAATACGGCACTGCTGCGGGGGTGACTGAAGACGCTACTGACGACATTTCCAACTCCTGTTTTCGCTAAATTCCAAAATTCAATTCACAAAGGGCAACCAAGCCCGCAAAGCGGATTATTTGCTGACAACCCAGGTAGCCAGAAGAATCAGGCTACCGACAAAAAAAACAACGCTGACCAGACCTACCACTACGATGTGCACAGGATTTAACTGCTCCACATCTTTTTCGTAGTCGCCGCGTGAACGCAAACCTGCAAATGACCAAAGTACCGCCTTGACCGTGCGAAAGATGGAACCCTTGCGCTTGACGACTGGCGGCTTGACCGGATCAGTCATGTGCCGGGTACCCGCAGCGGCATCGCATTCGTGACCACATTCAGCGTTGCAGCAGCAGAGGCCTGGGGCGCCGCAGGCGTCTTTCCGCCGACTTCAAAAAAAGTGTATGACAAGGTGATGGTGTTCACGTCTTTGGACAGCTTGGGGTCAATCACAAAAACCACCGGCCACTGCTTTTTCTCACCAGGCGCCAGCGTGTACTGGCTAAAGCAAAAGCACTCCAGCTTGTTGAAGTGTGCGCCGGCTTGGGCGGGCGCGTAGCTGGGAATAGCCTGCGCGGACATGGTGCGGTTTTGCACGTTCTGAAATTCGTACATCACCGTGGTCAGCTCGCCCGGATGCACTTGCAAGGTGTTTTTTGCAGGCTTGAAATGCCAGGGACCACGCGAATTGGCGTCAAACTCAACCGTGATGCTGCGCGTCAAATCCACCTGTGTATTGGCGGGCAACTTGGGCGTTGCGCCGGG
>JAYWBS010000285.1:0-24781 GCA_043781295.1 Polaromonas sp.
AGTAGTGACCAAACCCGTGACCTACCGGGACATTACTCGAACAACTCAGGAAATGGCAGAATCAGCTTAGTGGAGCTAAGCGGATACCCCTTTTAAACATACAGTATTCTAAGCTCAAAAGTGACCACCGTTCAATTCGCCCATCCTTCCCAGAACGCCGCTTCGCCCGCGACCGCCACGCGCACTGGCGACGTCCTGCGCCTGCCCGAACTGGCTGGCAAAGCCATGTGGAGAGGGAGCGAACTGGGATCTTGCGCGCAGCGCGAGGTCATCGCCACCGGCTTTGATGCGCTGGACGCCGAACTTCCGGGCGGTGGCTGGCCCTGCCGGTCACTGACCGAAATACTTCAGCCGCAGCCATCCCTGTGTGAGTGGCGGCTGCTGGGCGATAGTCTTCAGCGCATCGTGGCAGGTGGAGGCCAAGTCGTTCTCATCAGTCCCCCAAAGCATCCCCATTTGCCTGGCTTGATGCAACACGGCCTGCATCAAAACCAGATAGTTTGGCTGGATGCAAAAACTCCAGCCGAACGGCTTTGGACCACCGAACAACTTATCAAGGCCAATCCGGCAGGCGCCATTCTTTCCTGGCTCCCGCAGGCCCGCCAGGAGCAATTGCGGCGACTTCAGGTGCACGCGCAAACCTGCGATTCGCCAGTATTCCTGTTCAGACCGGCAACGGCGCAGTTCGATGCATCTCCGGCGCCACTGCGCTTGCTTGTGGATCTTGCTGCCGATTGGCAGCTCGACGTTCAGGTGTTCAAGCGTCGTGGTCCTCTCCATGACCAGCGCTTGCGCTTGTATTCAATTCCTCAGAGCCTGGCTGACGTGCTGACACCGCGATTGCGGCAGCCAAGCCACCTCGCATCAATTTCGGAGATTCCAAGTGTCGGAACATTGGGCAGCGCTCATCATTCCGCCGCCGGACACCAACTCGTTCATTGATGGTCACGGTATCGCGGTGTGGGCACTTCAGTTCACACCGCGCGTGGCTCATCTGGACGAGGCTGTGGTTATCGAGGTGGAATCCTGCTTGCGCCTGTTTGGCGGTGAGGAGTCGCTTCGGGCGCGTGTGACGGAAGAGTCGCTGGAGCAAGGCGTGGAACGCATCGGTTGGGCACCTACCAGCCTTGCCGCTTTGGCTTTCGCACGTTGCGGTATTTCCGATGGCTTTACCGAACCCTTGACGAAGCTGCTTGACCAGATTCCGCTTGAAGCTCTCACTGCGGTGCGACATCATCATCCAGTTCTCTCCCGTCTCGGATGCAAGACGTTAGGAGATGTGCGCCGCCTGCCAAGAGGCGGCATCAGCAGGCGCTTTGACCAAAACGTCCTGACCGCGCTTGACCAGGCATATGGGCTCAGGCCTGCGGCACACGAGTGGGTGATGCTGCCTGAAAGTTTCTATGTGAAGCTCGAATTGCCGGGGCGTGTGGAATCGGCAGACTCGTTGATGTTTGGCGCCAACCGTCTGCTGCTGCAAATGTGCGGTTGGCTGGCGGCACGTAATTCTGGCGTAACAGCCTTCGTCATGCGGTGGTATCACGACACGCTGCGCTCCAAGACCGCTGGAGAAGGCGGAGAACTGGTCATACGGACGGCAGAGCCCAGTCGGGACGTTAAGCATCTTGGTCGGCTGCTTGGTGAACATCTTGCAAAGGTTGAGCTGTTGGCACCAGTAGGAGATATCGGCATCGAGGCGCTTGAGGTGCATTCGCTGGGTCATGACAGCAAATCACTCATACCTGACACCATGCGTTCTGGAGAAGAGTTGGGGTTGGTCTTGGAGCGCATTGCAGCGCGGCTCGGCCCTGAGCGTGTCATGCGCCCGGTGCTTCAGGAAGACCATCGTGTCGAATGGATGCAGACCTGGCTGCCAGCATCAGGACAAGCCAAATCGCGGTCAGCCAAACTGCCGCGCATGGTGGATATTCCACAACCGAGCTGGGTATTGCCAAAGCCTTTGAAGCTTGCCGTCGCCAGTGAGCGCCCCATGTATCAAGGGCCGCTCCAGCTTGTGGTGGGGCCTCATCGCGTCGAGGGAGGCTGGTGGCACCGCGCCCACGACAGTGATGGCGCTCAGACAACACAGAATGTACAAAGAGATTACTGGATTGCCCTGAGCAAACATGCAGGCATCCTGTGGGTGTTTCAGGAGCGGCTAGCCCACGACCATATCAATTGGTATCTCCATGGCGTGTTTGCGTGAGTTGCGCCCATGTCCACCCTTCCTGTCTATGCAGAGCTGCACTGCCTCTCCAACTTCTCTTTCCTTCGGGGTGCATCGCATGCAAGTGAGCTTGTAGACCGCGCTGTTGAGCTGGGCTATTCGGCATTGGCGTTGGCCGACGAATGCTCCCTGGCTGGCGCGGTACGGGCGCACGTTGCTGCCAAAGAACATCCAGACTTCAAACTCATTGTCGGCAGTGAGTTCAAAGTAGATGCGGCAGTGCCTTTCAAGATGGTGGTGCTGGCGACCAACCGCGAGGGCTACGGCAACCTGTGCCAGTTCATCACCGGGTTACGTCGCTCGTCTGAAAAGGGAACATACCAGCTCGGCCAGGAGAACATCGAAGCAAACGCTTTACGTGACTGCCTCATCCTCATCATCCCCAAGAAAACATCCACCCCCGAAGAGTTGCTTCAGCTTGGTAGATGGACTTTGCGTCTCTTCAGTGGCCGCTGCTGGCTCGTTGTGGAACTGCTTCACCACATTGCGGATGCTGCGTGGCTACACAAACTCCGTGAGTTGTCGCAAGCCACGGCAATCCCACTGGTGGCCGCAGGCGATGTGCATATGCATGTGCGTTCACGCAAGCCGCTGCAAGATGTGGTGACGGCGATAAGAGTAGGCAAACCACTGACCGAATGCGGGTTGGAGCTGCAAGGCAGTGCGGAGAGGTACTTGCGGTCGCGCCTGAGGCTGAGCCACCTTTATTCGGCTGACTTGCTCTCTGAAACCGTTGCGATAGCCAACCGCTGCCACTTCAGCCTTGACGAACTTCGCTATGAATATCCCTCAGAGGTTGTGCCCGAGGGTGCAACACCAGGCTCTCACCTGCGGCAACTAACCTATGAAGGCGCCGGACGTCGATGGCCCGATGGCATCCTGGAAAAGGTGCAACTCCAGATTGAGCATGAGCTGACGCTGATTTCCGAACTCAAATATGAGCACTATTTTCTGACGGTAGCAGACATCGTTGCCTTCGCGCGGAGCCAGCATATTCTTTGCCAAGGCCGCGGCAGTGCTGCGAACTCTGTGGTTTGCTACTGCCTGGGCGTGACAGAGGTAGACCCGGGCAGGATGGCGGTGCTTTTTGAGCGCTTTATCAGCCGGGAGCGGAACGAGCCACCTGACATTGACGTGGACTTTGAACATGAGCGCCGTGAAGAAGTCATCCAGTACCTTTACAACAAATACGGACGCGACCGTGCGGCCCTGACTGCGACGGTTGTTTCCTACCGGCCACGTAGCGCTTTAAAAGATGTTGGAAAAGCGCTGGGCTATGACCTTGCAACGGTTGAGGCATTGGCCAGCGGACACCACTGGTGGGATGGACGAAAAATCCAGCCCGAGCGCCTGGCTGAAATCGGTCTGGGTCCGGAAGAAGAGTTGCGCTTGACGCAACTGCTCAAGCTCACCAGCGAGATCCTGGGTTTCCCGCGCCATTTGTCCCAGCACACGGGCGGCTTTGTTTTGACCAAAGGGCCGCTGTCCCGTATTGTCCCCATTGAAAACGCCAGCATGGCTGACCGCACCGTTATCGAGTGGGACAAGGATGATCTGGACGCTATGGGTCTGCTCAAGGTGGATGTGCTGGCTCTCGGCATGCTGACCGCCATACGCAAGAGTCTGGCGTTCATCAGCCAGCGCAGGAATTACGAGTTCGAGATGCAGGATATTCCTGCTGAAGACAGCGTCACCTACGACATGATCTGCAAGGCTGACACGGTTGGCGTGTTCCAGATCGAGAGCCGGGCGCAGATGGGCATGTTGCCGCGTCTGAAGCCGCGCTGCTTTTATGACCTGGTCATCGAAGTGGCGCTGGTACGGCCTGGTCCTATTCAAGGCGGCATGGTGCACCCTTACCTGCGCCGCAGGCAGGGACTTGAGCCTGTTGAGTATCCCAGCGCTGCGCTTGAAGAGGCGTTGGGAAGAACACTGGGTATTCCGGTGTTTCAGGAGCAGGTGATGCAAATCTCGATTCTTGCAGCAGGCTTTACGGCCGGCGAAGCGGATGGCTTGCGCCGCGCCATGGCGGCGTGGAAGCGCAAGGGTGGCCTTGAGAAGTACTACTCCAAAATCGTTGATGGCATGACAGCGCAAGGCTACGAGAAATCATTTGCTGAAGCGATTTTTGAACAGATCAAGGGCTTTTCGGAATACGGATTCCCGGAGTCACATGCGGCCTCGTTCGCCCTGCTGGTCTACGCCAGTTGCTGGATTAAATGTCACGAACCCGCCGCCTTTCTGGCTGCCATGATCAACTCACAGCCCCTCGGGTTTTATTCAACCAGCCAACTGATACAGGACGCACGTCGACACGGCGTCGAGGTACGCCCAGTGGATGTGATGGCCAGCGATATCGATTGCACACTTGAGGACTTGGACCACCTGCCTGCGGTCAGACTTGGCTTTCGGGTCATCTCCGGGTTTCGACAGGCATCTGCCGAAAAAATAGTGAATGCCCGTCTGGAGAGCCCTTTCACGAGCGCTGACGATCTGGCCAGGAGAGCTGGCCTTGAACTGCACGAGATGAAGATGCTGGCGGCTGCCGATGCATTGGCCAGCCTGTCCGGCCACAGACGGCAACAGGTTTGGGACGCTGCCAGCCTGCGCCCGGTGCCCGAGCTACTTCGGGATGCGCCGATTGACGAAGACATTCTTGAATTGCCCGAGGCACCGGAAGGGGAGGAAATCGTCTGGGACTATGCCTCAACCGGGCTGACCTTGAGGCGGCATCCGATGGCTTTGCTTCGGCAGCGCGTGGCCGACAAAGGCTATCTTTCCTCAGCTGAATTGCGCACGATTGAAGACGGCGAAATGGTCCATGTGTGCGGCATCGTGACGCTGCGGCAGCAACCCGAAACCGCCAAGGGTACTGTCTTTGTGTCGCTGGAAGACGAACACGGCAGCGTACAGGTGATTGTCTGGAAAAGCCTGCGCGAGAAGCAGCGCAAGGAATTACTGGAATCGCGGTTGATGGGTGTTTACGGTTACTGGCAGGTCGTCAATGACGTTTCCAATCTCATTGCTGACACGTTGTTTGACTTGACCCCACTGCTTGGCAAGCTAGGTTCACAGAGCCGGGATTTTAGATAAGACATCAGGTGGAGTTTTGCATTACCGTGCCGCAAACTACCACGCCATCGAAAAAGTTTTATTTGATGAAGGTATCGTCTGAGATACATTTAACTGCTGCGAATACGCAGTTCGCAGCATCCTGACTAAGACGGTAGTTGCGGACTTGTTGCGTCGCTTAAATGAAGCGGAACCGCCTTGGCAAGCGCCATCCAGATTGCAAAAGGCAAATCAAGGGAAGTCTTCTTAGTTGCATTTCTCGCAACATGCAACCGATCAGGTTCTGCAATCAAAACCCCGCACTCGGGTGGCACGTCATCAGCTTGTCCGATGGGTATGCCCTTGCTGTCGCACCCCTAGACATACCAGCACTGACCGCCAACATCGAGGTAGCTGTCCCGCTTATCCTTGCATTTAAGGTCACCCAGCAAGTCAGCCCGACTGACTTTGATTTCATGGACGATGGGCTCCAAATAACTGGCAACTGTCGTGTGGCGTATGGAGAATACGTCCGGTCGGCACATCTTCCAGCGTACAGGCTCTCCATCGCCTGCCGTCAAACCCGCTCTTAATCCAAGACCCGTCCACACAATTCGTCCATCGTGCAGCATTTCCTGGCCGATTCTGTCGACGAGGATTTCATGTGCAGAGCGATTTTTCCGATTTCGTTGAATGGACAGAGCCAGATGCGCGATTCCGCTGTCTGTCACGCGAACTGTGGTGTGGCCTGTGGTGTCTGTGACCTGTTCCAGAAGGCCTGCAGCGATCAGCTCTATCTCGACCGTGTCCAGAAACGGCCAGCCCGCGGAGCGGTACATCTCACGCAAGCGTTTCGTGTGAAATCGACTTAACTTCAACCCTTGCATGTCAGTTGAGTTCAAAGGCCTTCACCTTTATCTTTCCAATTAAGGATGCCCACAGTAGATTGGGTTGAGCCTCGACCATCCTAGGTTGCATCACATATTTATGAAAAAGTCGGATTGAACACAAGCACGATGTTACGTAAAAGCGGAGAAGCTGCGCAAAAGCGAATGTGCTAATTGGCTGGAGCCATCTGACGTACCAGGTGAAGCTTGAAGTGCGCGTCGCCTTCGCCAATATTTTTTAGACCAGCCCGCTGGGCTGTGTTGAAAGCCTTAGGCCATTTGATCGCTAGCGAGGATGTTTCCTCGCTGAGTTCGCTTGCTTCGGCTTCAGTGGCTTCGCTCCATGCGCGGTAGATCTCGACGACGGCTACTTCGCCGCCTAAACTTCGTTCGAGCTCCTTGGTGAAGCGAGCTTCTGCTGAGATACTCTCAGCTTGCGGTATGTCTTCGACGCCTTGAAGGGATACGGAATACGGTTTCAGCATGATTACTCCTGACTGATGATAACTGTACGAAAACATGGGGTATCCCTTTAGCTCCCTAAGGCAAAGACCAAGGTTTTTAATCCTTGGCCATATGCTTAATTAAGCAAGTTCTAAACGCCGCTCAATGCGTTCCAGTCTCATGTTAAAACCGTCTGAGGACAGTTGCTGCTGAGCGTCAGCCGAAGCCAAATGCCCAATATGTTGAATTATTGACGCCTGCCCTGACTCCAGGTTAGCAAGTCTACGGTTAACTTCTTCGAGCTTGCGCTCGATTCTTTCCTGACCGGCTTGAAAGCGTTTCAAGTTTTCTAAAACGATGTTATCTATTTCGTTCATACTTTTTCCTCTCAGTTTTTAAAACCATGAGGCTCACCCAGAGGGTGAACCCTCTGGGCATTTTTTCTGCTTTCGCAGATTAGTCAGGTTTTCACCCAACCCAGGCTGTAGTAGCACAGCAAATTGAGCATTCGCTCAAAGTCTTATCAGTATATCGACTCTCTGTCACCTCAGCAACCTGCAACTACTCCGTCATAAGTAACCGGTCCCATCACCGTAGATTGCTGGAGCAACCGGTAAAAGAGCAGCCCCCTGGAGATCGAAGTTCTCCGATTGAACCGAAACACAAATTCGTCAAGGTAGTAGTCCAGCTGCCCTGGCTGTACTGCTCCATGGTGGGTTCCCATCAGCCAGCGCTGCAATAGTGCCGCTACGCGGTGGACTGCCGGCATGGTTTCGTGTGCTGGGACGTCTGAGCCCAAATGGACGGTTCGCTTGTGGCCATAGCCAATGTCTTCCAGCTTCTGGTAGGCCCAAGAACCATCGCTGTGAACCAGCGCTCCAGGCTCAATCGCCTCCTGAATGAAGGACTTAAGTATTTGCTGACTGCCATGTTCTATGCGCCGTAGACGGATTCGGCCAAATCCTTTGGCTTGCTTTTCAACGGCTACCGCAACGAGGACTTTGGTTGTTTTCTTCGGCTTCGCGTTGGGTTGAGCCGTTTTCGTACGCTCACCCAATGCGACGTAAGTTTCGTCAACCTCAACTTCTCCTCGCAACAGGTCGCGTCCCGGTCTGACCATGGCCCGGCGCAACCGGTGGAGCATTGTCCAGGCTGTTTCGTAACTGCCTAACCCCAGTACACGCTGCAGCCCCAAAGCACTGACGCCTTGCTTCTGGTTGGTGACGTACCACATGGCAGCAAACCAGATCCTCAACTCGGTGCGTGTCTTGTCAAAAAGGGTGCCTGATGTGACTGACGCTTGAAATTTGCAAACGCGACACATAATCCTGCCGCGGGTCGAGCGTGAAGGATCACCAAATCTCAAGCACTTTGGGCATTGGAACCCGTCAGGCCAGCGCAGACGCTCTACAAAATCGCGGCAGGCGTCCTCAGAGTGGAACCAGTCTAGAAATTGGCCCCAGTCTTTGGGGTAATCAACTCCGGCTTTGGGCGCATCTGATGTAAAAGCCATCGCCGGATTTTGACAGAATTGGAGTTAAAGGGATACCCCATACGAAAATACAGTATCGAACATGCCTGCTCGAGTGAAGGTATTGATAAAAACAGATGTCGGGCACTAAATTGTGCAGTGTGCGGTAGCACTAATCGGTGAAACCTGATGAGCGAATCCCGGAGGCAGCCACTTTGGACCGTCGGGTAACGGTGTAATTCTGCCCGTCAAAGGCATCTATGAAGTGTGACAGTCAATGTCGGCTTCGGGGCGATGGCATCGAACTCATGGAGTTCTGCTTTGTCGTCGAAAGCAGTCGTTCATTAACGACCGATTCCTGTCAGATACCTTGGTTGATTTCCTCCAAGGAGTATTGGTCATTTCAAGCAAGCTGTTCAGGAATTCCCGGATCAATGGTCCAACAAGCCGATTGCCAGTTAAGCAACAGAGCAGTCCGTTCAACTACCCAAGTTGACTGTGCCTTCGAGCACCAATCCTTCTGCAAAAGACTATCGTGGACTCGCTGCAATATCTCATGGTGAGTTCCGAATCCAGCCGCTTCCTTTTTTAGGCAATAGGCAACAAACTGTTGGGCCAGATCCTCACAGATCTCGTAAGCCGCCAAGACCTCTGAAGGCGACGTTCCCTCCTGATAGTAAATGCCATCCTCTTCAACCAAGGACACTTTTGGCTGGGCACCAGATATAGAAACGAGTCTCGGCTCCACAGGAAATGTCTCGGGAATTCCGGGGTATTTAGATGGCTCAAGCGACATGGCTTTTCCCTTTCCACATTGAGAGATGAATTTACGAAGTTGCAGGGCGTCAAATTTTGAGCGAGCCGTTACTCAGTTGATCGGACGCAACCGCCTTTTGGCGGAAAACCTCCAACCAGAAGCCACTTGCGCTGACCCTCTCGCAGGAACAGTTGGCCGAACCCCCATCCGATGGCAGCTCCGTGCGCTAGAAAGCACTCCTCGCACATGTAAAGCCAGCGGTTGTGTGTGTTTGACATTCCGTCAACCATGTACTTTTGAACAATCAAAGATTCCTTGCAAATATTGCAGTTATCAGGTGCTCCCAGGTAATACCTCTTACGTTTTTTTCCATGCCTGATGCGGGCAACCAAGTCCAGCGAGGTAAGCGACTCCGCACGGACGAATGTGCTTATTACAAAGCCCAAAGGATCGTGAAGTTGGGAAGAAAGTGGTTTTGGCGTTTGAATTTTTTTCATTTGCAAGTAGATAGTTGATTAATTTAGGCGCCCTTGACGAAATATCGATTTCTTAAAGGCTGGTAGCTGATGCAGGTTTTTGCTTGCTCCCTTCTGAGTCGCTAATAGGGTTTGGGGGTTGAACACGAAACGTTCCCGAACGCCGTTCTAGATCGGCGGTGGTCAGGAAAAAACTATCGTGCGGCAGTAAGCGCTGCTTTTCGAGGCGGGCTATTGCACTGAGTGGGAGCCGTTGCGGCTGATCTTGTATGTAAACATCCCCTTGGTACAAGGCAGCAAGAAGCGCTCTTCCGTTTTTTAGGAGAGCTGCTTCCCACGCATTTAGATAGCGAAAATTCAATGACCCGTTCTTTTGGCGGTACTCAGTAAATAACTTTTTTGAGCAGCTCATACACCGTCCTAAACTGCCCACGCCCTCTTTCTTAGGGCCTGCTTTAAGCATCATGGCCGGCAGAATGACGGGCGCTGCGCAATGCGGACAGACGTCATCCAAAAGGCAAAAGTGGTCTGGACACCACCGCCATGCTTTGAAGCGCCAATGCAATGGAAAAAACTTTTCGGATTGCCTCTCCAAACAGCATGCGCAAAACCTGTACCTAGGCATACCGTCATGGGACAGTAAATAGCTTTTCTTACCTGCAGCCAGCTTCGCGGCGCCAAGGAACATTTTCTGAACCAGATCGAACTGCTTTGAATGCAGCCCGGTCAACCCTGTGACGCGTTGCACGTTGCCTCGCACGAAATTCAAGTCCGTGTCGCCTTTGATTGGCAATCCGAAGTACCCAAGAAGCTCATCGACCGAGACCGCCTGACGCGGTGCGGCTCTACTGAGCCATGAGCTTGGTGATTCGCCAAGCCGCGGACCGGGTACGCTCACTAATTCCTTTGAATATTTAGTCATAGGTAAATCCGAAATCAATTTGATGCGGTGCGGATGCGTCAACAGCCAAGCCAGGCTCGGTTCCGCGCATATGGTGAAGAAGATAGCGACCCACCTGCTGGTCAGCAGGATCAGGAGATTTGAGAGCCAGATGCTCAATCAGCGTCTCGCTAACAACTGGCTCAAGCTGCTGCCACAGGGCCGAGGGCAACGAAGCAGCCTCGAGCAAACGCGCGCAGGCGCGATGAACGACCTGAGTCCAGTCGGCAGTCGTACCAGCGCGCTGAGTAATTGACGGGGAACAGGGTGCATACGCGTGAGGTCGACTACCGAATCCATGCAGAGCACACAAAAGACCGCCTAGGCTTAAGGCGTGCAACCCTTGCCCCCATTTTCAAAGTAACCCGCCACCGTCAGCTGGTCGTTGGTGTCTTTGATGCTCAGAACAAGGTCGTTGCCTGCACGAACATAGGTCATGTCTGCATCAACGAAATCAGCGCCAAGTTGAACCAGGTCGCCTGATGGTTTGCCTGCATCAAAGTTGGCCACAATGTCATGTCCGCTGCCCCGGCCAAAGACAAAGCGGAATTCGGCGGCTCGAACTGTGTGCTCAAAAGCGGACGTTGGATTCCTCTTACCGAATTACTGAAGTGCGAATACTGATTGTTAAACATCGACCTTGTCGATGCAGCGGCGGTGGTTGACGCGATCAGCATAGCCACCGAGCTTGTAAACTTTGCGGCGGAATAAAAGACCGCATTTGTGCCTATTTTTGCGCGAACCCTAGGCCAGCCGTGTGCTGGATTCCGATAGTTTGTGCAGCGCCGAGCAACAACGCAGCACATCTGTGTTGACCAGCGCTGTTTCATCACCCCATTGAATCCCGCCACCTAAAAGGTGTCGCCAGTGTCTGGCTGGCATGCTCTCTGCTTGGCTAGCTGTACTCCGATAAGGGCGCTTGATACAAACCGCTCCACTCATCCTAGAATGAATCGGTTTACCAGGGGCAGAAGCTTTCATTTCAGGAGTGCCGCAAGATGTGTTGTTATCGAATCCGCCTTGTTAACTTTGTGTTCGGCTTGCTGGCGGCTTTGTCGCTTCCTGCCATGGCCGAATACCCCGACAAACCGATACGCCTGATTGTTCCGTCAGCCCCCGGCGGTGCGCCAGACGTACTGATGCGGGCACTGGCTCAGCAACTGTCGCTGCAAATGGGCGTGCCGTTTGTCATCGACAACAAGCCCGGTGGTTCATATGTGATAGGCACCACCGAACTGGTCCGTTCGCCGGCCGATGGCTACACGCTGGCCTATGGCAATATTGTGTCGCTGGCCACCAACCGGGCGCTGATCAGCAACGTACCGTATGACGTAGACAAGGACCTGACGCTGATCTCCAACGCGGTGAAGGTCGTCAACCTGATGATCGTCAACAACAACCTTCCGGTCAAAACGGTTCCCGAGCTGATTGCCTATGCCAAAAAGAACCCGGGCAAGGTAGCCTTCGCCTCTGATGGCAATGGCACCACGGCGCACCTGGGCGTTGAGCTCTTCAAGTCGATGACACAAACCTACATGCTGCATGTGCCCTACCGCGCTGCAACAGCCGCCATGACCGATTTGATAGGCGGAAACATTCAGCTGATGATGGTCAACTCGCCCGTTGCGGGTCCGCAGGCGCAGGCGGGCCGGGTGCGCGCGCTGGGTATTTCGTCTGCTCAGCGATCACCTACTTACCCGGATGTGCCGGCGATTGCCGACTCGGTGCCGGGCTTTGAAGTTGTGGCTTGGGGCGGGTTGATTGGCCCTGCAAATCTGCCGAAGGACATTGTGGTGAGGCTCAACACCGAAGTTCGCAAGGCACTCGCCAGCGCGGCGGTGCGTGACCGATTCAAAACCTTGGGTGCCGAGACTGACCCCAGCTCGCCCGAAGAATTTCGCGAACTGGCCCGCCGTGAAACCCTCAAGTGGGACAAAGTCGTCAAAGTCTCCGGTGCCAAGATCGACTAGGCCGGCACCTCAAGCAAGCGCTGGGTGGCTTGATGAGCTTCAAGGACTGCGTGCCTCAGCCACCATTTGCACCTCGACGAGAAACCCGTGGTGCAAGGCCGGTACCGGCACCACCGCCCGCGCCGGCCGATGTTCGCTAAAACGCTCGGCATATACGCGGTTAAAGGCAGGCCAATTCTCCACGCCGACGATGTACACCGTGCACTGCACCACATCGCTGAAACTGCAGTCTGCTCCAGCCAGCACCGCGGTACAGTGGTCTAACGCCGAATGAACTTGGGCATCAAAACCCATGGGCGGCTGATTGTTTCCTTGGGGGAGCATGCCGGATACAAAGATCAGGCCCGCTGCTTCGACGCCCTGCGAGTAATGTCCGCCAGGCGTCGGCGCCTGAGTTGTGCTGATGAATTTCAACGGCTTCTCCTGTTACCAGCCATAAAAGCGTGGCCAGCAATCGGTCACGCGCTGCTGCGCATCCAGCACCTGGTAGGCCGGAAACTGCGCTGCCGTGGCGCAAGCATGATTGGGTAGAACTCTGACCTGCGTGCCCACGGGTAAGTAGGGTGCATCGAGAGCGTTGCCCGAGCGCGGTGCCAAAATCCCGTGCTCCTGGTTGGCATCAACCATCAGCATGTCCCCCAGCGGATGCCCGGCTAAATCGCAGACCAACCCGTAGCCCTGGTCCACGGGCTGTTTGGACGTACCCCGGTCACGCGACATGGCCATCCAGCCGGCGTCGGTCAGCGTCCAGCCCTTTTCTTTTTGATGGCCAATCACGGTGGCCAGTACCGAAAGGGCGATTTCATCAGTGCGGCACACGCCGATGCCAGCCATCACCAGATCAAAAAATATAAAAACGCCTGCGCGTACTTCGGTCACACCTTCCAGGTGCTCTGCGAACAGTGCGGTGGGCGTGGAACCGACGCTTACCACCGGGCAGCTGTAGCCGGCTTCGCGCAACCGCTGCGCAGCACGAACAACCGCTGCGCGCTCCTGCTCGGCGAGCGCACGCAGGGCCTCTGCTGATCGGCAGTTGTACGAGTCGCCGGCGTGGGTCATCACCCCCCCAACGTCGAGGCCCACGCTGCGCAGCGCCTGCGCAATCTCAAGCAGCGCAGCGGCCTCTGGCACCACCCCCGAGCGGTGGCCATCGGAGTCGATTTCAATCAGCACGTCGAGCCGCTCAGCGCCGCTCGGGTGGCCCGGATTAAGTTGCAGCGCCATCTCGACGTTGTCCACAATGACCGCCAGCTTCACACCCGATTCGCGTAACCGCAGTGCGTGGCCCAGTTTGTTGGGCGACATACTCACGGCGTAGAGAATGTCTTTGACGCCGTGAGAACTGAAATACTCGGCTTCCCGCAGGGTAGAGACGGTGATCGAAGTTGCCCCAGCGTCGAGCAGGCGCTGGGTCACCTGCATGCATTTGTTGGTTTTCACGTGTGGCCTGAAGCTGACCTTGTGCTGGGCCAGCCTGGCGCGCATTCGCTCGATGTTGCGGTCCATCTTGCTGGCGTCCAGCAGCAGGGCGGGTGTTTCAAGGGCTGCTAGCTCCGGGTTCACCAGGTTGCCTGCGACGATCGTGGCGTTGACCATCATGTCTTCTCCCGGCGCAGCACACGGCCCGGCCGGGCGCCGCTGGGCCTTCCGCCCGACCACACGACAGCGCCGTTGACGATAACGGTGTGAATGCCAACAGCCGGTGTTTTGGGCGACTCATAGGTGGCGCCCGCGTCCACGGTCTCGGGATCGAGCAGCGTCAGGTCGGCATAGGCGCCTTCGCGCACCACACCGCGATCGGTCAGGCCAAAGTTTTTAGCGGTTAATCCGGTCATCTTGTGGATCGCTGTCTCGAGCGAGAACAGGCCCATGCCCCGGCCATAGTGGCCCAGCACTCGCGGAAAACTGCCCCACAAACGCGGATGCGGCGCCTCGTCGTGCGGCAGCCCGTCCGAGCCGATCATGGTCTCATCGAACTTCAGGATGCGCTGCACATCGGCATCGTCCATCATGTAGTAAATCGCGCCAGCCGGCGTCAGGCGATCAATCACGTCTTCGACGGTACCGCTCAATTCCTTCACGATATCCGCCAGATCCCGTCCAGCATATTGCGGCATCGGTTTGGACCAAGTCACGGTCACCCGCGTCGCATTGACCGCGCGGTGGGCCGATAGGATGGTGGACGATGCCGGGTAGGGGTAGCAGTCCAGACATATCGGCTGCTTTTGCATATGGTCGGCAATGAATTGCAGCGTTTCACCTGAACGCCCGTAGTTTTTAACGCCAACCACCTTGTGATGTGAAATCACCACCGGCACATTCGCTTCACGGCCGATGCGAAAGCTTTCAGTGAGGGACTTGATGACATCGTCGCCCTCATTTCGCATGTGGGTGCAGTAGACCCCGCCGTGGCGCGCGAGCGGCTCGCAAATATCTATAACCTCTTCGGTGGGCGCGGCGATCGAAGGTTCGTAAAACAGGCCTGTCGACACGCCGATGGCGCCGGCCGTCATGGCTTCTTCTACCAGCTGGCGCATGGCATTTTTCTCGGCCGCGCTGGCGGGCTGGGTCAGGTCGTCCATGGTGGCGACCCGCAGCGTGGTGTGGCCCACCAGCATCGCGCAGTTAGTGGCGGCTGGCTGGGCGCGCAGTGCATCGAGGTAAGCTGCAAAGCTGGTGAAGCGAAACCAGACACCGGTGTCGTCCAGCAAATTGAGTGGGGGCGTGACCGGGTCAGGAATCGGCCTAGGCATAGGCGCCAGCGACACACCACAATTGCCGCCAATGACGGTGGTAATGCCCTGGCTTACCTTGGGCGCCATGTCGCCGCCCGACAGCATCAGACGGTCGTCATGGGTGTGCGCGTCGATAAAGCCCGGTGCCAGGACCAGGCCGGCAGCGTCAATTTCAAGCGTCGCCTGCGCGGTTTGCAGGTCGCCAACGCGCGCAATACGCTCCCCGTGAATACCCACATCAGCGTTAAAGCGCGGTGCGCCGGTGCCGTCGACGATGAAAGCGTTGCGGATCAGAAGGTCGAATGTCTGGGTCATATGGCGTATCCTGGAAATGAAGAAAAAATACAGCTTAGAGCAAAGCGCCGCGGGCTGCGATCGACCAAACGGCCTCAACGTGATCACCCCGGATGCACACCAGTTCGTCGTACAGGTTGACGGTGGGGTCGCAATGGCCCGGCACGAGCATCAGCACGTCGCCGAGGGTCAAAGACGAATCCGCCGGTATCTCCAGCACGCCATGGTCGTCAGCGGCCTTGACGTACTTGAGCTCCGGACGCTGCCAGAGAGCGGGCATGCCTGAGTCGATACTGGAAGCCTTCAGGCCCGCATCGAGTACTGCTCGTGTTGGCTGCGTACGACTTAGTACGGCAGTGCGAACGAACAGTGCCTGCTCGAACCGTATATCCTGCGGCCCCAGTTGGTTGTCGACATAGTCGCGATCCATGAAGATATAGGAACCTGCCTGAATCTCGTTGAACACACCAGAGTCGCGCTCAAGCAGGAACGTGCCGGTGCCCGCACCAGTAATACGTTCGACCTGCATGCCGTCGGCTTCGATCAGCGATCGGGTGAGTCGGGCGGCGTCAGACGCCTGCGCAATAGCCTGCTCGCGCTCGACCGGCGTGCGTTTGTGCTGAGCCGGACCGTGATAACACTGCAGCCCGGCAAAGCGCAGTGGCGCCTGATCGGTAATCAAGCGCGCCAGGCGAGCTGCTGCCTCGCCGGGCGGGACACCGCAGCGCCGCCCGCCCACATCCACTTCCACATAGACTTCGATGGACACGTTCTGACTGCGAGCCACCTCGGCCAGTGCCATCACATGCAGCGGATCGTCCACCAGTACACCCATCCGCGCGCGTCTGGCAAGTTCTGCCAAATGCAGCAGCTTAGTTGCTCCCACCACCTGGTTGGTCAGCAGGACGTCATTGATTCCCGAATCCACGAAAATTGCGGCTTCACTGACCTTCTGGCAGCACACGCCAACCGCACCCAGCGCGATTTGGCGGTGCGCAATTTCAGGACATTTATGACTTTTAGCATGGGCCCGCAGTCGCACAGGATGCCCTTTGAGTACATCCACCATGCGCTGCAGATTGCGCTCGAACGCGTCGAGGTCGAGCACCAGCGCGGGTGTGTCAATGGCACTGACCGGGTCGGCGGGGTGTGCGGCTTTCCAGGGGGACATGGAAGAGGTACTTTAGTGATAAGTCAGCAAATTAGGCAAGTTGTCATGCGCTCAGCCCTACCGGGCCGGTGGCACCGGCTGCACCGCTCACAATCTGATCCGGAAATTCTTGACCTTAAGTCTTCTACCTTCTGGTGATCCCTGACTTGGAGTTTAGCGACTTTAGAAACGAGCTAACGACTGCTTTGGGCCACCAGACTCCTGACATCGGACGGTGGGGAGGACCCGCTTTCGCGGCATGTCTACCTTAAAAAGGCACGGCAGGTGTGACCGCCATGTCCTGATGCCGACGATGACCACTGATCTCGTGACCGCGCAGTACATCAAATCGAACAGCTCCAAACCAGTCATTGACTATCGACCGTTCGTGGCCCGAGAGTGGCTTACAAGATAAGGTAGTCCAGCAGTTGAATCGAATGGTGGTTCCAAAGCGGTCCATCTATCGCGGATGGGTTGCTTTCCATCCAATCTTGACCCTAATTTCAAGATCAGACGAAAATCAAAAGCTATATCAATCAGGACTTCTTTCAAGCCATGATTGTGCAAGCCGTGACCAGAAGGTTGCGCCCAATGGAATTAATTCATCGTTAAAGTCGTAACTGGGGTTATGGAGCACACAAGGTCCACTGCCGTGGCCCATCTCGCGGTGCTGACCGTCACCGTTAGAAATGAACACGTAAGCACCGGGCATGGCCTGCAGCATGAAAGAAAAGTCTTCAGAAGCCATCGTGGGATGCTGCACTAGCACCTGATCGGCGCCAACGATTTGTGTCATCACCTTGCGCGCAAACTCAGCCTCGACCGGGCTGTTGATAGTGGACGGGTATTTGCGGCGAAATTCAAATTCGCAGCTTGCCTCAAAAGCTGCACAGGTGTGCTCGGCCACCGTTTTCATGCGCATCTCGATCATGTCGAGCAACTCAGGGCTGAAGGTTCTCACGGTTCCTTGCAGCACGCACGCGTCCGGCACTACGTTGGTCGCTTCTCCAGCATGAATCATGGTGACCGAAATCACACCGCCGTCAGTGGGTTTTTTGTTGCGGCTGATGATGGTCTGAAAACCTTGCACCAACTGGCAGGCGATGGGCACCGGATCGATCCCAGTGTTGGGCATGGCGGCATGGCTGCCCTTGCCCCGGATGGTGATACAAAAGTCATTCGACGAAGCCATGACGGGTCCAGCGCTGACCGCAAAAGTGCCCACAGGTGCACCGGGCCAGTTGTGCATTCCGAAGACCGCCTGCATCGGAAAGCGTTCAAATAGGCCTTGCTCAATCATCACCCGGGCACCGCCGCCGTCTTCTTCCGCCGGTTGAAAAATCAGATACACGGTACCGTCGAAATCTCGCGCGGTGCAAAGATGTTGTGCTGCAGCTAGGAGCATGGCCGTGTGCCCATCATGACCGCACGCGTGCATTTTTCCGGCGTGCTGGCTGGCGTGCGCGAAGGTGTTGAGTTCTTGCAGAGGTAAGGCATCCATGTCCGCTCGCAAACCGATGGCGCGGCCACAGGCGCCGCCATCTCGACCGTGGACGATGCCCACTACACCGGTGGTAGCCAAGCCACGGTGAATCGGAATTCCCCAAGCGGTCAGCAGATCCGCGACAAGGTCGGCGGTCCGGCGCTCGTTAAAACACAGCTCTGGGTGGGCATGGATATCGCGGCGGATACTGGCCATCTGTGCCGCTTCGGTAACGATACTGTCTATCAATTTCATGGTGAGGCCCGAATTACTTTACGAACAATTGAGTCAGCGTACCAGTAGGGCAAGGCAATAACCGAGCGCTGCGCCCAGCCCGGTCCCGAAGACGATCAGCCATGCCGGCACGGGTGCACCCAGACCACCACCACCCTGGATAGGAGCAACTCCTGCGCTGGTTAAAAATGGCGTCTTTTTAGTCGGAGACAAAACTTCAGGCAAAGCGACCGCCGGGCTGGACTGACCCGTCAACTGCCTTGAAAAAGCAGCAAAGAAATCGTCCGCGCTTTTCTTGGCAACACTCTGTACCAACCGACTCCCAACGCTGGCAAGTTTGCCACCGATCTCGGCCTCGGCTGTGTAACGCAGCAGCGTTTCATCGTCACCCGCTTTTTCAAGCGTGATGCGAGCGGTCATCCTAGCGAATCCTGCGGCTCCTCCCTGCCCACGCCCTGTCAGCGTATAGCCATGGGGCGCATCCAAATCGCTTAGCTCAACGGCGCCTCGAAAGGTGACCGATATGGGTCCGACCTTGCTCGTGACGACGGCGCTGAACTCAGTGTCAGACAGCTTGTCCAGTTGTTTGCAGCCGGCAATACTCGCTTGCAGCACGACCGGGTCGTTGAGCGCTTCCCACACCCGTTGCTGCCCCACGGGCAAGCGGTATTCGCCACTGAACTCCATGCTCAGACTCCTGCCATGTAAAGCTGGAACAAGGCCTGGGTTCCCAATCGTCCCTGCCCCTTGTCTGCCATTTCGTTATAGAGCTTACGGGCCAGCGATGCACCAGGCAGATCAATACCCATGTTCTCTGCTTCAGCCAGCGCAATGCCCAAGTCTTTAAGGAAATGCTCAATGAAGAAGCCAGGGGCGAAATCCCCTTTGGCGATTCGCGCACCCATCACGTTGAGTTGAAAGCCACCCGCAGCACCGCCACCGATGCACTGCAACAGCGCCGCTGAATCCAAGCCAGCGCCTTTGGCATAAGCCAGCCCTTCGCACACGCCCATGATGGTGGAAGCGATGACGATCTGATTGCTCATCTTGGTGTGCTGACCCGCGCCCGCCCCACCCATGTGAACGATGTTTGTCCCCATGAGCTGAAGGATAGGCAGTGCCTTGTCGAAAGCCGATGCCTCACCGCCGACCATGATGGACAGCTTGGCGTCGCGCGCGCCCACATCTCCGCCGGAGACAGGCGCGTCAATCGCCTGATGCCCTGCCTTTGCAGACTCCTGAGCCAATCGTTTGGCGAGTGCTGGGCTGGACGTGGTCATGTCAATTAGAAGCGCGTGGCGCGCATGAGCGATGATGCCCTCAGCACCCAACCAAACCTGCTCAACATCGCTCGGATAACCCACCATGGTGATGATCACGTCTGACTGCTGCGCCACTTGGGCTGGGTTAGCGCAGGCCACAGCACCTTTGGCAGCCAACGCTGCCGCTTTGTCTGGACTGCGGTTGTAAACGGCCAGCGGGTGACCTGCCGCCAGCAAGTGAGCCGCCATGTGCTGGCCCATGATGCCAAGGCCGATAAATCCGACACGAGATTTTGAAGAGATATCGTTCATTGAGGGGCCTCTTTAGTTGGTAGTTGAGCCTGACGCATGAGCCTGCGCAGATATATCGGCGTCAGAGGTTGTTGATTCACCGTGACACCCAAATGGGACAGAGCGTCGTTCACAGCGTTGGTAAGCGCGCCGATTGAGCCCATCACGCCGCCCTCGGCCATGCCTTTGATGCCGGCTGGCGTAGCCGAGTTGGGCGTGTGCATGGCGATGAGTTCCATGTAAGGAATTTCATGCGCGGTGGCGACGAGGTAATCGGCCAAGGTACCCGATAAGTTCTGGCCCGTTGCCGCGTCGTACTCAATATGCTCGAACAAGGAACCCGATAAGCCCATAGCGATTGCACCGTGTTGCTGGCCTTCGACCACAACCGGGCTGAGAACAGTACCGCAGTCTTCCGCAGCTACATAGCGTTCGATCATGACCGCACCCGTGTCACCATCAACCTCGACTACACAGCCGTGGCAAGCGTTAGAGTAAGTCATGGGCGGCGGCTCGTAAGTCAAGTGGAACTCAAGGCCTGGAGTCATACCGGGAGGCAGAGTCGTCGGGTCGAGATAGGCTATGCGGGCAATGTCCTCAAGTGCAAGAGAGGTGTCTGACCAGACCTCGCCAAGACGTTGTTGCACACGACCTTCAACCATTCGCAATGACACCCCATCGGCGAGTCCCAACGCGTAGGCGGCTATTTTTAATACCGCATCCCGAGCCTGTTGTGCGCACAAGTAAAGGGTGCCACCGCCAGCGGTACCGCCACGCGCACCCCTACTGCCCATGCCGTACGGCGCAATATCGGTATGGCCTAAGTTCAGGCGAACTTTTGACGGCGCGACCCCCAAACCTTCGGCGACAGCATTGGCCAGCGAGGTTTCATAGCCTTGACCTGTTGCCCCTAAACCCACGGCGGCATTGACACATCCCGAGGGCTCTATACGGATCCAGGCGGCCTCGTGGCCTGAGCCGGCAATCCCTGCCGATTTGTAGAATTTGGATCCATAAGTCGTGGACTCCACCACGTTGCAGAGCCCAATACCAAGCCAGCGGCCTTGGCCCCGAGCCAGTTGCTGGCGTAGACGCAGCGCCGGGTAGTCGAGAGCAGCCAATACCGCCTCCATGGTGGCGCTAGGGGTGACGTCGGCCAGCACTTCGCCTGTGGCCATGGTGAAAGGCAATTCGTCAGGGCGCAACATGTTGATCCGGCGGACAGCCATCGGGTCAAGACCAAGTTCACGTGCCACAGCGTCCAATGTACCGTCCATGACCCAGCTGGTCACCGCCATGGGTGCACGCATAGGTCCGTTGCCAACCTTGTTGGTCAACACAACCTTGACGTCATAGGCGTAATTTGTAATTCGGTAAGGCCCTGTGATGATCATTGCCACCACGCGCGCCAAGTAGTTGCCTGGAAAGAAACTGTAAGCACCAAAGTCTTCCGTGATTTCCAACGCCAGTGCGAGAACCCTACCTTCATTGTCAACGGCTACGCGGGTGCGGCAATAATCCTCTCGCGACTGAGAAGACGACAGCAGGTTCTCCATCCGGTCTTCGCACCAGCGCACGGGCCGGCCCAATTGAATCGACGCGGCAGCCACCGTCAGCTCTTCGCGGTAGAGCGCGATCTTCTGTCCAAAGCCGCCGCCCACATCAGGGGACATGACAGTCACCTGCGATTCAGCCAATTGCAAGCGCGCCGCCAAGGTGGTTCGGTAAGGATGCGGAACTTGGGTTCCCACATGAAAGTTCAGATGCTCTCGGCCCATGTCCCAATCAGCAATACAACCACGCGTCTCGATCGGCAAATGGGTCTGCCGATGCTGCGAAAAAGTGGACTCTACAACTCGGTGTGCGGTGGCCATGGCGGTGTCTGGATCACCATGCGCGGCATGCTGATGAGATAACAGGTTGTCTGGCAGCGCGTCATCCACACGCGGTGCATCGGGACTCAAAGCCTGAGTCATGGACGCTACAGCGGGTAGTACGTCCCAGTTCACATCCACAAATTCAACAGCATCTTCGGCCAAGTAACGGTTGGTTGCGATCACACAGGCGACCGGGTCGCCCTGAAAACGTACCTTGTCGATCGGTAACGTATCCATCTCCATGGCGCGCAAACCGTGGATGGGCGGTGCCATACGATGCCTTGCCGTCCACTGCGCCAAGTCACGACCGGTGTACACAGCCACCACACCTTGCATCAACAGCGCTTCGGCCGTGTTGATGCTGGTGATGCGCGCATGGGCATGGGGCGAGCGCACAAAACAGGCATGCAAGGCTTGCGGCATGGCGATGTCGTCAATGTACCGGCCACGCCCCGTCACCAACCGAGCGTCTTCCTTGCGCGGATGAGGCATGCCGATGTGACGAAAGGTCTCAGCTGACATGGCGTGCGGCTTCCCTCATCCGGCTTGCTGCTAAAGCAATGGCTTTCACAATGTTCTGGTATCCCGTGCAGCGGCACAAGTTACCCGAAAGAGTCTCTCGGATCTGCCCTTCGCTTGGGTCTGGATTTTCTTTCAGGTAGGCCTCAAAAGTCATCACAATGCCCGGCGTACAAAAGCCGCATTGCAGCCCATGGCATTCGTGCAAAGCTTGCTGCAAGATCGATAAGTTTTGCGGCGTTCCCACTGCTTCAATGGTGGTGATCTCATGCCCCTCCATTTGCACCGCAAAGGTCAGGCACGAACGGGTCGGTCTGCCGTCGACCAACACCGTGCAGGCACCGCAGACACCATGCTCGCAACCAATGTGCGTTCCCGTCAGATGGCAATCCTCCCGTAACGCATCTGAGAGCAACTTGCGCGGCTCCGCTTGAAACGTCAGGTTTGCCCCGTTGACGGTCAGAGTGATGACTTGTTCGTCGCTCATGCGCTCACGCTTTCTAGTTTTTCCAAGGTCCGCTTCAAAGCGCTGAGCGACAAACTGTGCGCCAGTTCACGCCTGTAAT
This sequence comes from Polaromonas sp., assembly GCA_043781295.1. Classification (GTDB taxonomy): domain Bacteria; phylum Pseudomonadota; class Gammaproteobacteria; order Burkholderiales; family Burkholderiaceae_C; genus Polaromonas. The sequence goes on from JAYWBS010000285.1 coordinate 22,635, forward strand.
TCGCCGGTACACGCTCATCTTCCTCAGGCTGAATGGCTTCAGCCACAGCTGTAGCCACGTCAAACGCCCACTGCGCAGTTGGGTGGTGGCCTTCAAACTGCCGCGTCACCGCATCAACTCGCCGAGGTACCGGCGCGATACCGCTGAGCGCTAATCGCAAGCGTTGCACTTGTCCGTCTTGTACGGCAAGTGTCGCCGCAACAGCCACCACAGCGAAGTCGCCATGCCGACGATTGAACATGCGATACGCTGAGACCTCGCCAACCTTGAATTTTGGAAAACGGACGGACAACAGCAGTTCCTGAGGCTCCAACACCGTGGTCATTGCCGCAAGAAAAAAGTCGCTAGCGGCAACCTCGCGCCGGCTTCCTTGCCGGGCCAAGGTGATGCGTGCGTCCAACGCAACCGCAACCAGCGCCAACTGAGCTACTGGGTCGGCATTGGCGAGGCTACCGCCCAAAGTGCCGCGCTGACGGATAGCGTAGTGACCAATGGTCTTGGCGGCCTGCTTCAGCAATGGGCAATGCTGTTGCAAGTACGCTGAATCGGCCAATTGGTAGTGACGTGTCAGTCCACCCACTTCCACCGCATCACCGGATTCACGGACGTAAGAAAATTCAGTAAGATCGTTCAAATCAATCACATGCTCGGGACGCGCCAATCGCAGATTAAGCATTGGTCCCAAGCTCTGCCCGCCGCCCAAAAGCCGAGCCTGCGGACCCAACTGGTCGAGCAAAGCCAAGGCTTCGTCAAGAGAGGCAGGCCGGTGGTATGTGAAGGCAGCAGGTTTCAATGTTGAGAGACCCTAAGACCAAAGAATGCTTTGCGTGCTTGTCTTGTCGAACAAGTGAAGACGGTTCAGGTTGATACCCAACGTCGCCGTGTCGCCTTCTCGGTACCGGCACTCTTTTCCCAAACGCAGAAAAAGTCGTGCGCCCTCCAAGTCCATGTCCAGAAACTGATCTGAGCCGACAGGCAAGACTGACGCGACCCGACCGGTCAGCGAAGCGCCGATTTCAGGCGCATCACTTTCGACAACATCTTCCGCTCGCAGTCCAAGCACCACCTCACGGCCGTTTTGACCGTTCAACTTAGCCGCCATTTCAGGTAAAAGTTCGACGCGCAACGATCCGCGCTCAAAACCTAATCGGTTATCACGCAGGCACAATTGCCCTTCGAGAAAGTTGATCGGTGGATTACCCAGAAACGAGGCGACGAACATGTTGCGCGGGCGCTCATATATGTCGTCGGGCACGCCGATTTGCTGGACTATTCCACTTTTCATCACGACGATACGGTCAGCCAAGGTCAGCGCTTCGGCCTGGTCGTGAGTCACGTAGACAAAAGTCGTTTGCATCGCCTGGTGCAACTGTTTGATTTCTGCACGCATCGAAATGCGCAGGGCAGCGTCCAGATTGGACAGAGGCTCGTCCATCAAAAAAACCTGTGGCTTTCGAACCATCGCGCGGCCCAGAGCCACGCGCTGACGTTGACCGCCAGATAGCTGATCGGGACGGCGGTCAAGCAAGGGCTCGATTTCTAGGCGACGAGCAGCGTCGCGCACTCGCAGGTCAATCTCTTCTTTAGGGAACTTGCGCATTTTTAAACCAAAGGCGATGTTCTCGTAAACCGATTTATGCGGGTACAGAGCGTAACTCTGGAACACCATCGCCACATCGCGCTTGTGGGGCGGCACGGTGTTCATCACCACATCATCGAAAAACAGATTGCCCTCGGTCACGTCTTCCAGACCGGCAATCATGTTCAGCGTGGTTGACTTACCGCACCCCGACGGACCCAGCAGCACCAGAAACTCCTTGTCACCAATGTCCAAGTTGAGATTGTCCAATGCCGTGAAACCATTGGGGTATTTTTTGCCTACAGCTTCGAACTTGATTCTTGCCACGATGAACTCCTGAAGACGGGCTTAGCCCTTAACGGCACCGGCTGTCAGGCCAGAAACGATGTAGCGCTCGAAAACGATCGCGATCAGCACCGGGGGCACGATGGCCATGACCCCGGCTGCGTTGATGAATGAAAAGCTGATGTTGAAATCCGAAGTGAAGGACGCCACCACGATCGGCATGGTCTGCGAGGCCGGGGTCTGGGTGAACATCAGCGCCAGCAAGAACTCGTTCCAGCTCGTC
>JAYWBS010000286.1:0-24695 GCA_043781295.1 Polaromonas sp.
TTTATCTGGTGCGGACGGCGAGACTCGAACTCGCACACCTTTCGGCACTACCCCCTCAAGATAGCGTGTCTACCAATTTCACCACGTCCGCGGTTTTTAATGTCTGAATGGCATGAGGAAACCTGATGGTTTTTGGCTTTCCAGACAAGCTCAGAGTTTACCCTGAAATTACGTTGCTCCTCGATGGAAACAAGTACTTAAACCCGTTATTTTGTCGGGATTTGGCCGGCGCCAGATGCCGCTTTGGCCGGCGCTGCAGGCACCGCTGCGCCAGTGTTTGCTGGCAGGGTGGTTCCGGGAATTTGCGCCGCGCCTGATGCAGGCAAAGCAGGCGCTGGGGCCACTACCGCAGTGCCTTCAAGAACGCTGGTTCCGGTACGCGGCTGGGCGTTACCAAAATAAGCCAGCAGCAGTGTGCAGGCAAAAAATACCGCAGCCAACACGCCAGTCGTGCGCGACAAAAAGTTAGCACTGCCGCTGGCACCAAACAGGCTGCCCGAGCCGCCACTGCCAAAGGCCGCCCCCATATCAGCACCTTTACCGTGCTGCACCAAAACCAGACCAATCATGCCAACGGCTGAAAGCATTTGCACGGCGAGGACAACGGTCAATATCACATTCATACTTATTTACTCCTGATTTAATAGCTTCTTGCGCCTGCATTTACTGGGCTGCAGCGATAATTGATAAAAAATCAGCGGCTTTGAGCGAGGCACCGCCAATCAAGCCGCCGTCAATGTCGGGTTGCGACAAAAGACTCGCCGCATTGGCGGCATTCATGCTGCCACCGTACAAAATTTTCACTCTGGCTGACTGGTCAGTCGCCGCTTTGAGCTGGGCACGCAACACCGCATGAACGGCTTGCGCCTCTTCGGGTGATGCGGTTTTGCCTGTACCAATGGCCCAGACCGGCTCGTAAGCCACCACAATTTCACTGATGCAATGGCCGTTGGTATGAATCACCGCAGCCAGTTGGCGTTTAATAACTTCTTCGGTACGACCTGCTTCACGCTCTGCCAGCGTTTCGCCCACACACACGATGGGCGTGATGCCAGCAGCCAAAGCGGCTTTGGCTTTGCTAGACACCAGTGCATCAGTTTCACCGTGGTATTGGCGGCGTTCTGAGTGACCGACCAGGCAATAGCGCACACCAAAATCTTTCAGCATCGCCGCGCTGACTTCGCCCGTGTAAGCGCCCGAGACCTGGCTCGATAAATCTTGTGCGCCCAAATCAATGGCAGCTACTTTCAAAGATTGAACCTGCGCGAAGTAAGGTGCTGGTACACAAACTGCAATATTGCAGGTTGGCTTGGCGCTCAAACCCTGAGCCAATGCAGCCAGCAAGACCTCGTTGGCAGCCAGGTTGCCGCTCATCTTCCAGTTGCCCGCAATGAGTTTTTTCGTCATGCCAGTCACCACGTCAGCACAATCTTGCCAATATGCTGGTTCGACTCCATCAGCGTGTGCGCTTTGGCGGCATCTCCAGCAGCAAAGGTGCTGTGAATGACCGGCTTGATCGCGCCGCTGGCCAGCAGCGGCCAGACTTTTTCTCTCAAAGCTTTGGCAATCGCCGTCTTGAACTCCAACGAGCGTGGGCGCAAGGTTGAACCCGTGATGGTCAACCGCTTGCGCAGCACAAGACCCGCGTTCATTTCAGCTTTGATACCACCCTGTACGGCAATGATGACCAGTCGACCATCTTCAGCCAGGCAGTCAACTTCACGCGCCACATAGCTGCCCGCCACCATGTCCAGAATAACGTTCACGCCCTTGCCATCAGTCAGTCGTTTAACTTCTACAGCAAAGTCAGTCGCTTTGTAATTGATGGCATGGTCTGCACCCAGTGCAAGGCATGCAGCGCATTTTTCGTCGCTGCCAGCCGTCACCATCACGGTGGCACCCATGGCCTTGGCAATTTGAATCGCCGTCACACCGATGCCGCTGGAGCCGCCTTGAATCAGCAGCGTTTCGCCTTTGGCCAAGTAAGCCCGCTCGAAAACATTGCTCCACACCGTGAAGAACGTTTCGGGCAACGACGCCGCTTCAATATCAGTCAATCCAGCAGGCACTGGCAAGCACTGCCCAACAGGTGCAACGCACAGCTCGGCATAACCACCACCGGCCACCAGCGCGCAAACACGGTCGCCAACTTTGAAGCCGCTAGAGGCCATCGCCTGCGCATCGCCAGAAACAACCACGCCAGCTACTTCGAGCCCCGGAATATCCGATGCGCCTGGTGGTACCGGGTAATTGCCGGTTCGCTGCAACACATCAGGCCGATTGATGCCCGAAGCACTGACGCGAATCAGCAGCTCGCCCGCACCCGCCACGGGCGCTGGGCGTTCAGCCAATCGCAGCACATCGGGGGCACCAAAAGCGCTAATTTCAATAGTTTTCATGCTTTTTTAGAAGTGTTTTATGCCGTCAGCCCAATAAATTCGGGCGCAAGCAGCTATAAAATAAATAGCAAATGTTTTCGACTGTGGGATTAACCGCGGTCCTGATCTTGCGCCGGGCGATCCAGCAACGCCTTCATCGACAGCTTGACGCGACCTTTTTCGTCGGTTTCCATGACCTTGACTTTGACGATCTGGCCTTCTTTAAGGTAGTCCTGCACGCGCTCAACGCGCTCATGGGCGATCTGGCTTATGTGCAGCAAACCGTCTTTGCCTGGCAATAAATTGATGAGTGCACCGAAGTCCAGAATCTTGGTGACCGGGCCTTCGTAGATTTTGCCGATTTCGACTTCAGCGGTGATCTCGGCAATGCGGCGCTTGGCCTCGTCTGCCTTGGCGCTGTCGTTCGATGCGATGGTGATGGTGCCATCTTCCTCGATGTTGATCTGCGTGCCGGTTTCTTCGGTCAGCGCACGAATGACAGCGCCGCCCTTGCCGATCACGTCGCGGATTTTTTCTGGATTGATCTTCATCACATACAGACGCGGCGCGAAGTCAGACACTTCGGTTTTGGCAGCGCCCATGGCTTCCTGCATCTTGCCCAGAATGTGCATGCGGGCTTCCTTGGCTTGGGCCAATGCGACCTGCATGATTTCCTTCGTGATGCCCTGGATTTTGATGTCCATTTGCAGCGCGGTGATACCAAACGTAGTGCCGGCAACCTTGAAGTCCATGTCGCCCAGATGATCTTCATCACCCAGGATGTCGGTCAACACGGCAAAGCGGTTATCGTCCTTAATCAAACCCATGGCGATACCGGCCACGTGCGCTTTCATCGGCACGCCAGCGTCCATCAGGCTCAGGCAGCCGCCGCAAACTGATGCCATCGATGACGAACCGTTGGACTCGGTGATTTCAGACACCACACGCATGGTGTACGGAAACTCTTCTTTGGAAGGCAGCACAGCAATCAGCGCGCGCTTGGCCAATCGGCCATGGCCGATTTCGCGGCGTTTTGGTGAGCCCACACGGCCGGTTTCGCCCGTGGCGAACGGAGGCATGTTGTAGTGCAGCATGAAGCGGTCTTCGTAGTCACCGCTCAATGCGTCAATGCGCTGTGCGTCACGCTCGGTACCCAGCGTGGTCACGACCAGCGCCTGGGTTTCGCCACGTGTAAACAGGGCTGAGCCGTGGGTGCGTGGCAGCACAGAGTTGCGGATTTCAATCGCGCGAACGGTGCGGGTGTCACGGCCGTCAATACGCGGCTCGCCTGCCAGGATTTGGCTACGAACGATTTTGGCTTCAATATCAAACAGCATGCCTTCAACAGCCACGTGGTCAAACGCAGCACCGTCAGCCTTCAATGCGGCCATGACTTCAGCGGTCACTTCGCGGCAGGCCTGAGTACGGGCTTGCTTGGCGCGGATTTGGTAAGCAGCTTGCAGCTTGGCAGCAGCCAGTACGCCAACCTTGGCAATCAACGGCTCGTCTTTGGCAGGTGCCTTCCAGTCCCAGACTGGCTTGCCAGCGTCACGAACGAGTTCGTGAATCGCGTTGATGGCAATGTTGCCTTGCTCGTGACCAAACACAATCGCGGCCAGCATGATTTCTTCGCTCAGCTGTTTGGCTTCAGACTCCACCATCAGCACAGCGGCTTCGGTACCCGCCACCACCAGGTCCATGGTCGAATCTTTGAGCTGGGTTTTACCAGGATTCAAAACGTACTGACCGTCGATGTAGGCCACGCGCGCAGCACCAATCGGGCCGTTGAACGGAATGCCAGAGATAGCCAGCGCAGCGCTGGATGCGATCAATGCCGGGATGTCGCCTTCAACTTCAGGGTTCAGCGACAGCACGTGAATCACAACCTGCACTTCGTTGAAGAAGCCTTCAGGAAACAGTGGGCGAATCGGGCGGTCAATCAGGCGCGAGGTCAGCGTTTCAAATTCGCTTGGGCGGCCTTCGCGCTTGAAGAAGCTGCCCGGAATACGGCCGGCAGCATAGGTTTTTTCCAGGTAATCGACTGTCAGGGGGAAAAAGTCCTGGCCTGGCTTGGCCGTCGTTTTTGCCACAACAGTCGCCAGCACCACGGTGCCGTCCATGTCCAGCATCACAGCGCCGCCAGATTGACGTGCAACTTCACCGGTTTCCATCGTGACCGTGTGCTGGCCCCACTGGAAGGTTTTGCTAACTTTGTTAAAAATGCTCATGAAATATCTCCAGTCAAATCACACATAAGGCAGTGTGAGAAGCCCAGAACATTGGCTAGTGGAAACGTTGCCATTCCAGAAACACTTAATTGAGGTCAATTCATTAAAAATTGAACAATTGTTTGCTTTTGGAATGACACAGCTCGCGTCCGCTTTACCTCTATCCCGAATGTTTTAAAGTAAAAAACGCCTGAGCTAGGTGACTAACTCAGGCGTTTTTAATAAATTTATAAATTACTTGCGCAGGCCAAGTTTGGCGATCAACGCGGTGTAGCGGCCAGCATCTTTGGACTTCAGGTAGTCCAGCAGCTTGCGGCGACGGCTCACCATTCTCAAGAGGCCGCGACGACCATGGTGGTCTTTGGCGTGGGTTTTGAAGTGGGGCATCAACTCATTGATGCGGCCAGTCAGCAAGCCGACCTGAACTTCTGGGCTGCCCGTGTCACCGGGCGCACGTGCGTTGGACTGAACGATGTCAGCCTTGATTGATTTTGCGATCATAAAAAGTCTCTCCGCACCGAAGTGCAACTTGCGAGCGACACAGCTTTCTCACATCAAGAAACAGCCGTCGTCGTCGTGGCTCACCGGGCGGGATGCCCAGCAAAGCCTTTGATTATAGCCCAAGCCAGCGTTCAAGTCGGGTAACACCCTGCCCCAGGCGATTCAAGTCTTGACTGGCAAAACACCAGCGCAGCCAACCCTGGGCGTCGGGGCCGGGCCTCATCACGTGCTCGGCCATGAAAGCATTGCCGGGGGCCAGCCCCAGCCCGGCCTCCAGCACCAGGCGCTTGGTAACGGCCAAAGAATCGCCAAACCGTGTCTGGTCTTCAAGCCTGAAAAACGCATACATACCGCCTTTGGCTGGGACAACCTGCACGCCGGGCACAGCCTGCAACAACGGAATCAGCGTGTCCCGGCAGGTCTTCAGGTGCGCCACCACGCGCGGCGTGACATCCAGCGTGCGTTCGATCGCCACCAAACCAGCGCGTTGAATAAAAACGGGCGCACTCGATGTGTTGAACTCAATCAGCTTGCCAATCTGCGCCGTCATCGCTGGCGGCATCACCAGCCAGCCGAGCCGCCAGCCGGTCATTAGAAAGCTTTTGGAGAAGCTATTGACGACGACCAGGCGGTCATCGGGCTGCGAAATATCCAGAAAACTCGGTGCGCAGCCGTTAACGGCAGGTTCAAAGTAAAGCCGTTCATACACCTCGTCAGCCAAAATCCACGTGCCTGTCTTGCGGCAATGCGTCAACAGGGTCTGTTGCTCATCGCGCGACAGCGTCCAGCCTGTCGGGTTATTCGGTGCATTCAATATCAGCACTTTAGTCTTGGCTGTGATGGCGACCAGCAGCTCGGTCATGTCCAACTGCCATGCGCCCAGTGCAGGTTTTAAGCTCACACACTTGACCACCGCGCCCATGATGGCGGGTTGCGCCGTCAGGTTAGGCCACACCGGCGTGACGGCGACGACGTCATCGCCGCTGCTGACCAGCGCTTGCACAGCCAGCATTAGCGCATTGACGCCGCCCGAAGTCACGGCAATGCGGCTGCTATCAATAACCGCAGCCCCTTGGGTGCGCAACCCGGTGGCGTATGTTGCAATGGCTTCGCGCAGCTCGGGCAGCCCCAGGTTTTGCGCATAAAAGGTTTCGCCCTGTTGCATTGAGGCACTGGCGGCATCACGAATGAACTGCGGCGTGACTTCATCGCTCTCGCCAAACCAGAACTTCAGCACATCACTGCGCCCCATGCCCGCATTGGCAACCTGCCGGATCATGGATTCTTCGAGGTTTAAAACGGCTTGGCGCATGGTGAGGCCCTCAATGACAGTTAGGGCTTGGTCATCTTGCAAGTTGTCGGCATCGCAGCCTTGTCGCTTGCTATGGTTTTAATGACACGAAAACCATAGCCCGAGCCTTCCACATCAAACTTCACGCCACCGTCTTCTGGCTTGCCCTGTTTGGCCATCATCGCCACCAGCAGCGGTTGCTGAAACTGGTGGTCGCTAGCGCGCATCGCACCCGTTTGCCCGGCCATCGTGACCACCGCTTTTTCCATTTGCGCAGCCACAGCGCCTGCTTCAATGGAGCCCGCTTTTTCAATGCTCTGCACCAAAGCTTCAATCACCATTTGCATGCGCATGTGAACGTAGTCGTCTTTAGGTAGCGGGAAACGCTGGCGAAACGACTGGTAAAAGGCTTCAGCTGGCGCGCCCTTAGCGTTGGGAAACCATTCCGCCACGGCAATCACTTTGCCCACACCCGCCTCGCCAATGGCTGCAGGCGCACCGAGTGCATTGCCGTAAAAGGTGTAGAACTTGCCTTCAAAGCCTACGTCTTTGGCAGCCTTGATCAGCAGCGTCAGGTCGTTGCCCCAGTTGCCGGTCAGCACGGCTTGCGCGCCGCTGGCTTTGATTTTGGCGGCGTAGGGAATGAAGTCTTTCACCCGGCCCAGCGGGTGCAGCTCATCGCCCACGATTTGCACATCTGGGCGCTGCGCGGTGATTTGCCTCTTTGCTTCTTTCAAAACCGACTGGCCGAAGCTGTAGTCCTGGCCAATCAGGTAAATGCTTTTGGTATTTTTGTCGTCTTTAAACACGTCCATCAACGCCGTCATGCGCATGTCGGCATGGGCATCAAACCTGAAGTGCCAGTAACTGCATTTTTCATTCGTCAGCGCTGGGTCAACAGCTGAATAATTTAAAAACAGCACGCGCTTGCCTGGTTCCCGTTCGTTGTGCTTGTTGATGGCATCTATCAGCACCGCCGCAATGGCTGATGAATTGCCTTGGGCAATCACCGTCACGCCATCGTCAATCGCTGCTCGCAAAGCGCTCAGCGCTTCTTCGTTCTGGCCTTTGCTGTCGTAGCGCTCAATCAACAAATTGCGCGCACCGCCTGGCAGCTTGACGCCGCCGCGTGCGTTCACGCGTTCAGTAGCCCACACCAGGTTGCGGAAAACAGCTTCGCCTGTGTTGGCGAACGGACCCGAAAGGCTTTCAATCAGAGCCACTTTAACAGGGGCAGGCTGGGCGCTAGCCAAAAATGAAGCCATCAGGCAAAACACGGCCAAAAGACGCTTAAAGGTCATAGGTATTGATTCTTTACTATCGATTTAGGAGCTGTTGCACCCGAATTCATTGGGCTACAGCTTTATTTAATGGGAAGACGCTTGCAAACTCCAGCGTGGCAAGACATCGAAAGTGTAGCCGCCCTGCAAGCTCGCCAGCCCCGCTTGCAGCCGCATACCGGCAGCCAGGGCAATCATGGCACCGTTGTCGGTACACAAATGCAGCTCGGGGTAATGCACCCGAATGTTGCGCTTGGCACAGGCGGCATTCAGCTCGCTGCGCAGCAAGGCGTTCGCTCCCACGCCGCCAGCAACCACCAGCCGGGTCAGCCCTGTTTGCAACATCGCCGCCATTGATTTTTTAACCAGCACATCGACGATGGCTGCCTGGGTAGAGGCGGCCAGATCGGCTTTGCGCGTATCCAATTGATCGCCCAGCTTTTTTGCCTGCGTCAACACGGCGGTCTTCAGCCCTGCAAATGAAAAATCGAGGTTGCCGCTGTGCAGCAGCGGGCGCGGCAACTTGAAGGCTGTGCCATCGCCGCCTTCTGCGAGCTTGGCCAAATGAGGCCCGCCCGGATAAGGCAAGCCCATCAGCTTGGCGGATTTGTCAAACGCCTCGCCCGCCGCATCGTCAATGCTTTCGCCCAGCAATGCGTAGCTGCCCACGCGGTCAACCCGCATCAACTGCGTATGCCCACCCGACACGAGCAACGCCACAAAAGGAAATTGGGGCGGGTCAGCGCTTAAAAAAGGCGACAGCAAATGCCCTTCCAGATGATGCACACCCATCACCGGCTTGCCCAACGATGCGGCCATGGCGCAGGCCACGCCCGCCCCCACCAGCAGCGCTCCGGCCAGGCCAGGGCCGCGTGTGTAGGCCACCACGTCAACGTCTTTTAAAGCTACGCCAGCATCAGCCAGCACCTGTTCGGTTAGCGGCAACACGCGGCGTATATGGTCGCGGCTGGCCAGTTCGGGCACCACACCGCCATAAGCCTGGTGCATGTCAATCTGGCTGAAAAGCGCATGCGACAGTAGCCGGGGCACACCCTGACCAGAACAATCAACCAGTGCCACGCCCGTTTCGTCACAACTTGATTCAAATCCGAGTACCAGCATAAGGAAAGTGTAGTCCCCAGATTGGCGTGAATCTTGCACAAAACTGTTTATGACACCTTCACAGTCATTACGCCTCGTTGTTATCGCACCCGATCTGGTGGATCCAGTCGCCGACGATGGCCGCGCCCATGACCTGGCCGAGCGTTCGCGTCAATTGCGCATAGGTCTGCTTGAGAACGGTTACAACATCGTGGCTGTGCTGCCAGCTGACACCTTTCTTGATGAACGCTTGGCGCAATTGCAGCCCGATATGATCATTGTGGATGCTGAAAGCGAGGCACGTGACAGCCTGGAACACGTGGTCATGGCCACCCGTGATGCGCGGCGGCCTATTGTGCTGTTTACCAATGACAACGACACCACCCACGTCAAGGACGCTGTGGCCGCAGGCGTATCTGCCTACATCGTGGCCGGCTTGTCGCCCGACCGCATTCGCCCCATTCTTGAAGTGGCGATGGCCCGCTTTGAACATGAACAGGGCTTGCGCCAAGAACTGGCTCACGCAAAAACTGAGCTGCAAGACCGCAAAGTCATTGACCGCGCCAAAGGCCTGCTGATGCAGCGTCAGGGCTTGAGCGAAAAAGTGGCCTACGACAAACTACGCAAAGCGGCGATGGACAAAGGCTTGCGCCTGGGCGAGGTCGCACAGCGCATGCTGGATGCGGCTGATTTACTCGGCTAAAGAATTGACCAATCAGTGAACTAGTAAAAACCCTTATTAGTGCAATGCACAAATACAGTGCAAATCTTGTTTTTTTAATTTCATGATTTGTAGATGCTATTAATTAAATAGCTGCTTGCGCCCGTATTCATTGGTCTACAGGAATTTTTAATAGTTAAAAAGTCGTTTCCAAGCGTTTTTCGACGCATTTCAAGCGCCTGGCACAGCTTTTGCAATAACTGATTCATCGGTAGGCCACATCAACGGCGATGCAGCTTACCCGCATGAACAAAGGCGTTCGTACCCTGCCCCCACGCACACGTGTTGGCACAGGTCGAACGCCTTTTTTTGTTTTCGGTTTTTTGTTTTTAACTTTTCGTTTTTTAACTTGTCCAGGAGACCTTGAATGACTGAATTGCTCAAACCCTCACTGACACGCCGCCACGTGTTGCAAGCCGCTGCGGTTGGCGCTATCGGCATCAGCCCGGCCTTGCGCGCCGTCGTCTATGCCCAAGGCTCCGATGCCCCCGAGAAGAAAGAAGTCAAAATCGGCTTCATCCCGCTGACAGACTGCGCATCCGTCGTGATGGCTTCTGTGCTGGGCTTCGACAAAAAATATGGCGTCACCATCATCCCCAGCAAGGAAGCCAGCTGGGCCGGTATACGCGACAAGATGGTCAGCGGCGAGCTCGACTTTGCCCACGCCCTGTACGGTCTGGTGTATGGCGTTCACGCAGGCACATCGGGTCCGAAAAAAGACATGGCCGTGCTGATGACGCTCAACAACAACGGGCAAGCCATCACGCTGAGTAAAAAGCTGGCCGACAAAGGTGCCGTAGACGGTGCGTCACTGGCCAAGCTGATGAACACCGACAAGCGCGAATACACCTTTGCCCAAACCTTCCCCACTGGCACGCACGCCATGTGGCTGTACTACTGGATGGCAGCCAACGGCATCAACCCGATCAAGGATGCCAAAGTCATCACCGTGCCGCCGCCGCAAATGGTCGCCAACATGCGCGTCGGCAACATGGACGGCTACTGTGTGGGCGAACCATGGAACCACCGCGCCATCATTGACGGCATTGGCGTGACCGCCATCACCACCCAGGACATCTGGAAAGACCACCCCGAAAAGGTGCTGGGCACCACCGCCGAGTTCGTTAAAAAGAACCCAAACACCGCACGCGCCGTGACCGCCGCGATTTTGGAAGCCGGCAAATGGATTGATGCCAGCCTGGGCAACAAAAGCAAGATGGCTGAAACCATTGCCGACAAGAGCTATGTGAACACCAGCGTCGATGCCATCAACCAGCGCATTCTGGGCCGTTACCAAAACGGCATGGGCAAGACCTGGGATGACCCCAACTACATGAAATTCTCGGGCGACGGCGCTGTCAACTTCCCGTACCTGTCTGATGGCATGTGGTTTTTGACCCAGCACAAGCGCTGGGGTCTGATGAAAGAGCACGTGGACTATCTGGCCATGGCCAAGCAGGTCAACCAGATTGACATTTACAAGCAGGCCGCGACGGCTGCCAAAGTCAGCATACCGGCCAGCCCCATGCGCAGCAGCAAGATGCTGGATGGCGTGGTGTGGGACGGCAGCAACCCGGCCAAGTACGCCGACAGCTTCAAAGTCAAAGCCTGAAGTCAAAACCAGATTAACCAACACCTAGGAGCACGCCATGGTCGCTGCTGTTTTTCATGAAGTCAACACCGCAGGTAGCACGGCAAATGCTACACATACAGGAGCTGCTCGCACCCATAAACAGGGGGTTGTAGCCTTAAATACTGTGCAAAATGTGGTCGAAATAGCATCGGCTCCAGTTTTTAAGCCGCCCAGAGACCTGTCCTTCTTGTGGCTTGGCATCATGCCGCCGCTGCTCGGCTTGGGCCTGCTGGTGCTGCTCTGGGAATTGGTGTCACTGGGTACAGGGGCCAGCATTCCGTCACCCAAAGACACCTTCATTCAGGCGGTCAAAATTTTCAGCGACCCGTTTTACAGCAAAGGGCCAAACGACCAGGGCGTGGGCTGGAATGTACTGTCGTCCCTCAAGCGGGTGGCACTCGGCTTTGGGCTGGCGGCCGTTGTCGGCATTCCGGTGGGTTTCATGATTGGCCGTTTCACATTTTTAAGCCGCATGTTTAACCCGCTGATCAGCTTGCTCAGACCCGTGTCGCCGCTGGCCTGGTTGCCCATCGGTTTGCTGGTGTTCAAGGGTGCCAACCCGGCCGCCATCTGGACGATTTTTATCTGCTCCATCTGGCCCATGATCATCAATACCGCTGTCGGCGTGCAACGCGTGCCGCAAGATTACATGAACGTGGCACGGGTGCTGAACCTCAGCGAATGGAAGATCGTCACCAAAATCCTCTTTCCCGCTGTGTTGCCCTACATGCTCACAGGTGTACGGCTGGCGGTCGGCACGGCGTGGCTGGTGATTGTGGCGGCGGAGATGCTGACAGGCGGTGTAGGCATCGGCTTTTGGGTCTGGGACGAGTGGAACAACCTGAACGTCAAAAACATCATCATTGCGATTTTCGTGATTGGCTTTGTGGGCCTGGTGCTTGAATACGCCCTGATCAAGCTGGCCACGGCGTTTACGTTTGAAGAAGTCAAGAACTGACCCGCTACAACACAGGAGCACACCATGCCTTCATTTAGCACCAAGTACATCGAAATTCAGGGCGTTGAGCAAACCTTTAAAACCAAAAAAGGTCCTTTCTGCGCTCTGAAGAATATTAACCTGACCGTTGCCAAAGGCGAATTTGTGGCGTTGATCGGGCACTCCGGCTGCGGCAAATCCACACTGCTCAACCTGATTGCCGGCCTGACATCGCCGACCGAGGGCAGCCTGATTTGCGCCAACCGTGAAATATCCGGCCCTGGCCCTGAACGCTCGGTGGTGTTTCAAAATCATTCGCTGCTGCCATGGCTCACCTGCTTTGAAAACGTCTACCTGGCCGTGGAGCGCGTGTTTGCTGCAAGGGAGACCAAAGCGCAACTCAAAGCCCGCACCGATGCGGTACTGGCTATGGTTGGCTTGAGCGCAGCTGCACAAAAACGCCCGGGCGAAATATCTGGCGGCATGAAGCAGCGTGTCGGTATCGCACGCGCCCTGTCGATGGAGCCTAAAGTCCTGCTGCTCGACGAGCCTTTCGGTGCACTCGATGCCTTGACCCGTGCCAAGCTGCAAGACGAGCTGCTGGCCATCGTGCAAAAAACCCAAAGCACCGTGGTGATGGTGACGCACGATGTCGATGAGGCGGTACTGCTCAGCGACCGCATTGTGATGATGACCAATGGCCCATCAGCCACCATAGGCGAAATACTGGCGATTGAGCTGGCGCGCCCGCGCAACCGGGTAGAACTTGCTGAAAGCACGCGGTACCTTGGCTATCGCAAAGCCGTGATTGACTTTTTGTACACCCGCCAGGCGCATGTGGAGAAGCTGACTGCTTAAGCCTAGAGCAGCAACACCATGGCCGCCATACTCACTTCATCCACATCAAGCGTTGACCCGTTTGCTACAAAAAAAGTAGCTTTAACCACCCACAAACAGGCGACCAAAGGTCGATCCACCACTGGGAAATACCGTGACATCATCATCGCGGTAGGGCTCTTTCTGCTGTTTGATCTGGGCGTGTTGATTCTGAACTTCTACACGTCCTTCCAGATTGCTGAAGACGCGGTCGGCATCAATTTGTCGGGTCGCCAGCGCATGCTGTCGCAGCGTACCGCCAAGGCACTGCTGGCGGTTGAAGCGGCCAAGCTCAAGGGCTTGCCGCAGGGCGCGTCGCTTGACGAGCTGCAAGCCGCCGTCAAGCTGTTTGACGTGTCGCTGAAAGGTTTTCAAAACGGCGCCACCTTGCCCGGTGGTGACGGCAAACCCGTGCTCTTGCACGCCGTTCAGGGCGATATAGCCACAGGCATTTTGTCAAAGACACAAGCCATCTGGACACCCTACCAGGCCAGCCTGAGTCCCGTCTTGGCGGGCACCGCTTCAGACGGGGAATTGCAGGTAGCTGTTGACTACGCCAAAGCCAACAACCTCAAACTGCTGGGCTTGATGAATGAATTGACGACGGCGCTCGAGTCTGTCGCCTCTCAACGCGCCAATACATTGCGGATGGTGCAAACAGCAGGTATTGCCCTGGCATTGCTGAATTTTGCGTTTATTTTGTTCAAGTTTTTGCGCAGGCTGCGCACGTCTGATGCAGAAATTGAAGCCGTCAGTGAAGAAAACCGGGAAATTTTGACCAGTGTGCGTGAAGGCCTTTTTCTCCTCACGCCAGACATGCGACTGGGCTCGCAATTGTCAAAATCAGCACACGCCCTGTTTGGCACAACGCTGCAACCTGGGCAAAACTTTTTCGAGGTGTTAAAGCCGCTGGTGTCTGAAAAAGTTCTGGGCGATGCGCAGGACTATGTTGACCTGCTGTTCGCACCCCACGTCAAGGAGCAGCTGGTGCAAGGCATCAACCCCCTGTCAGAAGTCAAGGCAACCGTTAAAAACCGGCTGGGTCACAACACCACCCGCTATCTGTCGTTTCATTTCAACCGTGTGCATGTGGCGGCCAAGGTACGGCACTTGCTGGTCACCGTGCAAGACATTTCACAAAAGGTTGAACTTGAAGAGCGCTTGAAAAACGAACGCCAGCGCTCGCAAAAAGAGTTCTCGATGTTGCTCAAGGCGTTTGAGACCGACCCGGCCATGATGCGCAGTTTTGTCGAGCGTTCAGAAGCCAGTTTGCTTGAAGTCAACGACCTGCTGCGCAGCACGTCGTCGGTGTCATCTGAAACGCAGGTTTCAATTGTGATTGACGGCGCGTTCCGCCGGATTCACGCCTTCAAGGGCGATGCGGCATCCCTGGGGCTGGACGTTCTGGCAACGCTGGCGCACCAGTTTGAAACTGAACTGCAAAAACTCAAGGACATCGGCAGCGCCACCGGCGACACGCTTCTGTCACTGCCGCTGCCGCTGGAGGACCTGCTCACCAAAATCGGGGCATTCAATGCGATTGGTGCGCGCAAAACATCGGACAGCAGCGCGCTGGCCGCCAGCACGCCCGAAGGCTTCAATGCCGTGCTGACCAAACTGGCCAACGATGTGGCCCATGACTGCGGCAAGCACGCCACGGCCATGGTGCGCATGAGCAGCGTGCTGGACTTGCCAGCAGACAAAATCAACCAGGTGCGGGAAATAGCCATCCAATTGGTACGCAATGCCGTGGTGCACGGCGTGGAAGACCCGGCCACGCGCCTGGCAGCCGGTAAAAGCGCCGAAGGCCAGTTAAGCGTCAACCTGACCCGCGACGAGGCCGGCGAATGGCAACTGAGTGTGCGCGATGACGGCGGCGGTCTGAATGCCGCACGCATACGTCAAAAATTGATTGACTTGAGCTGGTACAGCCCCAGCCAGCTTGAAAGCTTTAGCGAAAAGCAGATTGTTTCGCATATCTTCAAGCTTGGGTTTTCAACCGCTGACACCGCTGGCCAGCATGCCGGACAACATGCTGGACGTGGGGTGGGCCTGGACATGGTGCAGTCGAATGTGCAAAGCATGGGCGCGCGCTTGTTGTTGTCCAGCGTGCCTGAAAAATTCACCGAATTCAAAGTCCGTTTTTCAGCTTGAACACATGACCCCCACGCTTTTCACAACGCGCGCCTACGGCGGTACGCTGCCCCTTTCCTCACATATTGGGGCGCGTTCGCCTTGGGGCGGCCCGGCGGCGAATATCTTCATCGAAAGGAGTTCAAGATGCGTTTACTGATCGTTGACGACTCCAACATGATTCGCACCCGTATCTCACGGGTCGTACAAAACGGCGGCCTGAAGGGCGTGGTGATTGCAGGCTTGGCCAAAAACGGGCTGGAGGCTGTGCGCATTGCCCGCGCCACACGGCCAGATGTGGTCACCATGGACCTGACTATGCCTGAGATGGACGGCATCCAATGCATTACAGCGCTTATAAAATTTGATCCGAAAATCAATATTCTGGTGGTCAGCGCCCTGAGCGACAAATCAACGGCTATTGCTGCGCTCAAGCTGGGCGCGCGCGGCTTTGTGGCCAAACCCTTTACAGACGAAGAGCTGCAAATTGCACTGCTCGATGTGTCGGATTCACGGTGAAAACTTATGGCCAATCTCAGTGAAAACGACCTCCGGCTGTTCGTCGATTCCATCAAACATTATTTAAGCACCACCAAGCGCCAGGAGCCGCAAATCACCTCTGCTTTTTTAGGCACTGGTGATATCGACGGCTTCGAATTTAACGGTATTGTGACGTTTTCAGGCAGCTACAACGGTCAGGTCGTGGTCTCGATGCCTGCCAAGCTGGTGCGCGAGCTGTTGCTGCTTCAGCATGAAACCGATTTGAGCGATGGAAACCTTCTGGATGCTGTGGGCGAAATTGCCAATACGCTGGCCGGCAACGCCCGCAAGACGCTGGGCTCGGGGCAGGAGATTTCGGTACCCATCAAAATGCAGGGCGCTCTCGGCATCAAGGCGCGGGTGCGCAAACACCCCTTCGTGATTACCTTGCGCTGGAACCACCACGAAGCCATGGTGTGTGTGGATATGGAGCGCAAGCACTGAGTCAGTGATTTTTCTTGAGTTTGATGCACCGAAAATAACTCTATTCATCCAAATGCACTGAAATAAAGAATTTTTGCCCCAAAAACTGGCACGAGTTTCGCTTTCAATGCATGCAAATCATCACCACAACAGGATTTGCACCATGTCGGTTTCTTCGGGTTCTCCCAGCTTTTTTCGCAGCTTTTTAAACAGTGGTCACTCGCCCACCTTGTTTGCGGCGTTTTTGTATTTCACTTTTTCATGCTGCATTTGGGTGCTCAACGGGGCTATGGCACCGTTTATTTCAGAGACCTTTAACCTCAGCCCCGCCCAGAAGGGCTTGATGCTTTCCGTCCCCATCATTGCCGGGGCGTTGATGCGCTTTCCCCTGGGTTTGCTGTCGCAATACATTGGCCGCAAAAACGCCACGCTGGTTGAAATGGCGATGATTGCAGTCGCCATGCTGTTCGGCTTTTTCTTTGTTCAAACTTTCAACGACCTGTTGGCCATGGGCGTACTGCTGGGCATTGCGGGTGCCAGCTTTGGGGTGGCGCTGTCGCTGGGTTCAGGTTCTTTCCCTGCACGCCACAAAGGGCTGGCCATGGGCCTGGTGGGTGCGGGCAACGTCGGCACCGCTGTGTCGGTGCTGGTCGCCCCACCGCTGGCGCAGGCCTTTGGCTGGACGGCGGTGTATGGCATTGCGGCGGCGACCATCAGCATCCCGATGGTGGTGATGATTGTCTTTGCCAAAGAGCCGCCTGACCTGGACAAACACGCTAGTTTCAAGCAGCACATTGCCTGCCTGTATGAAAAAGATGGCTGGGCTTTCAGCCTGATTTACGCAGTCACTTTTGGCGGTTTTATCGGCCTGGCGACCTTCTTGCCCACCTACTACTACGACCAGTTCTCGGTCAGCAAAGTACAGGCCGGGCAGCTCACCATGCTGGCGGCGTTTATGGGCGCAGCGCTACGGGTTTTTGGCGGCTGGATTTCTGACCGCCTGGGCGGCGTCAACACGCTCACAGCGGTACTCATCATCATCGCCGTCACGCTGGTGGCCTGCGGCTTTGCAGGCAAATCACTGCCTGCCACCACGCTGCTGGTGATGCTGTGCTTTTCTGCCCTGGGTGCAGGCAACGGTGCCGTGTTTCAGCTGGTCCCCCTGCGCTGGCCACTGGCTACAGCAGTCGCGGGCTCAATGATTGGCGAGATAGGCGCACTCGGCGGTGGCCTGGTGCCCAACGCCATGGGCCTGTCAAAACAATATGCGGGCAGCTACATGTGGGGCTTTTTCTTTTTTGCAGTACTGTCGCTGTGCATGCTGGTGATGCTCCGAGTGATGCAGCTACGCTGGACAAGAACGTGGGCGGAAAAGGGAGGCCGCGCACGAAGTGCGTGATCTGCGCAGCAGATATAGCGCGTAGCGCTAGGCCTAACTTTCGCCATAGGCAAAAAGGCGGGCGAGCGCGTAGCGCTTAGGAGCGTAGCGTGCAAGACCATCCGTTGTAACATCCGACTGCCAGGTAGGGCGCACAGGAAGGCTGCGGCAATCTATTGAAAGAAGCCGGGACCTTTATCCATATCTGGCATGCGATGGCTACTTGCCAACCTGACTTGCACATTAACAAAGGACCCATCGATGACCCCGCCAAAAATGGATGCGATGGGAGATCAGGTGGTTCGTCGTCCGCTCGCGGGCGTGCGCGTGGTGGACCTGACGCGCGCCTTGTCGGGGCCTTTCGCGACGATGATTCTTGGCGATCTCGGCGCCACAGTTGTAAAAATAGAGCCCGCTGATGGCGGCGACATGACGCGCGCATGGGGCCCCTTCGCTGCTGACCAGAGCACCTACTACCTCAGCGCCAACCGAAGCAAGCTGAGTCTGGCGCTCGATTTTCGCCGTCCTGACGGGATCGCCGCCATACGCCGCATGGTGAAGGCCAGTGCCGTTCTGATCGAGAATTTCCGGCCCGGCGTAGCAGACGCGATGGGTTTGGGGTATGAGGCGCTGCGTGCGGACAATCCCGCGCTGGTGTATGCCAGCATTTCCGGCTACGGCAGCACCGGCCCCGCAAAAGATTGGCCCGGGTTCGACCAGATCGCACAAGGGCATGCCGGCCTCATGGGCCTGACGGGTTCTGACGGGCCGACCCGGGTTGGGGCTGCGATGGGTGACATGACCGCCGGCATGTGGGCCGCGTTGGGCGTTGTAGCCGCCTTGCGCAACAGCGAAAGCACCGGGCGGGGGGCGCACATAGAAACCTCGCTGGTGGCCAGCCTGGTCGCCATGCTGGGTGTGCAAGGGCAACGTTTTTTGAGCACCGGGGAAGTACCTGAACGCACCGGAAATACGCATCCGGTCATCGCGCCTTATGGCACCTTCGCAGCGCTTGATGGGCCGATGAATATCGCGCCAGCCACTGAGCGTATGTGGCGCGCGTTGTGCATCGAAGTGGGGTTGCCGGGTTTGCCGGACGACCCGCGCTTCACCACCAATGCGTTACGGGTCGATCATCGCGCACTGGTGCACGCCACCATTGCAGAGCGTATTCTTGAAAAAACGCGCGCTGAGTGGATGGAGAAGTTTATCGCGGCAGGTATTCCCGCCGGTTGCATCAACCGGCTTGACGAGGTGTTCGCGGACCCCCAGGTTCAACATTGCGAGATGGTGCGCGTTGTGCAACATCCCGAGCTGGGACCGATCCCGCAGTTGGCCTTGCCGCTGCGTTTCGATTCTCTGGATGTTCAAACGCCAGTTTGCGCCCCGCCGCTGCTCGGCGAAAACAGCGTTACGATTCTTCGTGACTACGGATTCGGTGAGGACGAGATCGACTCGCTGCTCAAGCGCCATGTCGTCATTCAGCACGCAAAGGGTGCGGTAGCTCGATGAACGATCACGGCTTGCTTGCCGCACGGCGCGCTATTTTTACCCCAAATGGAGACACCATGATTCGCTTATTTTCTGCCCTGGCCCTCGTGGCAATTTCTTTCGTCAACCCCATCGCGGCCTCTGCGCAAGGGTATCCGAACAAGCCGATTCGGGTCCTGGTGGGCTATGCGCCTGGCGGTGGCTCCGACATCATCGCGCGCCTGGTTGCGCAAAACCTGCAGACAAAACTTGGGCAGCCGGTGGTGGTCGAAAACCGTCCGGGGGCAGGTGGCAACCTCGCGATTGATCTTGTCGCAAAGGCCAGGCCCGATGGGTACACGCTGCTGGTAACACCAAATACTTTCACCATGGCGCCAGCGCTTTTCTCCAAGCTGCCTTTCGATGTGGTGAAGGACTTTGCTGGCGTTGGCATCATCGCAACATCGCCGATGGTGGTGATTGTCAACCCCCAGGTGCCGATTTCCTCCGTCGCTGAATTGATCCGCTATGCAAAGGCGAACCCTGGAAAGCTTTCTTATTCCACGCCCGGTATTGGTACACCTCAGCATCTGGGGACTGAGCTTTTCAAGGCTATGACGGCAACCGATATCGTTCACATCCCTTACAAAGGTGGTGCCCCGGCAGTTGCTGCGGTGGTTTCCAATGAAGTGCCGCTGTCGTTTGCTGCCATCAATTCCGCCAAGCCATTCATCGACGCGGGCCGAGTCAGGGCGGTAGCAACCAGTGAAGTCAAGCCTTATTCGCAATTGGGGCTACCCACCGTCGGCGCGACCGTCCCTGGTTATGACGTCGGCATCTGGTACGGCGTAGTGGTTCCGGCGGGCACCCCCAAGCCCATCATCGACAGACTGAATGCCGAGCTTGTGGCGATGGTGCAAATTCCTGATGTGAAAGAACAGATGGCAAAACAGGGTTATGAAAGTGCGGTTGCGCCGCCCGCAGAAATGGAATCACAGATTCGTTCCGAGGTTGAGAAGTGGGTACGTGCAGGCAAAAAGGCGGGTGTCAAGCAGGAAGACTAGTTGTCATGTTTCGCTCGCACGATCGACTCTTGCATGGTTTTTTAGCGCCCCCGGAAGACCGGTTTGCGTTTCTCGAAAAAAGCTTTGACACCTTCTGCATGGTCCTCCGTCAGCAATGCCAGGCCCTGTGCCCAGGCCTCGGCGTCGAGCAGCGTCTCCAGGTCGGGCTGGTACATCAGCTTGAACATCTTCTTGGCCACCGCAAGCGCAAAGGTCGGGCCATTGGCGAGCTCCAGCGCGTATGCGAAGGCTGCGGTGTCCAGTTCCTCGTCCGGTAGCACCCGGTTGACCAGCCCCATCGCGTGTGCTTCCTGCGCGTCGATACGCCGCCCGGAATAGACCAGTTCCTTGGCCTGCTGCACGCCGAGATGCTGCGTCAAAAAGTAGACTGCACCGCCGTCTGGCACAAGACCAACATGGCGAAACACCTGGGCGAAGCGTGCGGTCTCAGAGGCGAGCACCGCGTCGCAGGCCAGCGCCATGCTCCAGCCGATGCCGGCGACCGCACCACGCACACTGGCGACAACCGGCTTTTCTATGTTCGCGAGATTGCGCACCATCCGGTGCGCCAGTTTGAGCAGCTCGCGGCCACTCTCCGCTGTGAAGTCGCCCATCTTGCTGTCGTCGCCACTTGCGCAAAAAGCCTTGCCAGTTGCCTGCAACAGCACGGCACGCACCGCCGAGTCTCGCGCGGCGGTTTCGAAATGGGTACCGAGGGCCTCACGCATCTCGACTGTCAGAGCGTTCAGCTTGTCGGGCCTGTCCAGGGTGATGATGGCGACGCCGTCACGCAGCTCGTAGCGGGTAGTCATCTCATGGCCCCTTACAAGCTTGCGCAACATGCATCACATTCATCTGTTCAGGGCGATGGATGGTTATGCGGGCGAGGCGGTTTTTGGGCGTCAGGTCAATGGGCATTTTGGAGGTCTCCGGGCTTGTTAGCAGTCGATGATGGTGTTGAGGGAATTGAGAATTTGAGCTTTCTGCGTGGCCACTAAAAATCAAGGGCCAGCGGTGCATGAGGCAAAGCCCTACAGGCTGTCGTCAGTGCCGCCAGGTGCAGAGCCATGCGGCGTTCGGCAAGCGCTGCATCCTGGGTCGTGATGGCCTCAAGGATTCGTCTGTGTGCGTACATCACCTGCTTTCGCACATCCGCACTAGCAAAGTTCTCGATGGCAGAGGCCTTGTAGACCATGTCGGATATCGAATGCAAGAAAGCGCGCAGCAGTTCGTTATGACTCGCTGCGGCGATTGCCATGTGCCACTCCACGTTCTCGCGCAGGAACTCGGGCGGGGTCAGAAAAGCGTTTGCTACACGTTCGGTCACATCGACCAACCGCTGCAGTTCGCCCGCAGTTCGGTTTTTTGCGGCAAGCGCTGCTAGACAAGGCTCGATCACCTCACGGGTCTGTAGAAGTGACAGCAAGGTGATGCCCCGGCCATGCACAAAGCTTGAAATTGAGCGCTTGAGCGATTCGTCATCGGGTTTGTTAGCGACCGAACCGCCATAGCGACCCGCGCGGGTGATCACCAGGCTTTCCGACTCCAGGATGCGCAGCGCGTCACGCACCGAACCACGACTCAGCCCGGTTTGCGACACCAGCTCCCGCTCTGCGGGAAGCGACGCGCCCGGGGGCAATAACCCGCTCAGGATCTGCCTGCGCAGCTCGCTGGCCAGCACATCCGAGGTCTTGGGTACAACGATGGGAGACAGCCTGACCGACTTGATGGGGTCGCTTTGAAGGTCACTTTGCATTTTTTAATTTTATAGCCTATCATTTCCTTAGTCAATTATTGAACCATTAAAATACTGCTGGCTTTTTGATACCCCTTCGCAGTTTTATAAAACAGGAGACAAAATGAAAACAGCTATTTTTGCAGCGGCCTTAGGTCTGGCATCGTGCACCCTGGCATCGCTAGTCGGTGCGCAAGAGGCCTACCCAAGTCGTCCCATCACCATCGTCGTCCCTTTCGGAGCGGGCAGTGGCAGCGACATCGGTGCCCGGGTGATCGGACAGAAGCTGGGCGAAGCGACGGGGCAATCGGTCGTGATCGACAACAGGCCGGGTGCCAACGGCTCCATCGCAGCGTCCTACGTTGCAAAAACGAAGCCCGACGGCTACACCTTGCTCATCGGCACCAACTCCACCCACGGCGCTAACCCCGGGCTTTTGAAAGACATGCGCTACGACCCCGTCAAGGACTTCGCGCCCGTCAACCGCATCGCGATCTACACCAGCATCATTGTTGCCAACCCAGGCTTGCCCGTCAAAAACATGCGCGAGCTGATTGCTCTGGGCAAAACCCAAGAGCTGACGCTGGCCACCGGCAACGCCAGTGGCGTGGTGCAGAGCGAGACGCTGGCGCGCGCGGCCAAATGGAAGCCACTGCTGCGGGTACCGTTCAAAAGCAACCCGCCAGCCATGACAGAAGTGATAGCGGGCCGGGTACAGCTGATGTTCTCTGACATTGCTGCGGTCCAGGCCCAGGTGAAGGCGGGTACCCTGCGTGCCTTGGCCGTTACGTCTAAAGACCGCAGCGCCCTGATGCCCGACTTGCCAACCTTTATAGAAAGCGGCGTGCCCGACTATGACTTGTCTGGCTGGGTGGCCCTGCTGGCGCCAGCCGGTACGCCCCCGGCGATTGTCAACAAACTCAATGCAGAAATCACCCGCATCCTCAACTTGCCGGATGTGCGCAGCAAGTTTCTTGACCTGGGTGCCGAGCCTAGCCCGATGACCGTGCCGCAAGTCACCGCTTGGGTACAAAAAGAAGTGACCACCTGGACGCAACTCGTCAAGGAAGCCGGGATCCAGCCCGAATGATGCCGCAAGCAGCAGCGACTCAAAAAGAAGGTGATGTATGAGTATTGAATTCAACGAAGAACAGCGCATGTGGCAGGACACCCTGAACACATTCATGGAAAAAGAAGTCGGCCGCGAGTACACCCGCGCGCACGACGCCAGCCGGGAATTCCCGTGGGAGGTGTATCGCAAGATGGGCGAGCTGGGCTGGTTGGGCCTGCTGTTGCCAGAGCAAGACGGCGGTGTAGCTGCCGACCCGATCATGTTCGCCATCTTCTGCGAGGCCATCGCCAAGTACAGCCTGGACACCGCCGCCTGCATGATGACGTCGATGTTTACCGCGACCAATATCTCGGCCCACGGCACACCAGCGCAGAAGGAAAAATACCTGCCGGCATTTTTACGCGGTGAGCGCACCTTTTCGATCTCGATCACTGAGCCGCAATCTGGATCGGATGCGGCAGGTGCCCGCACCAAGGCGACACCGGACGGAGATGGCTGGGTTCTGAACGGGAGCAAAACCTTCTGCTCAGGGGCTCACATTCCCGGCACAGCGATTGTGCTGCTGGCCCGCACTGGCGAGGAACGCTACAAGGGCTTGAGCCTGTTCATACTGCCCAACGACGCTCCAGGACTGACGATTACCAAGCTGAACACGATTGTCCGGCGCAGCCTTGGCACCACCCAGCTTTACCTGGACAACGTGCGGCTGCCCCCCGAGAGCCTGATTGGTGAAGTAGGCGCAGGCTGGACCTATATCGGCGAGCATCTGGAGTATGAGCGCCTGAGCCTGGCGGCATCGTATATCGGCAATGCCAAGACCGCATTGGACGACACCATCCGCTACGCCAAAGACCGCAAGGCGTTTGGCCGCTCGATATCGGAATTCCAGGTTATCAAGCACCGCATGGTCGACGGCGCCATCGCGCTTGAAGCGGCCCACTTGCTGACCTACTCGGCGGCGCAAAAGATGATCCGTGGCGAACGCGCGGTGAAGGAAGTATCAATGGCCAAGCTGTTTGCCGCCGACGCGCTGTTCAAGATTTCATTTGACGGCATGCAGGCCCTGGGGGGTTACGCGCAGCTGCCGGAGCAGGACATGGAACGCTACTTCCGCGAGGCCAAACACGCGATGGTCGGGGGCGGCACGAACGAGATTCAGCGCAGCATCATTGCCAAAGAGATGGGCCTGTAGGCTGAAGCGCCAAGCGACAAATATTCCATTTCCAAATCATCCGTGTACTTTGTCGGCTTCGCTAGCCGTACGCTTGTACTGTCGTCGCTTCGCCTTCGCGTTCACGAATGATGTGCAAATGGAATTGCGACCGCAAGTGTTGAGTTTGGGCTTTGCGATGAATGCTCGATCAGCTCATCAGTGCTACAAATAAAATAGCTGCTTGCGCCCGAATTTATTGGGCTGTAGCCACTTTTATCCCCTAAAATCCGATCATTTCAGCCTATTTTCACAAAAAACTGCCAGCACACGATGCTGGTCATTTTGTATAAGTACCGATACGATTTGATTTGAATGCAGATTTCAGAAAAACCAATCAATTGGCGCGGATCGTCCTACCGAGACTTGTGCGATGACAGCGTAATCGCTGAAAGGGAGCAAGCATGAAACGCACAACAGAAGTGATTGCAGACCATACATCAGGGCACATCACACCCGTAGGCGGCAATGTATTTGCTGGCTTGGGTTTTAACAAAACAGAGGCCAGAGCCTTGCAAGCACAAGCGCGTGAAGTAATTGCAAAAAAGCTGGCAATCAAAACACAGCTGATGGATTCACTGGCGCAGTGGATGGCGCAAGTGCATTCACAATCACTCTGGATTTATCTTGGACAATTTTGCCGCATCTGCATACTTTTGAAGATTCGTCTTTAAGTTCTCGGCGTACTCAGCAGGGGATTTGTAAGTCAGGATGGTGCTCGTTT
>JAYWBS010000287.1:0-24604 GCA_043781295.1 Polaromonas sp.
CGCGCGAGCTGGTGGACCCGCAAGTGCGCATCGAAAGGGTGAAATCATGATCCGCGTCTACGACCTCGGCCACAGCCGCGCCGGCGACAAGGGCAACACCTCCAACATCTCCGTGATTGCTTACGATGAAAAGGGCTGGAAGATTCTGCGTGAACAACTCACCGAGGAGCGTGTGATGCAGGCCTTCGCGCACATCGCTACCGGGCCGGTGACGCGCTACGAGCTGCCCAAACTCCAGGCGCTGAACTTCGTGATCCAGGGGGCGCTGGGCGGTGGCGTCACGCGGTCTTTGGCCCAGGACGTACACGGGAAATCGCTTGGAAGCCTGATGCAGACCATTGAACTGCCTGGGACTTGGCGGGCCGCTAAGGTGGTAGACACGTCAGGGCTATGAGGGCGATAGAAGTATCCTGAAACCGTAGGGCAAGTCAAATGCTGCGACACCGGCTGCACCGCACCGGGCCAACCGGTGATGGTCGATTTACCGTTTATTGAGACCAATTTGCCTTAAAAAATAGCTTTTTTGACTGCTAAATATGGCTCTAGCCCAATAGATTCGGGTGCAAGCAGCTATAAAAATAATAGCGCCGTACACGGCGTTCATCTGTTTTTTCTTGTCGCTGCTCGCGGCGGCAAGGCTTTGAGACCACAAAATAAACCAACGATCGCGGCATAAGCCAGCATCAAACCCGCCGCATTCAGCAACGCTGCGCGGTAACCCAGCTTGATGACATCCACAAAATCGTAAGGGTAGAGCCCAAACACCTCACCACGTGCAAACACATACACCAGATAAACCAGCGGGTAGGCAAAGAGCCACGGCGCATCTCGCCAGGCAATTGCCCGACGCGGTACGGCCTGCGCCCAGAAAGCCACCATGAGCACTGGCACGACGTAATGCAGCGCTGCATCTGCCAAAAACTGTACACCTTGCGGCTTCCATAACTGGCGCAGGATGAAAAAGTACACCATACCCACGATGGCGATGGCCGCAGCAGTGCCGGTCTGTGCCACCGGATCAGCCAGCCAGCGATGGCCCGGAAACCTGGGGCCTGCCGCATAGGCCGACAAAACCAGCGCGGCCAGCAAGTTGGTCAACACGGTAAAAAACCCGAAATAGACAACCAGGCCCATAGCAACACCACGCCCCTGCGCCACCACAAGGCCCAACGTGAGCCAAAGTTGCACCATCAATGCAGCCCAGGCTACTGTGGCAGCAACAGTGGCAAAAAGGCGCAGCGCCGGCTTGCCGGGCTTTGACGACATCATGTACTTGGCTTCCCCAGAGGAGGCGTCTGCGTTGGCAATTTTGCAAATTTAAGCAACCGCGTCGCCAGCAATGTTTCAGCCAGAAAGCACACCAGAGCCGACAAAAAGCAAACGACACCTGATAAAAAACATATGGTGGCGATCTTGAGAATCGGTATTTCAGCCGTCTCTCCCAAGAACAGCAAAATAATGGTCATGCCAATCAGCAAGGCACAAAACGTGAGCAAGGCAATACAACTGTTGACCAGCCAGCCCCGGTGGCGAAGCTGTTGAAGCTCGGCATACATCTTCACGGCCTTGGGCTGCGCAACGTCGCCAGCTTCGAGTCGATTTTCAAGAAACCGGGCACGGTCAATGATGCGTGCCAGTCGGCCGGCTACGGCTGCAATTATTCCTGATACCGCTGTTAGCAAAAATACAGGCGCTACGGCCAGCTGTATGCCGTGGGTCACTGTGGCCAGGTCAGGGGCGAAGTTCATTTGGGTTTTTCAAAGTTACTGGCCGCCCAGCGCTCGGCACTGGCTCTGTTCAGCTTGAAGGATGCGGCTGTTTTAACTTCAGCCAGCAAGTGGCCGCCTTCATCACGCGCGCTCAACATGGCATACGGGTTGTCTTCATCGGGCACGATGTCCAGGTTAACCGTGACTCGGCCAGAAGCAGTCGTGACCGTCACGCTCTGGTGCAGCTCGGCATGCAGTTGCTGCTCATGCCTGCGAACAAATTCAGATGCCGTTTTAACCAGTGTGCTGAAGGCATTGCCGTCGAGCGGTTTGGGGTTCTTTTTGTCGCGGCCCATGGTCCACGGGCCAATCAGCGCGGGCTCGGGTTCGCCGTCTTTGATCATCGCCACCGCCCAACCGTCATCGTCTTCGTTCTTCAGCACCTTGGCTGTCCAGCCGTCGGCCACCCACAGGCGCGGCTCTTTGATGTCAATCACGTCATCCATCTTTTCATCCATTTTTTACAGCCCCAAATCGCTCAGACCGGGGTGGTCATCCGGCCTGCGACCCAGGGGCCAGAAATATTTTCGGTCTGCCGCCTTGATAGGCAAATCATTGATGCTGGCGTGTCGCACGGCCATCAGGCCGTTGTCGTCAAACTCCCAGTTTTCATTGCCATAAGAGCGAAACCAGTTGCCTGCACCGTCATGCCATTCGTAGGCAAAGCGCACCGCAATCCGGTGGCTGCTAAAGGCCCAGATTTCCTTGATCAAACGGTAGTCCAGCTCACGGTTCCATTTACGGGTCAAGAGGCCGGCGATCTCGTCTCGACCGGTTACAAACTCGGCACGGTTACGCCACTGACTGCCTGCGGTGTAGGCCATGGATACTTTTTGCGGGTCACGGTTGTTCCAGCCGTCTTCAGCAGCACGCACTTTTTGTACGGCAGTTTCAAAAGTGAACGGGGGCAAGGGTGGCCTGGACTCCATGAAAACTCCTGGGTGACTGGATTATGAAAAATACAGGGGCATTATCATGCTGATGGTATGAACGCAGAACAAAACGAACGCCTTACCCGCATCACGCCAGGCACACCCTGTGGCCTGTTGCTGCGCCTGTACTGGCAACCAGTTGCTTTGGTCGATGAGTTCAATCCGGCGCTGGATGCACGCATGGCAGCGCGTCCGGTCAAGGCGCTCAAACTGTTGGGACAAGACCTGGTGCTGTTTAAAGATGCGCTAAATGGCTGGGGCTTGCTTGACCGCGACTGCGCGCACCGTGGCGCTGATCTGTCGTTTGGTCGCCTCGATGCGGCGGCGGCTGGCGGTGGTTTGCGCTGCCCTTTTCATGGCTGGAAATTTGCACCTGATGGTCGCTGTTTAGAAACACCCGCCGAACCTGTAAGCAGCAAGTTGTGCGAACGCATCAAGCAGCGCAGCTACCCGGTCATTGAAAAAAGCGGTGTGCTGTTTGCCTGGCTAGGGGATGAAGAAACCACACCACCGCCCTTCCCTGACTTTGACTGCTTCAAAGCACCCAGCAGCCACAGCTTTGCCTTCAAAGGCCTGTGGAATGCCAATTGGCTACAGGCCTTTGAAGTCGGCATAGACCCCGCACATCCTTCTTATTTGCATCGTTTTTTGCAAGACGAAGCCCTGGATGACATTGGCAGCAACGCCGCTGGCAAGCAGTTTCGCAGCGCAGCGGCAGGCACTGCGAATGGCGAAATAAACGGAGAAGAATGGCCCATGACACGCATCATGCGCGAGTTTGCGCAGCCTGACATCAGTTTTCTTGAGAAGCCCTGGGGCTTGCAGCTCACGGCGCTGCGGCATATGACGGACACCTTGACGCATGTTCGCGTGACGCAAGCCATCTTTCCAGCAACGTTTGTGATTCCGCTGTCAGAGACGATGACGATCACGCAAATGCACATGCCGGTGGACGACACCCACACCTACTGGTACACCTTCTTCACCAGTTTTGCTGCGCCCCTCGACAAAGAAGCCATGCGTGCGCAACGCGCGGCCTTCATCACCCTGCCTGACTACATTCCCAAAGCAGGTCGGCACAACAACTGGGGCTTTGATGCGGATGAGCAAATGAGCACGACCTATCTGGGCATGGGTGAGGAAGACATCAATGTGCATGACCAGTGGGCGGTCGAAAGCATGGGGCCGATGGCTGACCGCACGCGCGAGCATTTAGGCACCACAGACAAAGTCATCATGGCGAATCGGCGGATTCTCATCAAGGCGATTGACAAGGTACAAAACGGTGGTGTGGCACCAGGCATAGCCGACGCTGCACAAGCCCATCACATGACCGGGCCAGATACTGTCGATGGCATTGCACCTGCCCAGGCGTGGGACGCGTGGTGGAAAGAGGCAGCTCTTGCAAAGCGCAACAAAGCACCTTGGCTATGACCCCTTTTGCAGAACAATGCGGCATGCACGACGCAGCGCGCCAATCAGCGCTGGTACGCACCGCGAAACTGATTGAAGCCAGCGGCGTAGAACTGGTGCGCTTTGCCTGGTGCGACTTGCATGGCATTCTGCGCGGCAAAACACTGGTTTCAAGTGCCGCCATCAAAGCCATGATGGACGGCGTAGGCATGGTCAGCACCCTGCTGCTCAAAGACAGTGCTGACCGAACCGCCTACAAAGTGTTTGAGGCCGATGGCGCACTGGAGTTGCCGGGGTTTGAATTTGCAGGCAACGTGATGCTGCTGGCCAACCCTGCCAGCTACCAGCAATTGCCGTGGGCGACTAAAACGGGTTGGGTGCAATGCCAGAGCTGGCATGTAGATGGTCAAGCTGTGACTTTTGACACACGCCGTGTTTTGCAGCAAGCGCTGGCAAGATTGGCAGATGCAGGTTACGGCATGACTTGCGGGCTTGAAATTGAATTTCACATCTACAAAATCAACAGCGAACAGGCTGAACGCCAGCTTGACCCCATGCGGGCCGACTGGCCAGGCCCAGCGCCAGATGTGTCCATGATTCACCCCGGCTACCACATGCTGTCTGAGCAGTGGGCCGACATGGCCGATGAACCGCTACGTATCGTGCAGCATACGGCTCAAGCACTTGGCTTGCCGCTGCTGTCGCTTGAAATTGAGTTTGGCCCGAGCCAGGTTGAAGCGGTATTTGAGGCAACAGATGCATTAAAGGCAGCAGACAACATGGTGCTGTTTCGCAGTGCCGTCAAGCAGGCGCTCAAGCGCGCTGGCTACCACGCCACCTTCATGTGCAGGCCGCCGTTTCCTTTCATCATGTCAAGCGGCTGGCATTTACACCAGTCGTTGACCAATACCAAAACAGGGGTGAACGCTTTCATGCGCTCGGCACCTTTGCAAGGTAGCAGTGCGAATGATGCACAACACACCCTGTCGCCTATGGGCGAGCATTACCTGGCTGGCCTGCTGGCGCACGCGCACAGCATGACCGCTTTTTGTACGCCCACCATCAACGGCTACGACCGCTTTCAACCCAACGCCCTGGCACCACAGTCGGCGGTGTGGGGCCGCGACAACCGGGGCGCGATGCTGCGGGTGATAGGTGGTGCGCAAGACAAGGCCACGCGGATTGAAAACCGCATGGGTGAGCCCGCCGCCAACCCCTACCTGTACATGGCTGCACAAATTCATGCGGGTCTTGACGGTATCAAGCGACAATTGATAGCGCCACCCGCAACTGCTGCGCCCTACAGTGCAACTGATGCGCGCTTGCCTGGCTCTTTAAGCCAAGCACTGGAAGCGCTGAACAGCGACTGGGTACTGGGTGCAGAATTTGGCGCTGATTTCATCGGCTATTTCAACCGCGTCAAGCGCTCTGAAATAACGCGCCATGACGTGGCAGACGACAAAGATGACTGGCAACGCCGCGAATATTTTGGCCGCATCTAACGACAACCCATCATTTTTTATGAGCAAAACAATTACAGTCAATTTCATCACACTCGGCGGGGTGAATACCGCCGTTGAAGCCAAAATTGGCAAAAACTTGATGGAAGCGGCAACTGCAAAAAATATCGACGGTATTGCCGCTGACTGCGGCGGCCTGATGACCTGCTCAACTTGCCATGTGTTTGTTGAAGAAGCCTACACATCACGCCTTGCCCCACCTGATGCAGAAGAGCTGGCCATGCTGGCGTTTACCGCCATACCGCACCAGAACAACAGCCGCCTGAGCTGCCAGATTACCTTGAGCGAAGCGCTCGATGGCATCACCGTCACGCTACCCGCCAGTCAGTATTGATTTTTAACCAGGAGCTTTCATGATTCTCGAACTTGCCGACATCCGCATTCACCCCGGTCAGCAGGCCGCTTTTGATGCAGCCATACAGCGCGGCGTCAATGAAGTAATCTCCAAGGCCAAAGGTTTTAAGGGCTACAAGGTCAACAAAAGCATTGAAAGCCCGGAACGCTACCTGCTGCAAATCTTTTGGGAAACGCTGGAAAACCACACCGTTGATTTTCGGCAGTCACCCGCATTTGCTGACTGGCGCGCAATTGCCGGGCCATTTTTTGCCACCCCGCCAACCGTAGAACATTTCAAGCTGCTGGCAAAGTCAGCGTAACCACTGAGCGCTTATTTGGCCAAGCCTTCATGCCCGGCAACCAGCTTGCCCAGCAATACTGAGAGGTGCTCGCGCTCCCTGGGATTCAAAGGCCCAACGATGCGCAACTGCGCCCGGCTGACAGCGCGTTTCATTCGCAATGCAACCTGCTCGCCTTCTGGCGTGATCCACAGCAGCTTGCGGCGTTTGTCACCTGGATCAGCCTCGCGTTTAACCCACCCTTTGGCCTCCAGACGACCGATCACCGAACCAAATGTGGCAGGATCAAATGCGACCCGGCTGGACAGCGTCACCTGGTCTTCACCGGGGTCGTCGATCAGCGCATTCAAAATGGCAAACTGCACGGGTGTCGCGTCAAAACCAGAGGTCTCCTCCATGAAAATAGCCACTGCAAGCTGTTGGGCCCGTCGAATAAGGTGCCCAGGGGCCACGCCGAAATTAAAGCTTTTTGTCATGGGCCAAGTTTAAAGGAGCACTGGCAAGCCGCCAAGGGTATGTACCGAGGATTCGATCAATAAGCATACTTATCATTCAAGGCAGCAAAAAACAACACAAGTTAAGGGTGACATCGCTAGTTCAAAGCTGTTCCAATGTGGTTTTGGTTTTGGTTTTGGTTTTAAACAGGAACACACCATGAAAAAATCTTCAGCCTTTTTTAATCAGCATCGCAGAAGTTATGTAGCTGCTTCACTTTTCGTAGCTGCTTACACCCTGTCCATGAGCGCTATGGCGCAGAAGGTATCCAAGAAAACTGAAGCCTTAGCCCCGTGGCCGACCAAACCCGTGCGCATTCTGGTGGGCTTCCCCGGGGGCTCAACGCCTGACATGGCTGCGCGCACGCTGGCCGAGCCGCTGTCAAAAGCGCTTGGGCAACCCGTCATCATTGAAAACAAACCCGGTGCATCGGGCAACATTGCCGCTGATCAAGTCGCCAAAGCCACAGACGACCACACGCTGGGTGTCGTGATTAACGGCAACCTGACATCGGCCAAGCTG
The DNA here is from genome assembly GCA_043781295.1 of Polaromonas sp. GTDB lineage: Bacteria > Pseudomonadota > Gammaproteobacteria > Burkholderiales > Burkholderiaceae_C > Polaromonas. Next base: position 7,287 of record JAYWBS010000287.1, read on the forward strand.
CTGTACTCAAAACTGCCCTACGACCCTGCCAAAGATTTCACACCGATATCGCTGTTGGCGACCGCACCACTGGTACTGGTTGCACCACCCAGTCTGCCATCGGGTAGCGCTTTTTTTGATGCCGCCCGCAATGGCGGTGACAAGTGGAACTATGGTTCGGTGGGCAATGGCTCGGTCGGGCATTTAGGAATGGAATTACTCAAGACCAAAGCGGGTGACCTGAAGGCCGTACACATTCCGTATCAAGGCAACCCACAGGTCGTGACTGCGTTGCTGGGAGGTCAGATTCAGATGGCATTGATACCTCCTGGTATTGCGCTATCGCAGATCAGGGCGGGCAAGCTTAAAGCGATTGGCTTGACCAGTGGCCGAAGCCCGCTTGCGACTGAAATTGCACCACTTGCAGATGCTGAAGTGCGCAACTTCAGCCTGGAAGTCTGGACGGCGCTGGTCGGGCCAGCCAATTTGTCGAAAGCCGCCAAAGCCAAGCTGAATACAGAAGTCTCAAAAATCATTCGTGATGCCGACACGCGCCAAAAGCTTTTCAACCAGGGCTGGCAAGCGGTTGGTACGTCGCCCGAAGGCTTGACAAGTCGCATCAAAAGCGAAACCGCAATCATGGGCGGGATCATTGCCATGCGGGGCATCAAAGTGGAATGATTTTGCAAACTGCTACGTCCTCAATTCTGGAACCAGCACGCCAACTCCCTATCTACGGTGAGTTTGATGTCGTCGTGATCGGCGGCGGACCTGCCGGTTTGGCAGCTAGCGTCAGCGCGGCAAAGCATGGCGCTCGCGTGCTGCTGGTTGAGCGTTACGGCTTTCTGGGCGGCATGGGCACAGCGGGCGGTGTCACTAATTTTGCCGGGCTGTATGGCCGTAAAAACGGTGACATGCAGCAGGTTGTACATGGCGTGGTGGACGATCTCTTGGCGCGCATTGATGCACTGGGCGGCCTAAACAATCCGCAAGATGGCATGCAGGGCCGCATTCGCGTGCGCTCTTATGACGTATCGGCATTCAAATGTGCCGCAGATCAGTTGCTGGTCGCTTGTGGCGTGCAGATTTTGTTTCATGCCTACGCTGCTGCTGTGATGATGCAAGGTAAAAAAATTGCAGCTCTGGTGGTGGAGACCAAATCGGGCCGCCAGGCTGTTCGCGCGCATCGGTTTATAGATTGTTCTGGCGATGCCGACGTTGCCCATTTCGCTGGCGTCCCGTTTGAGCTTGGCGACGGATATGGTAGCGGCTTGTTCCCGACCACCATGTTTCGCGTGGGGCATGTTGATGCATGCGATGCTCTGGCTGCTGTTGGCGAGTTCAAGGCCATTAACACCTTGATGCTGCAAGCGCAGACCGACAAACCGGGGCAGTACAAATTTCCTCGCGAAGGGGCCATTCTCAGGCCGCAAAAAATCGCCACCGAGTGGCGCGCCAATGTGACACAGATAGGCAACGCGAACGGTGTTGCCATGGATGCTACCGACGCCCGTCAGTTGAGTGAGGGAGAGGTCGAAGGCAGACGCCAGATCGCTGAATACTTCCACTTTTTAAAAGCCGAAGTTCCGGGCTTTGCAGGCTCTGCCATAGTGGACATCGCCACTCAAATCGGCATCCGGGAGAGTCGGCGCATTCAGGGCCAGTATGTGCTGACCGGAGAAGACATTTTGTCGTCTGCCGTCTTCAGCGATGCGATTGGTGTCAACGCCTGGCCGATGGAGCTGCATGCTGCTGGCCGTATTGACTGGCAATTCCCGCGCAACTGGGAATCCGCACATGGCCGCGTTTACAACGATCTGCCCTGGCGCATGCTGGTGCCAGTAGATGTAGACAATTTGCTGGTAGCCGGGCGCTGCGCCTCGATGACGCATGAAGGCCAATCCGCTGCGCGGGTCAGTGGTGGCTGTTTCGTCATGGGCCAAGCGGCGGGAACAGCGGCTGCAACACATGACATGGGACAAGCGCTTGCTAATGTGGATGTGAAAAAACTTCAGACTCTGTTGACGCAAGACGGTGTTTATATGGATAGCGACAATACTTAGAATCAGGTTCAAACCGCTGGGTGCATCAGCACCGGGCATACACACAAAGGAAAGATTTTCATGAGTTATATTTTCACCCCACCTGTAATCGTTTCAGTGCCGGTTGTTGGTATGACAGAGCGTTTTCCGGTGCACCGTATTTACTGCGTAGGCCGCAACTACGAAGAGCACGCCAAAGAAATGGGTTTTACCGGCCGCGAGCCGCCGTTTTTCTTTTTAAAGCCCGCAGACGCCATCGTCGCTGTAGACACCGGTACTGTCGGTACCATCCCCTACCCCAGCCTGACCAAAAACCTGCATCATGAAATTGAGCTGGTCGTAGCCATTGGCACTGGTGGCAAAAATATCAAGGCGGCGGATGCCCACAAACACATCTATGGTTACGCTGTGGGCCTGGACATGACGCGTCGCGACTTGCAAGGCGAGATGAAAAAAGCGGGGCGGCCCTGGTGTATCGGTAAAGCCTACGACCATTCAGCGCCGATTGGCCCGATTACCCCGACAGCGCTTGCGGGCGATGTAAACCATGCCGAGCTGTACGTGCAGGTTGACGGCAAAGACCGTCAGCGCAGCAACGTGTCAAAACTGATCTGGAATGTGGCGGAAACGATTGAACACCTGTCAGCCGCGTGGGAACTGATGCCTGGCGATTTGATATACACCGGAACCCCCGAGGGCGTGGCCGCTGTGGTCAGTGGCAACACCATGGTTGGCAGCGTGGCTGGACTGGGCGAGCTGCACGTTAAAGTCAGCTAACGTTTAAAGCCGAAAGCCCTGACATGAAAAGCATGCAAACGATGGACAAACTGGCCAGGCTTTGTGCGATTTTGGCGGGTTTGCTACTTATCTTCATCACGCTGATGACATGCACGAGCGTGGTAGGCCGCGAGCTTGTTGGCAAAACCATCGTCGGCGATTTTGAATTGTCGGGCGCTGCAGCCGGTGCCGCGATTGCGCTTTTCATGCCTTGGTGCCAGGTCAGGCGTGGCAATATCATGGTGGATTTTTTTACCACCAAAGCATCGCCTGAGGCGCAAGCCGCCATGGAGCGTACAGGCGCCTTGCTGCTGGCGGTCGTCATGGCCTTGATGGCCTGGCGCACCTCGCTTGGCGGGCTCAATGCATGGAACAACCACAGCGGCACCATGATGCTCAACTTTCCAGAATGGGTGATTTATCTTCTGATGGTGCCGCCGCTGACGCTGACAGCCATTATTGCGCTGCACCAGTGTGTCTTTGGCTTTGCGCCTGACGTGACTGAAGACAACCCCGAGCTGGCCTTATGAGCGCGCTTCAACTGGCGCTGATGATTTTTGGCGTCATGCTGGTGTTGATGGCAGTGCGCGTGCCTATCTCCATCACCATGTTTGTTGCTGGTGGTATAGGCTACGTGATGCAAGCTGGCTGGAGCCCGCTGGCCAATTTTTTAAACAGCCAGGCCTATGCACGTTTTGCCAGCTATGACCTGTCAGTGATTCCGCTGTTTATTTTGATGGGGCACTTTGCCACGCAGGGGGGCATCAGCAAGGCGCTGTTCGAGTTTGCTGCCGGGGTAATGGGGCGCTTCAAGGGTGGCCTGGCGATGGGTGCCGTGTTGGCCTGTGCGGCCTTTGGCGCAATTTGCGGCTCGTCTGTGGCTACGGCAGCGACGATTACCAACGTCGCCTACGACGAAATGCGCAAGCATGGTTACTCTGGCCGCCTTACCACCGGTACGCTGGCTGCCGGTGGCACTTTAGGTATTTTGATTCCCCCCTCCGTGCCTTTGGTGATCTACGCCATATTGACTGAGCAAAATATTGCCAAGCTGTTTGCTGCGGCCATGGTGCCCGGCATTATTGCCATGCTTGGCTACATGGCTGCGATTGGCATTTATGTGCGCGTCGTGCCTGGTCACGCACCAGAACGCGATCAGGTCAACAAAACCAATCTCATCGATGCACTCAAAGGTATTGGCCCGATCGCAGCTATTTTTATCATCGTCTTTGGCGGTATTTACGGCGGCTATTTCACACCGACCGAGGGTGCGGCAGTAGGCGCGTTTTCTACTTTTATTGCTGCGTTGGCCAAGCGTGAAATGACATGGGAGAAATTTAAAAATTGCTTTTACGCTACCGCTGAAAGCTCAGCCATGATTTTTTTGATTTTTCTGGGGGCCGATTTGATGAACGCATCGCTGGCGCTGACGCAGGTACCCTCGCAGTTGGCGCAGTTGGTAGGTTCATGGGGCCTGTCACCGGTGATGGTGGTGGCTGCCATCATGCTGTTTTATGTGGTGCTGGGCTCGGTGATGGACGAGCTCAGCATGATCTTGCTGACCATCCCGATCTTTTTCCCAATGGTCATGGGCCTGGACTTTGGCATGAGCAAAGAGAACACCGCCATCTGGTTCGGCATCATGGTGCTGATGACTGTTGGCTTTGGCATGCTGGCCCCGCCGGTCGGGTTGAACGTGTATGTTGTCAACGGCATGACCAAGGGCAAACATAACGCCGTTCCGATTGCCGAGAGCTACCGAGGCGTGATGCCGTTTTTGATTTCTGATACGCTGCGCACCCTGCTGCTGCTGTTCTTCCCTGGTATCTCTCTTTGGCTGGTCAAGTACATCACCTAAGCGTTTGCGCCCAGTCAATGAGTTGATGGGTAAATTCAGCCACTGCTGGCGATGCACTGCCCAAGCGGCTTAGCAAATAAACATCGCCATTGAGTCGCTGGCTGCTGCTTTTAGGCTGACGCAATGCGCAAATGTGCAGCGCGTCGGTGCGCAACTGCGCCAGCGACAAAGGCACCATCGCCACGCCCAACCCGGCGGCCACCAGATTAAGTACCGCAGGCAGCTCAACCACCTGCTGCGCCACGATGGGCGTAAAGCCTCGCGCAACGCAGGCCTGAATGAGTTTGGTCGCAAAAGGCGACGAGTCCAGGCGAAGAGAAACAAAATCTTCACGCTTTAAATCCAGCAGCGACAGTGTCTTTCGCGCGCCAAACCGATGGCCCAGCGGCAAGGCCACCACAACCGGGTCATGCCAAAGCAATGCGGCTTGAATCAACGAGTCACTGTCGGCCGCATCCATCGCATTGCGAGAAATGCACAGGTCAAGTCGCCCGTCTTTTAAAGCGCCCAACTGTTCGTTTGGCGTCATTTCTTGCAGCGCTACTTCCATGGTCGGGCGCAGTGATCGGAACTGCGCAATGAACTTTGGAAAAGGGCCAAAAAAGTGTGAACCTGCCAGGCCGACATGTACCCTGCCCTCAAGCCCGGCCGCCACACGCTGCACATGGCGTACAGCCTCATCCAGCCTGGCCATCACAGCCTGGGCATGGGGCAAAAAAGCCTTGCCGGCTTCACTCAGTTGCACACTTCGGCTGGTGCGGTCAAACAAACGTGCACCCAGTTCCACTTCAAGACTGGCGATCTGAAAACTTAAGGGTGGCTGCGACACATGCAGTTTTTTGGCTGCGCGGGTAAAACTCAGCTCGTCGCTCAATGCCACAAAGTATTTAATTTGACGCAGTTCCATGTTGAAAATGATTTTGAATGGGTTTGTTGATTAATTTGATTACAGTATGAATCTATCTTGAATATGTATTTGCAAGTATCAATCAAAACGCTAAAAATAAGCAACCCACAGGAAAACCCATGTCCGCATTACAAACGCCGAAATCAAACTACCGCATCGGCCTGATCGTACCCAGCTCCAACACCACCATGGAGACTGAAATCCCCGCCATGCTGCGTGCGCGTGAGGCCTTGTTGCAAGAACGGTTTACTTTTCATTCCAGCCGCATGCGCATGAAATCAGTCACCAAGGAAGAACTGGTCGCCATGGACCGTGACTCTGACCGCTGCGCCCTGGAGCTGTCTGACGCGCGCATGGATGCCATGGGCTACGCTTGCCTGGTAGCCATCATGAGCATGGGCAAAGGCTATCACCGCGAGTCGCAGCGCCGTTTGCACGATGTAACCGTGGCCAATGGCGCGCCTACACCCGTCATCACCAGCGCTGGGGCCTTGGTTGAAGGTTTGCAAGCCATGGGGGCCAAGCGCGTATCCATCATTGCACCTTACATGAAGCCGCTGACAAAAATGGTGATTGACTACATTGAAAACGAAGGTATTGAAGTCATCGACAGCATCTCGCTTGAAATACCTGACAACCTGGCTGTAGGCGCACGTGACCCCAAAGCGCCTGCTGAGTTGTGGAAGCAACTCAATGTCAAAGGTGCGGATGCAATTGTTGCGTCAGCCTGCGTTCAAATGCCCTCACTGGCATCTGTTCCGCTCATTGAAGCAGCAAGCGGACTGCCTGTGGTGTCGAGTTCTGTGTGCACCACGTATGCGCTACTGAAAAGTCTTGGCCTTGAGCGGCGTGTGCCCAACGCGGGCGCGTTGTTATCAGGCCGTTATTAATTTACATACCAGGAGACATCTTCATGCCCCACAAATCTTGCCACCTGCGACAACTCAGCTGGCTGGCCCACGCGGTTGCCATTGCGCTCGTTGCATTGGGTGCTGTTACAGCCCATGCCCAGTCTTATCCTACCAAGGCCATTACCCTGGTTGTGCCCAATCCACCCGGCGGTTTTGTCGATGCCTCGGCCCGCATCCTGTCAGACTCGCTGGCCAAAGTCACCAACCAGCCGGTTGTCGTAGACAACCGGGGCGGTGGTAGCGGCAATGTGGCTTACACGGCAGTAGCCAGAGCCAACCCGGATGGCTACACGCTGCTCAACTCTTACTCGGCCTACCACGTTGGCAACCCCAACCTGACACCCAAACTGCCGTGGGCGCAAAAAGACTTTGTGCCAGTGGCGCTGATCACAGTAGCCACCAACGTGATTGCAGTTCACCCTTCCATTCCAGCCAAAAATCTGGGCGAATTCATCAGTTACCTCAAGGCCAACCCGGGCAAGGTCAGCTATGCGTCGCAGGGCAACGGATCGTTGTCGCACATTGGCACCGAGATGTTCAAGCTGCAAACCCAAACCAGCATGGTGCACATTCCTTATCGCGGTTCGGGGCCGGCCTTGCAGGATGTCTTGTCGGGCCAGGTACAGGTGTTCATCACCACCCCACCGTCCGTGATGGGTCAGGTACAGGTCGGTAAGCTGAAAGGCCTGGCCGTGGCTGGCAAAACCCGTCACCCTGGCATGCCCAACGTACCGACGACGGCAGAAGCTGGCCTCAAAGGTTTTGAGTTGGAGGCTTGGGTGGGCATTTTCGCGCCAGCCAATACGCCGACCGACATCGTCGCCAGGCTCAGCGGGCAGATCAAGGCCGCACTCGAGCTGCCAGAAACAAAAACCCGAGCCGATGGTGCAGGTGTTGAACTGCGCTACCTGGCACCTGCGGCGCTGGAGGCCCTGGTTAAAAAAGATACCGAGTTCTGGGCCAAGACCATCAAGGCAGCCGGTATCAAGCCTGAGTAAATTGTTGAGCCAAGTCGTCGAAACAAGTCATCAATGCCAATCATCAAACAACTGGAGACAAACCATGCCGCGCTACACCCTCAAAGTCAACGGGAAACCTCAGTCAGTCACAGTGGACGCCGACACGCCCCTTCTGTACGTGCTGCGCGATGACCTCGCGCTAAAGGGCCCCAAATTCGGTTGCGGTCTGGGTCAGTGCGGTGCCTGCACCGTCCATGTGGACGGTGTGGCAAGCCGCTCTTGCCTGCTGCCCATCAGCGCGATGGCTGGCAAAAACATCACCACCCTTGAAGGCTTGAGCCAAAACGGTCAGCCTGGCAAGTTGCAACAAGCATTTATTGACGAGCAGGCTGTGCAGTGTGGTTACTGCATCAACGGCATGGTCATGACATCTGCTGCCCTGCTTAAAACCAACCCCAAGCCCAGCGACATCCAGATCAAGGATGCTCTGGCAGGCAACCTTTGCCGCTGCGGTACCCATCAACGCATTTGCGCCGCCGTCAAGCGCGCAGCAACCGCTTGAAAGGGACATGACCATGAACGCTTCACATACCCTCATACACACAACATTGAACCGTCGCAGTTTGCTCAAAGCCACTGCCGGGGCGCTGGTCGTCGGCTTCAGCCTTGACGCGACACTGGCCCACGCAGCAGGCAGCGCCATGCCAACACTGCGTCCTGCCAAAGCCGTCGCCAAAGACCTGGTGGACTCTTTCGTCAGCATTGAGCCTAATGGGAAGATCACGATTTTTGTGGGCAAAGTAGATTTGGGTACGGGTACCAAGACCGCCATGGCCCAAATGGCAGCCGACGAGCTGGACGTCGCCTTTGAACAAATCAATATGGTGATGGGTGATACCGCTACTACGCCTGACCAGTGGATTACCGGTGCCAACCTGACGATTGCCCAAGGAGGCGGTGAGCTGCGCAAGGCTTGCGCCACCGCACGTGCCGCGCTGCTGTCACGGGCATCGGCCAAGCTGGGCGCGCCTGTATCGGCTCTGGTGGTAGACCGGGGCGTGGTCAGTGTAAAAGCCGACCCGTCAAAATCCGTTTCCTACAGTGAGGTGATGCAGGGAATTTCAACGGCTGAACTGAAAGTCGATGCCAAAGCCACCATCAAGCCGGCGTCCGAGTACCGTGTGGTGGGCAAATCCATCCCGCGTGTGGACATTCCGGCCAAGCTCACAGGCGAATTTACATATGCACATGACGTACGCTTGCCCGGCATGCTGCACGCCCGCGTGGTGCGCGCAGATGAGCTGGGGGCCAGGCTTGAGGCCGTGGACGACAGCGATGCGCGCAAAGTCACGGGGTTTGTGCAAACCATCCGCAGGGGTGACTTTGTTGCTGTCGTGGCGAAAAGCGAATGGGGTGCCATCAAAGCCGCGCGCGCCTTAAAACTCAAGTGGTCTGAAGGTACAGGGTTGCCCGACAAAGCCACCGTATTTGACTACTGGCGCAAGCAACCGATTGCCAAGGAAGAGGCGACGCAAAAAGTGGGTGACGCCCCTGCTGCACTGGCACTCAGCACCAGGCGCGTGAAGGCCAGTTATGAATTTGCAGTGCAAACCCACGCATCCATCGGTCCCTCATGCGCAGTTGCTGATTTTAAAAACGGGGCTTTGGTCGTCTGGTCGCCTTCACAAGCCACGCATTCCATGCAAAGCGAGCTTGCGAGCATCACAGGTTTACCGTTGGAAAAGATTCGACTGCTGTATGTCGACGGCTCCGGTTGCTACGGGCGCAATGGTCACGAGGATGCGACTGCTGATGCCGCATTGATTGCCACGCTGATCGGTAAACCTGTACGTGTTCAATGGATGCGCGCTGATGAGACCGCACGTGCACCCAAGAGCCCGCCACGCGCTATTGATATGGAAGCAGGCTTTGACAAAGACGGTAATTTGCAGGCCTGGTCTGCCGACTTTTACATTGCGCTCAACCATATCGTGGCCTTCAAGCCACTTGACTTTCCATTGCTGGCTGCGACGGATGTGGGCATGCCCAAGCCCGGCAACTGGGTGGGCTTTTTGTTTCAAAACGCTGGCGCACCCTACGCCCTGCCCAACATTCGGGTCAACACGCGGCATGTCGAAAAAGCATTTTTCAGATCGGCCCACTTGCGCAGCCCAGGCCGGATTGAAAACACCTTTGCCAACGAATCGTTTATGGACGAGCTGGCGGCAGCGGCCAACGCCGACCCGGCAGAATTTCGCATGCGCTACCTCAAAGACCCACGCGGACTGGCCGTGATGCAAGCGGCCATGAAGCGTGCCAACTGGCAAACCCGCAAAGGCACGCAGATGGCGGCCAATACGGGCGACATCGCCAAAGGCCGGGGCATCTCATACATCCGTTACAACAACACGACAACTTATGTGGCCGCAGTCGCAGAAGTTGAAGTCAACCGTAAAACCGGTGAGGTTCGTGTTACCCGGGTTTGCGTTGGTCATGATTGCGGCCAAATCATCAACCCAGACGGCTTGGCCAATCAGATTGAAGGTGGCGTCATTCAAACCGTTAGCCGCACGCTGATGGAACAAGTTCAGTGGGATAAAACCAAAGTCACCAGCGTCGATTGGGCCACCTATCCGATCTTGCGCTTTCCTGATGTACCGCGTGTCGAAGTGGACATGATCAACACACCCGGTGATGTTTCATGGGGGGCGGGTGAGCCTACTGCCACGACCATTCCAGCAGCTATTGGCAATGCGATTTTTGATGCAACTGGCGCACGCCTGCGCTCCATTCCTTTCACACCAGACAAGGTTCAAGCCGCGTTGGCCACTGTCGCAAAAAGTACATAACCACTGCTACGGCAGAGGGCATGTCTTAGGGTCTACATTACGGAGCTTGGCTTCGGGGTGCCTTTACGCGTGACGTTGCCAATAGCCATTTGGTTTCAATTAACACACAAGGAATTATTTTTATGCTGCCTACCTTTAAAAAACTGGTGACTTGCGCTGTGCTGGCGGGTTTCGCCGCCGCTACGTTTGCTGCTGGCCCCATGGTTAAAACCCAGGCCCCAGGCTACTACCGCATGATGCTTGGTGACTTTGAAGTTACCGCCATTTCTGACGGCACCGTCAAGCTGCCCGTAAAAGACCTGCTGAACGCACCTGCCGCCAAAATTGATGCGGCACTGAAAAAGAACTTTGTGCCATACCCGGTTGAAACATCGGTTAACGCTTACCTGATCAATACCGGCAGCAAACTGGTTTTGGTCGATACAGGCGCAGCTGGCCTGTTTGGCCCGACGCTGGGCAACATGCTGGCCAACCTGAAGGCCGCAGGCTATCAGCCAGAGCAAGTCGATGAAATCTACATCACGCACATGCACCCAGACCACGTGGGCGGCTTGATGAACGGCACGGCCATGGCCTTCCCGAACGCCACCTTGCGTATTGACAAAGCCGACACCGACTTTTGGCTGAGCGAAGCCAAAATGAAGTCGGCACCTAAAGATTCCCAGGGCTTCTTCCAAGGCGCGATGGCATCGGTCAATCCGTATGTGGCAGCTGGCAAATTGAAAACTTTTGAAGGCGGCACCGAACTCGTTCCAGGCATCAAAGCCATGGCCACCCACGGTCATACCGCAGGCCACACGGCGTATGCAGTTGAAAGCAAAGGCGAAAAGCTGATGTTATGGGGCGACCTGATGCACGTGGCAGCCGTTCAGTTTGATGACCCCAGCGTGACCATCAAGTTCGACACCGAAACCAAAGCAGCGGAAAAAGAGCGAATCAAAGCCTATGCGGATGCCGCCAAAAACGGCTATCTGGTAGCCAGCTCACACCTTGCCTTTCCTGGCATGGGTCATGTGCGCAAGGCATCTGGCAAAGGCTTTACCTGGGTTCCCGTGAATTACAGCTCGCTGAAATAATCGGGTCAGACCACCAAAGTTTGGGTGCATAGGGCATTCACGGGTTTTCAAAACCTGTGAATGCCTTTAGATTTTGTGCTTAACCCATTCATCTGTCCCAAGGAAAACCATGATCGCCAGACGCACACTTCTCAAATCCAGCGCCGCGGCACTGGGCGCCCCCGCACTCTCAAGCCTGGCACAACAAGCGGTAACGCTCAAGTTTCACACCTTCATGTCGCCGCAGTCCAATGTGTGGCTCGGCATGCACAAGCCATGGATGGACAAGGTAGAAAAAGAGTCCGGTGGCCGAATCAAATTTGAAGCCTATCCCGCGATGCAGTTAGGGGGCACGCCCGTGCAGCTGTATGACCAGGTCAAGGACGGCGTCGTAGACGTGGTGTGGACATTGCCCGGCAACACGGCGGGTCGGTTCCCGCGTATTGAGGTGTTCGAGCTGCCCTTCATCATGAACAACGCGGAAGCAACGTCAAAAGCCTATTGGGAATATGTTCAAACCATGGCACCGGACGAGTTCAAGGACACGCAGGTTCTGGCATTGCAGGTACATGGGCCGGGTGTGATTCATACGGTTGACAAACCGGTTAAGTCGGTGGCCGACATGCGTGGGCTTAAATTGCGTGGCCCTACGCGTCAGGTTACAAAACTGCTGGGGGTGCTGGGTGCAACGCCTGTTGGCATGCCGCTGCCAGGTATTCCCGATGCACTGAGCAAAGGCACCATCAATGGCTGCGTGATTCCATGGGAAGTCGTGCCTTCGGTCAAGGTCAATGAGCTGACAAAATTTCATGCCGAGTTTGACCCGGCGGGCGGCAGCCTGTACACCACCACGTTTGTGATGGCCATGAATAAAGTCAAGTACAACAGCCTGGCAGCTGACCTTAAAAAGGTCATCGACAACAACTCTGGCATGGCAACATCAGCCTGGTTCGGCAAAACCCAGCAAGGCAACGACGTGCCGGGCCGCAAAACCGCCAGCGATCGGGGCAACACGATTTACACCGTGAGCGTGGCAGAAGCTCAGGAATTCCGCCGTAAAGCACGCACCGTCGAAGTTGAGTGGGTTGAGGACATGAACAAAAAAGGGTTTGATGGCAAAAAGCTGCTTGACACAGCACGTGCGCTGATCGAGAAACATGGTAAAACCACCAAAGCCTGATTTTTTACTTTCAAAGCTCAAAAAGCCTTAAAATTTTGCCTAAAGGCCGATTTTTAAGAACATTTTAGGCCTGTAGCCCAATAGATTCGGGCGCAAGCAGCTATTCATTTAATAGCATTTTCAATGTTACCCGGTCAACGCACAGATGCATCGCCCTGCCCTCAAACACTGCCGCACCTGCGGTACCGCCGTCGTTTACCGCTTGCCAGATGATGGCGACACCAAGCAGCGCGCCGTCTGCCCGGCCTGCAACACCGTGCATTATGAAAACCCGCTCAATGTGGTGGGTACCGTGCCGGTATGGGGTAACGACGGTGGCCAGGTCTTGCTGTGCAAGCGCAATATTGAGCCACGCTGGGGCAAGTGGACACTGCCAGCAGGCTTTATGGAAATGGGGGAAACCACGGCGCAAGGCGCAGCGCGCGAGACGGTCGAGGAGGCCGGTGCCCAGTTTGACATGCAGGATCTGTTTGCCATCATGAACGTGGTCCGGGTTGGCCAGGTGCATTTGTTTTATCGGGCCAAACTGCTGAGTACCGTTTTTGATCCTGGCCACGAAACCATCGAAGCCAAACTGTTTACCGAATCGGAAATCCCGTGGGAAGAGATCGCCTTCCGTACGGTCAAAGAAACGCTCACACTGTATTTTGCAAACCGCCGCGCTGGCAAGTTCGATTTTCACGTCGTTGATATCGACTGAAAAGCCGTTTCATAAAAAAGCTGGCTAAATTTGGTCGTGTGAAAGGGTTCGATCCTTCAACCCCTTTCACCGCATGCAATAAACGGTATCCAGTGCTCTGGGGCCCACCGGCACAACCCGGCGGTACAACTACTGAGTGGAGGCCAACTCAAGTGAGCGTTTTTCGCTGTGAAGCTTTAACGGTGCCAAGGTTTCACCCAATGTCGCGAACGCGTCGAGCTGCTCATAGTTGTCAAACAGCTGTCGCGCAGTTTCTAATGCATAGCCTTGCGCCATGCATCCTAGAAATTTCTCGCGTCGCTCGTCTGTGGTCATCGGGTTTCTGGGGTCTCCGGAAGGCAATAAGACTTTGCGGCGAAACACTTTGCCACGCGCATGCACGGTGACTTCTGCCGGCACGGCGTCAGCCGAAATTGCCGGCTCAAGATCCGCGCGCGACTGAAACACGATGCGATCGAGCAATGCCAAAACCCTCGGGTCTTGGGTCCAGTGGTCTTCATATTGAAGCAGACCGGCTTGCCCTTCGACCGCTGCGACGGCCAGGCTGAACTCCATGCTGAATTTGCCTTCCAGTGCAGTTTTGGGACGCGGGTAAAGCAGCACGGTTTTGGCGAACGGACTTGCATCGCAAATGATTTTCTCCATCTCGGAAAAATCGAGCTGATTCTCCTTTTTGATCGCAATGATGGCATCCAGCGCGCAATGGGTTGCGCCGCACGCCGGGTAACGTTTGAGCACGATACCGGGCGCGTCGATCTCCCATGACTGGTTGAGCTGCGTGCGAAGTGCTTGCGAAGACGGCACGCTTCGCCCATTCAAGGTTTTTGCCCAGCCAAAATCACCTTCAAAGGCTGTCAGATCCGAGGTAAAACCCTCCTGCGCCAGTTCCGCCGCCAACACACCACCACGGGCCGCATTGCCGGCATGGAACGGCTTGGTCATCGTTCCGAAATTTCGCCTGACGCCGCATGCCTCAGATGCTGCTATGCCGAGGGCCATGGCCGTTTGTGGCGCCGTGAGTCGCATCAGCTTCGCAGCGGCAGCCGCTGCACCGATGACGCCGATGGTCGCAGTCGCATGCCAGCCGTGCGCATAGTGCAGCGGATTTGAAACCCTGCCGAGTGCGCCATTGATTTGCACGCCAATGGCATAGGCCAGGATGACCTCGCGGCCAGACGCACCGACGGCTTCACCGACGGCCAACGCCGCAGACCATACGGTGGCTGAAGGATGGCCATATTGCGTCCAAAGGATGTCGTCGTAGTCGAGCGCGTGGGCTGAGGTGCCGTTAACCAGCGCGGCGGCTTGCGGAGAAAGTGAATGTTCCCCGCCAATCACGCTGGCGGCCCCGCGCGCGCTCGAGCGTTCGGCAACCCGCCGAACCATCTCGCTGGTTGCGGTGGCCGAACCGGCAACCGTGCACCCCAGGCAGTCGGAAATCGATTTTTTCGCCTCAGTGATCTGGCTGGCGCTCAAAGCAGAATAGTCGGTCGAGGTGATGAAGTCACCTAACGTTTCACTTACCGTCATGGCATTTCCTTATAAAAACAATCGTTCAAACACTTCATCGGACCGAATCAATAGCGGCGGGTGGCGGGTGATAGGAGGCAAGTCGCACCCGGCATCGACGCCCTGCGCGGTCGACTTAATTTTCGATCTTGATGTTGGCCGCCTTGATGACCTTTTCAAACCGGGCGGTGTCCGAGCGGATGAGCTGCGAGAACTGGTCCGGTGTGGTGGTGTACGGTTCCAGCCCCTGGCTTGCGAGCTGCTCCCTGATGTCGGGCAGGTTCATGATGGCCGCGATCTCGCTTGAAAGCTTGTTGATGACATCTTTTGGCGTGGCGGCGGGTGCCAGAATGCCGGCCCAGGTTCCTGCTTCGTAGCCGGGCAGGCCAGCCTCGGCAAATGTGGGTACGTCCGAAAGTGCGGCCGACCGCCGGCTGCCAGAAATGCCGTAGGCCTTTAACTTGCCTGATTTGACATAGGCAATCACCGCCGTGGGCGAACTGAAGTAGGCCTGTACATGCCCCGCAAGCGTGTCGGACAAGGCGGGGCCGGTGCCCTTGTACGGCACCACCTGAATTTTGACGCGGGCCATGCTGTTAAATGTTTCAGCGGCGAGATGCGTGAGGCCAAGACTGTCACCAGCTGCGAAGTTGAGCGCGCCCGGCCTGGCGCTGGCAAGTGCAATGAACTCACGCAGATTGTCTGCCGCTACCGAAGGATGCGCCACCAATACAAGCTCCAGCTTGTACAGGGTGCCCACAGTTGCGAAATCCTTGTTGGTGTCATAGGGCATCGAACCCATGACCAGAGGGTTGATGGAATGCGTGTTGACCACCATTGCAAGGGTGTGGCCATCGGCTGGCGACTTTAAAAGCTCTTCGCAGGCAATCACCCCGTTGGCGCCGGGACGGTTGTCAACAATCACCGGTTGTCCCAAACGCTCGGTCAGCTTCTGCCCCAGCAGACGCGCCACAATCGTGGTGCTGCCGCCTGGCGGGAAGGCCACGATGAGGCGTATCGGTTTTCTGGGGAACACCTGCTGGGCGTTGCCCGTCACCACAAGGGCGGACAGGCCGCCGGCCACGAAAACCCGGCGTGTTGTATTGAAGTGAGTCATGGTGTCTGCGCTTTCTTGCTGATTGAATTATTCGGCGCGAATGTTCGCACCCTTGATGACAGCCGTCCATTTTTTCTCTTCGGTGACGATGAATTTGCCAAAGTCAGCCGTCGTGCTAAAAACTGGTTCCGCACCGAGTGCCGCAAAACGCTGGCGAACCGCCGGGGCGGCAAGTGCCTTGTTGAACTGCATGTTGAGCTTTTGCGCAATCGCTTCAGAAACACCTTTTGGGGAGACGATGCCGTACCAGACCGTTGCCTCATAACCTTTCGGGCCGAGTTCGGAGATGGTGGCAAGATCCGGTGACAACGCCGAACGCTCAGCACCTGTGCTGGCGAGCCCGCGAACGGTGTTTCCCTTAAGCTGCTGGGTCGCAGAAATCACCGTGTCCATCATCATGGATACCTGGCCGCCAATCACATCGGCCAGCGCGGCGGAACTGCCTTTGTAAGGCACATGCAGAATATTGACACCGGCCATGACCTTGAACAGCTCCATGGTCACGTGGTTCACCGAGCCGATGCCTGCCGAGCCGTAGGACAAGGTTCCGGGTTTCGCCTTGGCCAGGGCAATCATCTCCGGCAGCGTCTTTGCTGGCAGGCTGTTGCTCGTTACCAGGATAAAAGGCGAGGTGCCGATCAAGGCAATCGGCGAGAAGTCCGCAATGGGGTCGAAGCCCAGGTTTTTATACAGCGAGGGCATCATGGCCGTCGCCGTGCTCGCGACGTAGAGCGTGTACCCGTCCGCAGGCGCCTTCGCGACAAGGCCTGCACCCAGCGCGCCGCCCGCGCCGGGCTTGTTGTCCACCACCACCTGCTGCTTGAATTCTTCAGACACCTGCTGCGCCAGAATGCGTGTCAAAACGTCGGTGCCACCGCCGGGTGCAAACGGCACGACGATACGAATCGGCCGGTTCGGGAAATCCTGCGCCAGAGCTGCCCCACCTAAAAACACCACGGTGAGTAGCGCCACAGCCGAATGTTTTAACGTCTGAGTCAGCTTGATTTTCATGTTATTTTTCATGTTGTCTCTCATGGTTAACTTCAAGAGTTCAAAAAGTACATAACCCGGCATTGCCATGCTCAGGCATCAAATGCATGCCACAAGGCGCGCGCATTGCCGCCTCGGGGCAGTCCAAGCACAGTCGAAATAAGCATCTCCTGCCGGCGTGCACTTAAAACCTCATCCGTCAGCGCCCGGAACTTTCGCACGACTTTTTCTTCATCCATCGCCGCAAATTGCATCGTTCCGGCAGAATCGGCCCGCTTCAGGTAGTTTGTGCTGTTTTCCAGCAGCGTGCCATCTCTCATGGTGATCTTCACGGAGGAATCGATGCCGTACGGGTTCTTTTTGTCGAGCTCGGGATTCACGACGTGACGGATTTTTGACGCCAGCGACTTGACCTCGGGCTGCTTGTAGCCTGACAGCCAGTACTTGAGAATGCGCCGGTCTTCGTAGACCGGACGCACGTCATG
>JAYWBS010000288.1:0-2917 GCA_043781295.1 Polaromonas sp.
GTTTGAAATTTCCCATGAATCAAACTCCCGCCGATCGGCCGGTGGCCAGTTGAAACATCTTGAAGATCAACATGCCTGCTGCCACGACCAGATAGGCACGCAGCACGATCATCCACAAGCGATTGAGCAGGCTGATTTGAGCCGGCGCCAGCTCGCTGATGGGTGGCATGCGCCAGCTGTTGCGCATCGATTTGTCGTAGGTCGCGCTAGCCACCTGGGTAATGCCGCGCGATTTTTCGTAAACCTTGACACCTGCAGCAGAAAAAATGGCTGCGACCACGCCGGTCGCCAAAATACCAAGAATCTGCGTGTCGGTAATGTTCGGGAACAATACCGAGGCAGTAAGAATGATTGACAGCATCACCAGTAGCGCGACGGTGGCGCCTGCAATGTAGTTGGAAAGCTTTGAGTTCACCCAAGGGCCGAGAACCGCTTTGTCATTGCAAAGCAGAAGCAGGAACACGGTGGCGCTGGGCAACAGTACGCCGGCCAAAGTTTGTACCAGATTGGTTAACAACCCCAGGGGGGCGCCGGGCGTTAATACCAACGTGGCCGCGACTGCGATCAAACCACAGTAGACAGCATAAAATCCCTTGGCATCACCAACCTTGCGGTGCAGCGAATGCTTGATCGAAAAAACATCACCGAGGGCATAAGCCGTCGATAGAGAGACGGCGCAGGCTCCAATAATGCTGGCATCAATCAAGGCTACCGCAAACATGACCCCGGGCAGACGACCATAGTATTTTTCCAGGCCAGTAGCGACTGCACCCGCATCCGCGAAGTTGCCGAACTCGGATTTTCCGCCAAATGCATGTGCGGTAAAGGCCATCATGGCGACCGCTCCGACGATGACAATCACAATGCCCAGCCACAGATCAATGCGCTCGTACGTCATGAAGCGCGGGGTAATACGCTTGTCGATCACATAGCTTTGCTGAAAAAACAATTGCCATGGAGCTATCGTCGTACCAACTATGGCGACGATCAGCAGCATGACCTCGCTCAACTTGCCGTCGGCCGGCATGGCGGGCGTCAAGAAATCATGCGCCATCTGCTCTACCGGAGGATGAACCATGAAGATGATGGGCACGAACAGCAAACTGCCCAGTATCAAAATCATCGCAAAGCGTTCAAAGCGCCGAAAGTTTCCGGTCGACGCAGCGCCCATGATGACAATGGCGGCCGCACCAATCCCCCACAACTTGGAAACTCCTAGATATTCCAGCCCGAGGCTGATTCCGATGAATTCAGTGACGATGGTTAACGCGTTCAGTACAAATAAATCAATCACGCTGAAGGCGCCCCAAAACTTTCCAAATCTTTCAAAGATCAGTCTCGCATGCCCAACGCCCGTAACGGTTCCCAGGCGCAAAACCATTTCCTGATTGATAAAGAGCACGGGCACCAGGAGCAACAGGGTCCACAGCAAGGTAGTGCCGTAGTTTTGACCGGCTTGTGTATAAGTGCCGAATGCCCCAGCATCGTTATCGCCAACCATGACGATCAGGCCAGGGCCAAGGATGGCGAGTAAGGTTTTGATCTTGCTCCACAAAGTCAGGCGCGGCGCTTGGTCATTTGCCCCGATGGTTCCGAAGGCTCCGTGGATATCGCCCACGTGGGCGTCGTCCAGCACTGCTCCGCGGCGTTGCGAGGTAACTTCCGCGCGGCCCTCTGGTGCCCTCTTAAGGATGGTGACGTTTGACATGATTTCCCTCTTTTAGAAGATAGAGTTTCACTTGCTCACTCCCGCTGAGAGAGATTTCGAAGACCGGCGGGACAGGGACGACTTGCAGCCTTGGCCATGGCCCAGGAGGTTTCCTCGCTTATCTTTCAGGCGAGGAAGGGCCTCCATGGCTTGGCCGGTTGATTGGGATTCACTGTAAAAATGATGGTTGCTGAAGACGCCGCTTGGCGCCAACTAGGGTCTGGGTCCATTTGAGTACTCCGACTACAAGGTTGAGCTTTTGGAAATAATTCGCTGCTACGCAAACTGATTTAGCGTGATGCAGCCTAACCGCCGGCAATTTGCTGTGAGAGCAAAAAGCAGCGGATACGATGCGTAGGCCAGACGGTGTTCCGATCAACCGCAACCGCGGATTTCAGTGCGGCGAGCTGAGCCGTGGTAGCCGGCGAAGCAGAAGTCGGTACCAACGCGTGTTGGGACATGTCGCCGTTACGAGGGCGACGGAAGAGTTCGTCATTTGCAAATGGCATGGCATAACCGCTAGGCTTGTAGAAAGCCACGCGCACGAACGGTGCCAGATTCTTCCCCATGAGGGCGCAGATCTACTTGACTGCGACCTCTTTGTGAGGCGTGAAGTCAGCGATGAATCGGGTCTGGATGGTTCGCATGTTTTACGCGGCTCCAAGGGAGTCATCGCAAAACAAGCGGGAGAGGGCTGCGGTCTGTTTCAGGACCCCAGCCCGGGGAGGGGCGTTAGGGTGCCGAGTGCGCAGCGGCCATCAAGGCACGCTTTACATCACTGTATCTACTGGCACTGTCCACGAACGCGGCTCCGAAAGTTAATGTGCCCGGATTATCGCAGCGCAATACAAAAAGTGTCAACAGTGAATTGCTCCAAAAGCCTTGGTGTCAGTAAACGGCGGTCAATAATCTCTACCTTACGACCAAGGTGTAAACGCGCACGAACAGATGCTCTCGGTCTTCATCTCCAGTTCGGCCAGGCGCTTGGCCAGATCGGCATGTGTGGTGGCTACCTGGCGGCCGCACGAAGGCTCCAGCAGCGGCATGAGGCGGCCCGTGCGACAACTTGGTGGACACCAGCATATGGGTGCCCAGAGAGAACCGTCTAGCGGCCTGTCGGACTTTGGGTTGGGCCCGCGCCGTGGCGAGTCGCGGTGCCAGGCTAGGCGTCGGCGACGCCGTGTGGCGAGTCCACACAAGGAGCCGGCA
>JAYWBS010000289.1:0-24250 GCA_043781295.1 Polaromonas sp.
AACAGGCGTGTCACGCTGTCTTCAATCATGCGGCGGGTGTCGTTCATCGCAGCCCCAGCCCGCGTGCAATGATGCCTCGCAAAATCTCTCTAGTCCCGCCGCGCAGTGAATACGAAACACTGGCCTGCAATGAAAATTCCGCCACGGCATCGAAGACGCTCTGCGCCGGAAAGTCATGGTCACTGAACAGGGTGTAGGCAATCTCGGGGATGCGTTGCTCCAGCAAGGCGCCCTGGTCTTTGACAAGAGCGGCAGAAAAACCGGCATCTTCGTGTCGCGCCAGCAAACCGGCAACCGTCAGGGACATCTGCCTGAGGCAGGCATAGTCGGCCACCAGCCGGCCCAGCTCCACCGCTTGCCGGTTTTCATGCGGGTCGGCCGCGTCCAGCATCTCCAGGAAAACCTGCGTGCTCGAAAGATAGCGCTCCGGCCCACTGCGCTCGAAAGCCAGCTCCGATGTCACCTGCGCCCAGCCGTCGCCAGGCTCGCCGATCAGGCACGCATCAGGCACGCATCAGGCACAAAACACTGGTCCAGGATGACCGTGTTGAAGTCGTCGTCACCGACGATGTTGCGGATCGGCGAAACCTTCACGGCGGGGTTTTTCATGTCGACCAGAAACTGCGACAGGCCCTTGTGCCGTTCCTTGCCCATGGATTCGGTGCGGGCCAACGCAATCATGTAATGGGCATGCTGCGCGAACGAAGTCCACAGCTTGGTGCCGTTGATGACCCAGCCGCCTTCAACACGTTTGGCCGTGGTGCGTATCGAGGCCAGGTCTGAGCCGCTGTCCGGCTCGCTCATGCCAATGCAGAAGTAAGTCTCGCCCTTTGCAATACCAGGTGCCAGCTTCTCGGCCAGATGTGGTGCGTAGCGCATCAACAGGGGCCCGCTCTGCCGATCGGCGATCCAGTGCGCAGCCACAGGCGCGCCTACGGCAAGGAGTTCTTCCATCACCACATAACGCTCAAGAAACGACCGCTCAGCCCCGCCGTATTTTTTGGGCCAGGTCATGCCTATCCAGCCTTTGGCGCCTAGCTTGCGGCTGAAGGCCGGATTGACGGCGGTCCAGTTCCTGGCGCGCTCGATTTCTGGAATCCCGGGCATTTCGGCAGCAATGAAATCACGGACTTCCTGCCGCAGGGCTTCGGTCGATTCAGGCAGGTTCTCAAGAACCTCAAAAGCAGGTATAGGCAAAGTCAGCGGTCCTGAAAGTTGTTCGGGTGCTTGGTATGAAGTCTGTCATTGCGGCATGGCTTCCAGCACGGGTGCGGCGGCGGCGGCCTGCGGCAGGATTTGCTGCAAATCATCGGCGGACAGGCCCAGGCCACCGAGGATCTGCGCGCTGTCCTGGCCAAGACGTGGCGCATGCCGGCGCAATTTGTAGGGCGATGCGCCAAAGCGTACAGGCGGACGTACCGAGCGATAAGCACCCTCGCTAGGGTGCACCGATGACTCGATCAGGCCGACGGCGCGCACGTGCGGGTTCTTGTCAATGTCCTGTAGCGCAATGACAGGCATGCACGGTATGCCAGCGCTGTCGCACAGGTCTATCCATTTCTGCGTGCTGCGCCGTGCGGCCTCAAGGTTGACGATGCTGTAGAGCGCATCCACATTCTGCCCGCGTGCGTTGATGTCGCAAAAGCGTGCGTCGGTTGCCAGCTCAGCCATGCCGACCATGCGAAAAAAGTCCGACCAGTTGCGGTCGGAATACGGCAGGATGCAGATCCAACCGTCGGAGGTCTTGTATGGTTTGCGGTGCGCCGATAGCTGGCGCGCAAAGCCAACCGGCCCGAGCGGTGGCTCAAAAGCCGACGGACCCAGGTGTTCGGCCATCATGAATTCGACGGACGTCTCAAACATGGGCACCTCTATCTCCTGGCCTTCGCCGGTGCGGCTGCGGTACAGCAGTGCAGCCATGACGGCATAGGCGATGGTCTGGCCAGCGATCTTGTCGCACAAGGCTGTAGGCGCGTAGCGCGGCGTGCCATGGACCTGGCCATGCAAGGCCGCCATGCCGCAACCCGCCTGGATGATGTCGTCATACGCAGCCTTGTCGGCATAAGGCCCGTCGGAGCCGAAGCCGCGTGCGGCACACAGCACCACTTTGGGGTTAACCGTGCTGACCGAGGCCCAGTCAAGCCCCAGCCTTTTTGCAGGGCCGGGCCGCAGGTTATGCACGACCACGTCGCTACGCTCTATGAGTTTGTCCAGCGCGCGGCGCGCAGCGTCATTTTTCAGGTTCAGCACAACGCTGTGTTTGTTGCGGTGCAGTTGCAACACAGAGCCGCCCATGCCTTCGCTGCGGCTGGGACCGTATTGACGGAAGGCATCGCCCTCGGGTGCCTCCACCTTGATGACCTCGGCGCCCAGGTCTGCCATGATGTGGGTGGCGTACGGCCCCATGATCACGGTGGTCAGGTCAAGGATGCGGGTGCCTGCAAGCGGGTCTGTGCTCATGTGTCTGCAATGGTTTGGTATGAATCAACTGATGCTATCGGCGCGCTGTTAAAAGTAAAATTAATTATTCGACTTCTGTTATTAGCCAATGATTGATATCTCCTCACGCGTCCTGCGCGCCATGATTGCTCTCGACGAGCTGCGTAATTTTTCGCTGGCGGCCGAGCGCTGCTTCGTGACGCAGTCGGCCCTGAGCCAGATGGTTCGCAAGCTCGAAGACGACGTTGGGCTGCAACTGGTGGACCGCGATCGTCGGCATGTGCAATTCACGCCAGAAGGTTTGCGCTTTGTAGCCACGGCGCAGCGTGTGATGCAGGAGCTCGACGAGATTGACATCGACCTGAAAGACCACGCATCGGCGCGCCGGGGGCGCATCAACATCGCCGCCTTGCCGTCGCTGGCAGCTCATTGGCTGCCGCCCATCGTCGCGGTCTACAAAAAGGCTTTTCCCGGCATAGAGCTGGGGCTGTTTGATGCCACACCGCTGCGCGCACTGGAACTCGTGCGTTTGCGCCAGGCTGACTTTGCCATCACTGCAGACGGGCCGGGAAGGCCTGGTCTGGAAGCCCGCCTTTTGTTCCGGGAAAAATTCGTTTTTGCCTGCCACCATACCCACCCCCTGGCGCAAAAACCAAAGCTCATCCTCGCAGACCTGGATGGCTGTAGCTACATACGCCTGATTCGCAGCGGTAGCATCGCCCAGTATCTTGAAAGCGCGTTGCGCAGCATTGACCTGCAAGATACCGGGCTGGAGGTTGAGCAGGTGGCGACTGTCGCTGGCCTGGTTGCGAGCAACCTTGGCGTGAGCGTGGTGCCCGAACTGACCGTGCCTTACTTTGATCCCAAACTGGTGGCCATCGTGGAACTGGTTGCGCCTGAGCTCAACCGGCCGGTGTACGTGGTGACTCCGGCGGGCAAGACCCTGTCAAAAGCGGCGCAGGAATTTGTGAACCTGCTGGGCTGCAGCGAACTGCCCATGACCAAAACCCGCGTGCCCGGCAAGGCAAAAAAGTAGATGGCATTACAGGTTGGTGAAAACCGGTGCTCAGGAAGCGATGTGATAGCCGCCGTTGACTGACAGGTTCTGCCCGACGATGTAAGACGCAGCGTCAGACAGTAAAAAGCAGATGGTCTTGACCACTTCGTCAGGCTGAGCCCAGCGGCCCATGGGGATCTGGCTCAAGATGCGGTCGCGGAATTTCTCACCCCGTATGGTGTCGGTCATCGGGGTCTCGACCACCCCGAAGCTGACCGTGTTGGTGCGTATGCCAAAGCGGGCCCATTCACGCGCAGCGGCCATGCTCAGGCCGACAACACCGGCTTTGGCAGCGGTGTAGTTGATCTGACCAATAGAGCCACGCCGCCCTGCGTCAGAAGACACATTGACGATGGCACCCGGATTTTTTTCACCCGTGTTGGCCCGCGCCAGCATGGTTCGCCCCACGGCTTGCAGCCATAAAAAGGAGCCAGTGAGGTGCACATCAATCACGGTGTTCCATTGCTCCAAGGTCATTTTTTCGATCAACGCCGGGCGGACCACACCGGCGTTGTTGACCAAGCCGTCAATCTTGCCGAAACGGGCGACCGCCTGCGCAATGGCGCTATCAACAAATGCTGGATCGGACACACCGCCCACCAGCGGCATGAAGTGTGTTTTATCGGTGCTGTTTGCAAGCGCCGTGAGTCCGGCTTCGTTGAGGTCCACACCCACCACATTGGCACCTAGCTGCAGGCAAAGTTCGACGGTGGCGCGGCCTATGCCCTGGGCTGCACCGGTGACCACGATGGTTCGGCCTTCAAGCGTCAATATATCGTTCATGAAAACTCCTTGTGTGCGGAAGCGTACAGCCTGCTTCGCAATCGCGAACCTGTCGCTCTCGGTGAATGTGTTTAAAGGGCCGCGTCGCTGCCCAGAATGACTACGGCCTGGCTGGCCAGCTCGCCGCCGTTGCCATGCGCCAACGCAATGTCCACCGACGGAATTTGTCGCTGCCCGGCAATGCCCATCAATTGCTGCGTGGCTTCGACCATGGTGAACAGGCCGTACATGCCGGGGTGC
This sequence comes from Polaromonas sp., assembly GCA_043781295.1. GTDB lineage: Bacteria > Pseudomonadota > Gammaproteobacteria > Burkholderiales > Burkholderiaceae_C > Polaromonas. The sequence continues at coordinate 4,520 of JAYWBS010000289.1, forward strand.
ACGCAGGACAGACCGCCGCCGTTGGTGTTGACCGGCAATGAGCCACCCGGTGCAATATGCCCTTCAGCCACAAACCGCCCACCTTCGCCCTTGGGGCAAAAGCCGAGGTCTTCCAGGAACAGGATGGTGTTGATGGTGAAGGCATCGTAGACCTGCACCACATCTACATCAGCGGCCTTGATGCCAGCCTGCTTGTAAGCCCGCTCACCCGCTTCTCTAGCCGCCGTGGTGGTGAGGTCTGGCATGTTGGTGATGTCGCGGTGCGAGGTGGCCGCAGCCGCGCCCAGCACATACGCCGGACGCTTGACAAGGTCACGCGCACGGTCTGCCCTGACCATGACAACTGCGGCAGCACCATCGGACACCAGACAGCAATCGCGCACACCCAAGGGGTCGGACACCATGCGCGAGCCGAGGTAGTCGGCCATCGACAGGTCTTCACGCATGGATGCCTCAGGATTGAGTTGCGCCCACTTTCGTGCGGCAAGGGCCACATGGCCAAGCTGCTCCTTGGTCGTGCCGAACTCATGCATGTGCCGTGCAGCCGCAAGTGCATACGCTGACAGCGGCCGGATACCTCGGTAAGGCTGCTCATAGATAGACGGGCGCAAGGGCGTAACGAGCTTGCCGGAGGCGCTGCGCTGGTTGCTACCGTAGGCGATCAGGGCGACGTCGCACTGGCCGGCAACCAGTGCCATGCTGGCCAGTGCGCAGTGCGTCTGAAAGGATGACCCACCGGTGCGGTTGTTGTCGGTAATGCGCGGGTGGATGCCGAAATACTCCGCCATGCTCAGGCTGGAGAAAATATCGTCAGGCAGGCAGATCATCAAGCCGTCCACATCGCCGGGGGTCAGCCCGACGTTCTTCAGGGCCTTCAGCGAAGCCTGCACCGCCAGCTCCATGGCGCTGTAGCCGGGGGCCGCACCCATGCCAAAGGTTGCGGCAGAAACAATCGCGGCCTGGCCGCGCGGAAAGGCGCCTGATGCTGTCATGAAAGCGCTTTCTGGATGGCACCACACGGTTCGAACACCAGCAGCGCCTGGCCGTTTTCCTCAATGATTTTTGCCTGAACCTGCATGCCTATCTTCACCTGATCCGCAGCGATGCCGTCAACACGCGACATCAGGCGTGGGCCTTCTTCCAGGTCAATCAGCACGAGGTTATAGGCAGCCTCTGGCGGCTTGGGATGCAGCACGGTGACCGAGTACACGGTACCTCGCCCACAAGCCTGCACCCATTCCAGGCTGTCACCTGTCACAGGCTCGGCAAGGCGTGGATAAAAAACATGGTGGCCGCTTTTGGTGCTGCGCTGGATCATGAACTTGCCTGAAGCCAGGAAGGCCAGGTATTCCTTTTCAGGAAAGCTTGTATGCATGGTTTGAAGGATGAATTTTTAAATGACGTAGGCAATGTAGCGACTACGCTTTAGTCTGCGTGTGTGTCGGCTAATACGTCGCCACGCGCAACGGTTTGCGGCTGTGACTTTCCCTTGGCGGAGGCTACAGCGGCCTTCGGTTTCTCTATGCCAAATTCCTTCAGTACCTCGTCGGTGTGCTCGCCCAAGCTCGGTGGATGACGATACACGGAGGAGGGTGTAGCGCTGAACTTGATGGGCGGTGCGATCATGGTGATCCGGCCTTCGCTAGGGTGGTCCATGCCCTGTAGGAGATCAACAGCCTTGAGGTGCGGGTCATGGATCAGCTCTTCAATGCTGTGCGTCGGTGCCCAGGGAATGTCGTACGCCTCCAGCGCGGCTTGCCATTCGGCAGAGGTTTTGCTTTTAACGGCCTCGGCCAAATAACGGAAAACCTCATCGTAGTTTCGGGCACGCACGGCATGGTCATGAAACATGGGCGTGCGCTCAAACTCTTCCGGTCGGTCAATGATCTTCAAGAACTTGCGCCAGTGTTCGTTGGTATAGACCAGGATGGAGATAAAGCCGTCCTTTGTCTGGTAGGGCCTTCTGTCGGCAGACAACAAACGGTTGTAGCCGGCAGGCCCAATAGGCGGCTCGAATCCGTACCCACCCAGGTGATCGGTCAACACAAACTGGCTCATGATTTCAAACATCGGGACTTCAACGCTCTGGCCAGTGCCAGTGCGCGCCTTGCACAAAAGGGCCGCCAGGATGGCATGCACGGCCGACAGGCCTGCCACCTTGTCGGCCAGGGTAAGGGGCGCATATTGCGGGTTCGAGTTTTGTGCCCTGCTGACCAGTGAGGGGATGGCAGAAATACCCTGTATCAAGTCGTCATAGGCCGGCCTGTCCTTGTAGGGACCGTTCTGTCCGTAACCTACAAGTGATGCGTAAATGATGCCGGCATTGTGGGCCTTGACATCCTCATACCCCATGCCTAGCCGCCCTAGCGCAGAAGGGCGGATATTGCTGACAAACACATCGGCACTTTCACACAGCTTGAGGAGAGCCGCACGTCCGTCCGCCGTCTTGGCATCCAGTACAACACTTCTTTTGTTGCGGTTGCTCTGCAAAAAAAGCGAACCCATCTTGGGGTTGCGCATGGCACCGGCCACGCGCAGAAGGTCGCCTTCAGCGCTTTCAATTTTGATGACCTCTGCGCCATAGTCGGCAAGAATCTGCGTCGCAAACGGCCCCATGAGAACCGATGTCATGTCGATGATGCGTATGCCTGTCAGCGGCCCGGATGGCTTGCTCATTTCATACCTAACGAAGCAGCGCAGGCAGTCATGCGCCGCGCGATACCAGTGCCACGGCGGCGCTTGCCGACAGATCGCCGCCATCGGCCAGCAGGATGGCATAGGCCTCATGCTCCCACTCGCCATTGGGCGGTGCCAGCGGGTCTATGGGTTCAAGCCTGTGCTCCAGTACAAAGCGGCTGATGAGTAACTTCTTGGGATCGCCTTGTGCTTGCATGCTTTCCCATGCCAGGGCGACAGCGCTGGCAGCGTTATAAAACGCGGTGGTGGCAACGCGCGCCATGTGCTCGTTTTCTGGCGCTGCGGCTACTGCCGAGATAAAGTCAAAGCTTTTGTTGACAACCTTGAGCAGTCTTTGTGTGAAGCTTTCAGGCAGCATGCTCAGCTGAGCGACTTTTTCCAGCAACAAGGTATTCAGCGCCGTATGCGCTTTGGCCTTGCCGACTGCACGCCGTACAACGTCGATGGCGTTGATGTTGCTGGTGCCCTCCCACAGCACGCCGATATGCGAGTCGCGTACCAGCCGGGCATTGACCCATTCTTCAATGTAGCCGTTGCCGCCACGCGTTTCCATGGACGCACGTGCAGCCGAAATGGCATCGCGACAAGCGCGGAACTTGACCAGCGGCGTCAGGATGCGGATCAGTTGAGCGGCTTCTTCTGAGCCAGCACGTGCGAGGTCCATGTATTTCGCCGCCATCATGGACAGCGCCAGGGCCTGCTCTGCGGGCACCAGGATTTTCATGACCTGGCGGCGCAGCAGGGGATGGTCGATGATCTTCGCGCCAAACGCATTGCGGTTGCGCGCGACCTGCATGGCTTCGTTGTAGCAGCGACGCATCTGGCCAGCAGCACGCACGCCGTGCGACAGGCGCGACATGTTGACCTGCTCCATCATCTGCTTGATGCCCTGGTCGGCGCGGCCCACCAAATAGGCTTCTGCACCTTCGAGCACGATTTCGCACGATGCCAGTGACTTGGTGCCGAGTTTGTCTTTCAGGCGAACGATGCGGTATGTGTTGCGTGTGCCATCCGGCAGGTAGCGCGGCAGGGCGAACATGGCCACGCCCTTGATGCCATCAGGAGCGCCTTCGGGCCGGGCCAGAATCAGCGCAATATGCGCATCGGTGTGCGAGGCAAACCATTTGTCGCCGTAGAGCCGCCACACGCCGTCTTCGTTGCGAGCAACTGTTTCAAGGGTTCCAACATCCGAACCACCGGCACGCTCGGTCATGAACTGCGTGCCCTTCCAGAGGTCTGCCAGTTTGGGTGCCAGCATCTTGGGCATCAGGTAGTTTTTAAGCTCTTCACTGGCATAGGTTTTGATCACCTGGATGGTGGCGTCGGTGATGCTGAGCGGGCACATCATGCCGAATTCAGACTGGATAAACAGGTACTGAAAGGCGTACTTCATGGCCTGCGGCGCAGTACCTTCCCAGCCATGGGCGCCCGGCTTGTGGCACATAGAGTGCAGCTGGAAATCCTCAAAACCGATTTTTTCCATGTCGCGGTAGGCGGGGTGGTAGACGATGGTGTCCAGGTCGCGACCAAAACGGTCACGTGGCTCCAGCACCGGCGGGTTGCGGTCTACCAGCCGGGCCAGGGTGTCGAGTTCGTTACCCGCAACAGCGCCCAGTTTTTGAAGGACAGGCTCAAAATGCTTGAGCGCTGCGGCATCCATGTTCACGCGAAGCGACGCCTTGAAGCTGGGGTCAATCTGGTAAAAATTTAGACCAGCGCAATCCGGCGCAATATGGCCGTTGTCGGGTTTGGCGGGCTCAGCCTCGAACCTGCTTTTTGCAGCCGTCGCAAGGTGAAGCTGTGTGGCGTGATTTGACATGTCTGTTCCAGTGTTGGGTTAATGGCGTCTTGAATTTTAAAGTAGCGGTTGGTCTGAGCACCAGGGCCTATTGCTTTTCCATTTTTGCAGCTTCCACAATCCTGGCCCAGCGCTTGGTGTCTGTTTCAGCAAATGAAGCGAGTTGCTCGGGCGTTGTCGGGAAGGGTGTCGCACCCGTTGCCGATAGAAAACTGGCTGTCGCGGGGTCATTGAGGATGGTGCTTATCATCGCATTCAGTTTGGCAACATGGGCTTTTGGTGTTTTAGTCGGCACAAAGGCCGCCACCCAGGCAATCAGCTCGAAGCCAGGCAACCCGCTCTCGTCAAACGAAGGCACATCCGGCATGGTGGGTGCCCGTTTGGCGCTGGTCACGGCAAGCACGCGCACTGAGCCTTTTTGCACCAGCCCGGCAGCGCTCACCGGATCCGAAAAGATAGAGTCCACATGGCCGCCCAGCAGGTCAGTCAGAGCCTGTGGCGAGCCGCGATAGGGGACGTTGATGATGCTCAGGCTCTCACGTTCCTTGAATAACTCTCCCGCGCCCCTGCCGGTCTGGTTGGCGGTGCCGAAGGTCAGAGGCTTGGCGCTCTTTTTGGCCATGGCGATGTACTCGGCCACGTTCTTGGCGGGGAAATCGGCCCGTACCGTCAGCATCATCGGGATCTTCACCAAGCCAGAGACGGGCGCAAAGTCGGCTTTTGGATCAAAAGGCATGGTCTTGAAAAGGTTGACGTTGGCCGCCTGCGTCGAATTGGTCGTCACAAACACCGTGTAGCCGTCCGCATCAGACCGGAGCACCGACATGGCCGCAATATTGCCGTCTGCACCCGGCTTGTTGTCCACAATCACCGGCACGTTGGCAATTTTTCCCATGTCGAAGGCCAGGCGGCGAGCAATGCCGTCGGTGGCGCTGCCAGCCGGAAACGGCACGACCAGGGTGATGCGGCGGGCGGGGAATTCCTCTGCCGAAGCAAAGCTTGCGCACGCTGCAAGCACAGCGGCCAGAAGTGCGGTCAGTATCGGGTTGCGGTTCATCTTTTGTCTCTCAGTTCTAATAGTTCTAATTGCAGGGAGAAAGCTAGATGCTAGCGACGCAACGAAAAAAGTAAAATTAATTATTGGACTTCTGTTATTAGTTTAATTTTTTACGCCAGCTAGCGCCATGCAGAGCGCGTCGTCTGTTCGGGTTCCAAGTCTGATCGTGATCGATCTCCAATCAAGTCAAGAGATTTACTCCAGTGCGATGCTGCCGGCCCGAGCCACTTTGGACCAGCGATCAATTTCTGTGCGCACGAAGGCGTTGTATGCGTCCGGTGTGCTGCCTAGCGGGTCTGTGCCTTGTTTGGCCATCTGGGCGCGTACATCCGGCAACGCCAAGACCTTGAGTATTTCCAGATTCAGCCTGGCCACGATGGGCGCTGGAACCGCTGCAGGAACCATCAACCCCTGCCATGCGCTGGCTTCATAGCCCTTGATCCAGCTCTCCGAGATCGTCGGCACATCAGGCAAGGAGGCAATCCGCTCGGCGCTTGTAACTGCCAGTGCCCGGACTCGTCCATCCCGGATGTAAGGTAAGGCCGAACTCATGGCGTCAACGGCAAACTGAATCTGCCCACCGAACAAATCAATCAGTGCGGGTGCGCTGCCCTTGTATGGCACGTGGACGGCATTCAGTCCGGCCGTCTGCAACAGTTGGGCCGGGATAACGTGCGTGATGGTGCCAGTACCCGCAGAGCCGTAGCTGTACTTACCCGGATTGGCAGCCAGCTGCTCGATAAATTCTTTGATCGTGCGGGCTTTGAAGTTCTTGTTCACAATCAATACCGTGGGCGCGGAGGCCGTCAGCGCAATGCCGGCAAAATCACGCGTGGGGTTGTAAGGCAGCTTCGGAGAAAGTGCCGCAGACAACGCAAATGACGATGTGTTGTAAAGCAGCGTGTACCCATCTGCCACAGCGCGACTCACCGCGTCTGCGGCTAAAACAGCATTGGCACCAGGCCGATTTTCGATCAACACAGCCTGACCTAAAAACTCGCCGAGCTTGATCGCCAGCAGCCGCGCAATATTGTCCGTCGGCCCGCCGGCCGAAAATCCGATGACGATGCGCAGCGGCCTGCTTGGATAGGCGGCTTGTGCGTTTGCAGTGCCAACCGCCATGGCGCCTAACGCTAGCAAGGCTTTGCGCCGCGTGAGGGGGATAGGGTTTGTTATTTCGTGCATGGCTTGCCCTTTCATGTGGTGTTACCAGCCAGTATGCGCTTGGCGGCGTATGACCTCGCCACCCATCCGCACGCCGCCAGAAGGACTGCAAGGCGTGTGGCCAGTCAGGCGTTGCAGTTTATCTTTTGTGTCTCAGTTCTAATGGGGTGACGTCATTCAAAATTGGTCAAGCAGCTGACACTGCCTAATCGTTTCGCAATACATATTCATCATGACCATCTGGCAAACCACCCGTTTTCAAATTGACCTGGCCCAGCCCAAAGTCATGGGCATCGTGAATGTCACACCTGATTCGTTTTCAGACGGAGGCCAGTTTTTTGCGCCCGGTAGCGGTATGGCCAGCGCGCTGGCGCATTGCGACAAACAAGTTAAAGACGGTGCAGACATTCTGGATATTGGCGGTGAATCAAGCCGCCCGGGTGCCCAGCCTTTGCCTTTGAAAGAAGAGCTTGACCGTGTGCTACCGGTGGTGCGCCATGCGGTCACCCTCGGCGTGGCGGTGTCGGTAGACACCTACAAGCCCGAAGTCATGCAGGCGGTGCTTGACCTGGGGGCCGACATCATCAACGACATCTGGGCCTTACGCCAGCCCGGTGCTGTGCAGGTGGCAGCCGCGCACCCCGCCTGCGGTGTGTGCCTGATGCACATGCACCGCGAGCCGCAAACCATGCAGGCAGAGCCTATGCAGGGCGATGTAGTGGCCCAGGTGTTGGTGTTTTTAAAACACCAAGCCGCCGTGCTAGAGGCGCTGGGCATCAAGCGCTCGCGTATAGCGCTTGACCCCGGCGTTGGCTTTGGCAAATCCGTTGAACAAAACTTTACTTTACTTAGCAGGCAAAACGAATTGCTGGCCGCAGGCTACCCGCTGCTGGTGGGCTGGTCACGCAAGTCATCGCTGGCCGCAGTCAGTAGCACGTCGCTGGCATCAGTTGCGCAAATGGATGTGGCTGACCGCATGGTGCCCAGCGTGACTGCGGCTGTACTGGCCGTTGAGCGCGGCGCGCGGGTGGTGCGGGTGCATGATGTGCGTGAGACGGTGCAGGCACTGAAGGTGTGGGCGGCTTCTAAAATACCCATGTAACAACATTTTCAGACACACAACATGACCAGAAAATACTTCGGCACAGACGGCATTCGCGGCACGGTGGGCCAGCCACCGATTACCCCTGACTTTGTGTTACGCCTGGCGCATGCGGTAGGCCGCGTGCTCAAGCGCACAGAGGCACGCCCCACGGTGCTGATTGGCAAAGACACCCGCATCTCCGGCTACATGCTTGAAAGCGCGCTGGAGTCGGGCTTTAATTCAGCAGGCGTTGATGTGGTACTGCTTGGGCCACTACCAACACCTGGCGTGGCCTACCTCACACGTGCGCAGCGCGCCAGCCTGGGCGTGGTCATCAGCGCCAGCCACAACGCTTACCCAGACAACGGCATCAAATTTTTTAGCGCCCAGGGCGCCAAGCTCGACGACGCGTGGGAGATGGCTGTTGAAGCCGCACTGGAAGAGCCACCGGTATGGGCTGATTCAGCCGCGCTGGGCAAGGCCAGGCGGCTCGACGACGCAGCGGGCCGCTACATTGAGTTTTGCAAAAGCACCTTTGCCAATGACCTGACGCTCAAGGGCTTGCGCATTGTGGTGGATGGCGCGCACGGCGCGGCGTACCACATTGCGCCCAAGGTCTTCCACGAGCTGGGGGCTGAAGTGGTGGCCATCGGCTGCGCGCCAGACGGCATGAACATCAACCACAACGTAGGCGCTACCCACCCCGAGGCCCTGATAGAGGCCGTCAAGGCACACCGCGCTGACTACGGTATTGCGCTCGACGGCGACGCAGACCGCCTGCAACTGGTCGACAGCGATGGCCGGCTTTTCAATGGCGACGAAGTGCTTTATCTGATGGTCAATGAACGCCTGGCACGCGGTGAAAAAGTTCCCGGCGCTGTCGGCACGCTGATGACCAACATGGCGGTTGAAGTGGCGTTGAAGATCAAAGGCGTTGAGTTTGTACGCGCCAAGGTAGGTGACCGCTACGTGCTGGAAGAGCTGGAAAAACGCGGCTGGCTGCTGGGCGGCGAGGGCTCAGGCCACTTGCTGGCGCTAGACAAACACACCACTGGCGACGGCCTCATCAGCGCGCTGCAAGTACTGCAAGCCTGCGTGAGGAGCAGCAAAACCATTGCCCAACTGCTGGGTGACGTGGTGCTCTTCCCGCAGACGCTGCTCAATGTGCGCCTCAAACCCGGCCAGGACTGGAAGAGCAACGACCTGCTGAAAACCGAGACAGCAGCCATCGAAGCCGAGCTGGGTCAAACCGGCCGGGTACTGATACGCGCCAGTGGCACAGAGCCGCTGCTGCGCCTAATGGTCGAGGCGCGTGATGCAGAGCAGGCGCTGGCGTGCGCCCAGCGGCTGTCAAAGGCTGTGACAGGCTAAAAAGACCGTTTTAGGGTACTAAAAGTGCCTGCAAGCCAATGAATACGTACGCAAGCAGCTCCTAAAAACATAGCGTCACTTGCTAGCGCGTGCACTCGTAGCTGCTTTCGGGTTCTTCAAGCGCCAGGCTTCCAGAAAGGCCAATGCCACCGCAGACTCATTGGCTTCGGCCAGCCCGCTTGAAAACAGCGCCACCACGTCCGGGTCAAACTCTTCAACACCTGCCAGGTCGCTCAGGCTTCTGAAAGCGATGTAAGGTACGCCGTTGGCATAGGCTACATGCGCCAGGCCAGCGGTTTCCATTTCAAAGCTGTTGGCTTGCAGGTTGTCAAACAGGTATTTGCGGTAAGCCGGGTTGGCCAAAAAAGCCGTGCCCGTGACCCCTGCACCACCGACCAGCACTTTGGGCTGATGGCGCACGCACTGCTTGGGGTCTAGCGGCTGGCCGGGTTGAAACGCCGGGCCACATTGCGACAGCTTGGGTTTGAGCTGACTCGCCACTGCCAGCATGTCGCCGTCTACTGGGTAGGCAAACACAAACTCACCGGCTGGCTTGTTCTGGTTGTTTTTGGCTGTCATCACAAAGTTCTCACGCATGAAGAGCCCAGTGGGCACATTGCCTTGCGTAGATGGAAGATTTAAGGGCAAATTAAACGGCGGCAAAACCTGGCCGTCTTTTCCAGTCGCTAGTTTGAGCCCCATGCAAGACACATCGGCCAGCTTGCCGCAGGGCGATGGCACCTGGGCGTTGTGGCTCCAGTAAACCTCCATCGACATCACCCAGCGGTCAGGAATGGTCACATCGCCCACATGCAAGTCCGGGTTCAACCCGCCCGCAATACCACTCATGACCAGCCGCTCAATGCGAAAGTGGTCCAGCATCAGCTGGGTCACCATGGTCGCGTTGATCATGCTGACCCCGCTGAGCACAATCACCACCCGGTTGCCGCGCAAGATACCCGTGGTGAACCGGTTGCCATTGATGACATGCGTTTTGCGCTGCCGCGTTTGCGCCACCAGCAAGTCAGCCTCAGCCCCAAAAGCCGACACCACGCCGATACGCGACGAGCAATCCGTCAGGCATTTTTTAGGGGCTTGCGCGGCATGAGCGGGTGATTGAAAACACAAACATGCGGTACATAAAAAACACATCAACCAACTGCGCATGGGAGAGTCCTTTTTGTTGAGGGAGTTTGGTTTTGATTATCAAGGTCGGAAAATAATTAACTTCAAGCGCCTATTTAAGGCTAGCGAATACTCGTTGCGATCCATGGTTGTTGTAGCTACGATAACAAGTCTGTCCATTAACTTTGCCGCAGGGTGTATACCGCGTGGTGCGGATCGCCACATCTTTAGTATGAGGAAAGCAAATGAACGCGAAAAATCCCGCATGGCCCCGCTCCTTGACGTCTGACCTGGCGCGCATCGACGCTCATGTCGTCAAAGCAACTGAGTACGACGATCTGCCAGAGCTGGATGAAACTATGCTTTCGCGCGCTATTGTCAATCGGGGTGAACGACCCATCTCAAGCAATCCACGAAAGCTGCTGTCTACGTAAGCAAGCTTGTAAACCAGTATTTCTTAGATCAGCTAGTGCTCTTGTCGTTGGTTCAGTCCAACATTCGATTGTTTCAATTCCTACCTTGTTCTTCAATATGTACTCTACTCAACTCGTCCTTCGCAGACTTTCCCTAACGCTTATGCTTTTAATTGCACTTGCCTCCACTGCTTCGATAGCCCAGAGCGAAAAACCGAAACCCGCCATTGGCGCGGAAGTTGTCCAACCGCAGACCTTACTGAAAACGAGCACCGACGAAAGTATTGTTTTAAAGGCACAGTTGGCCACGATGCAGGGATTGACGGATGGCATGCTAGCTACTGTGCATTGGTCATTGGGAACGGTGGTTTTAGTAGCTTCTTTACTGGTCGGCTTTGGATGGTTCAACAACGCGAAGGCTCACGAGCGTGAACTGACTTCATTACGGACTGAACTTCAGGGCATGATCATCGCTAAGTCCGCCGAGAGCCGCGAAAGTCTAGAGGTGCTCGTTCAAGCTAATCTGAAGGAGGCTGTAGCTACAGAAAGTTCAGTGGCAAAGGCGATTTTTGAGCAACGAGACAGAGTACATCAAAAAAAAATACAGGGGTTAGAAAGCTCTTTGCACGAGACAAGCACGAAAGTAGAACTCTGGAAACTAAAGTCAGACGCTAGATATTGGGAGTTTCGTGGTGTTCCTGCCAACGAATTAGATCAACATATTAGGATACTTGAATGGGCAGTAAGCCAGGAGAATGGCTTGGAAATTTCCGAGAGTATCAAGAAAATTCAAGCTTTTCTCGCAGCGGGAACCAAAGTCATGGTATCGACCATCACAGATATCTCCGGGATACTTGACATGCTTCCTCGAGATCAAGCCATTCACGCCGAAGCATTGCGTCTTACGCTCAAGAGCGCCAAGACTTACTGAGGTATGACTAACTTAAAAATTGCTCCTAGTTAGCTTATAGCGCTACAAATACAGGAAAACGATCAAATCCAGATTGCATTTAAGCTTTGGTTCAATCACAAACGGGCCGCGAAGGTTTTGGTCTCGCCATGACGGCTTCGAATAACGCACTCGCCTCAAACCTTGCCAGCCAAGCCTGTAACTGCGGCCAGGGCTGTACAGCGAACCAAGCCGCATCGGTATGCGCAAACTGACGTACGAAGGGCAGGGTGGCCATGTCGGCCAGGCTGGGTTGGGGGCTGAACAACCAGCCTTGGCTTAAACGTGATTCCAGCGTTTGCAGCCAGCTTGCGGCTTCAACGCGCTGCGCCAGTGCAAACACTTTTGCTTCGCCGCCAGAATCCAGCGGGTAGCGGTTCGGGTATTTGTAGCGATCTAGCGCATGCTTGAACTTGCCGTCGTTACCTACAATCAGCGCCAGCATCTCGTCTGGTGCGGCTTGCGTTAGCCAGCCATCCGGGTCGTTCTGCGCCAGCGCCCAGCGCATGATGTCCAGGCTTTCGTCGATGACCTGACCGCCTGGCAGAACCAGTACGGGCACAGTGCCTTTTGGGGATGCGGCCAGCAGCTCGGGTGGTTTGCTTTTTAAAGATACTTCGCGCAGATCGTATTGAATACCACTGACTTGCAGTGCGAGCCGGGCACGCATCGCATAGGGGCAGCGCCTGAAGCTGTAAAGAATGGGCAGGGCGGCTGTCACTGTTTTTGCACAGCGCTCCGCGCTGTTTCATGTTTATTGCCGATGTGGCTCTGCCTGCGCGCTTCAGCCAAATCCACCTGCTTTTGCCGCTGCCTGTAACCGGCTTTTTGCACGTCTGTCGTTGCGCCATGGCAGCCGGGGCAGCTCACGCCGCGCTCGTACAGGGGCGATGCTTTGGCGGCATCAAGCAACGGGTCGCGGCACGACCTGCACAGTTCCAAATCACCTTCCAGCAGCCCGTGGCCGACCGACACGCGTTCGTCAAACACAAAGCACTGGCCTTGCCAGCGGCTTTGGGCTTCGGGCACTGTTTCCAGGTACTTCAAAATGCCGCCTTGCAGGTGGTACACCTCGTCAAAGCCTTTGGACTTTAAAAACGCGGTGGACTTTTCACACCGGATGCCGCCTGTGCAAAACATGGCGACTTTGGGTTTGATGCCGTCTACCTCGGCCAGCTTGCCGCCGCTTTGCATCTCACGCGCCACCCAGCCGGGCAGTTCTGAAAAGCTGCTGGTGGCCGGGTTCACAGCGCCTGCAAATGTGCCGATCGACACCTCGTAGTCATTGCGCGTATCGACCAGCACCACGCCGGGTTGTTCTATCAACTGGTTCCAAGCTTCAGGTTTGACGTACTGGCCCGCCATCAACGCCGGATGAACATCGGGCACGCCAAGGGTGACGATTTCCTTTTTCAGCCGCACCTTCATGCGGTAAAAAGGCATGGCGCTGGCCCATGACTCTTTGTGCTCCAGTGTGGCCAGTCGACCTTCAAAGCGTGGGTCGCTGCGTAAATAGGCCAGCACTGCATGCACATCGTCAGGCAGGCCAGCTATCGTGCCGTTGATGCCTTCAGCGGCCAGCAACAGCGTACCTTTGATGTCATGCGCCTCGCACACGGCCAGCAGCGGCGCTTGCAGCTCGGCAAAGTCGGGCAGTTCAACAAACTTGTAGAGGGCGGCGGTCAGGAAGGGCATAGGGGAGAAGTATTTGCTATTTAATTTATAGCTGCTCACGCCCGATTCTATTGGGTTAGAGCCTTAAAATACCTCTATTTTAGGTGTTTCTTACCTGCTGGCGTAGCTGTGGCGCTTGAATCTCTCAATATGCCTTGCATCAGTGCGCGCACCTTGCCTAGCAGCGGCGGTTCGGTGCGCGACACGATAGTGACCAAGCCAAACCGCGCCTTGGCATTCAAGGGCGGCGACATCGGCAGTTCTATCAAATCTGGCGCTGCGGCTCGAATGGTCAACACCACGGCATCGCTACGCCTCACCACGTCCAGCAGGCTGGAGATTTCTTCTGAACGCAGGTTCACCAACTGGTCAGGATGCGCCTGGGGCCCAAATCGCTCCATCAAAATCCGCGCGACTTCATCGCTGAGCGGTGTTGATGCAATCGGGTAGTGCCGCAGCGCAGCAAAAGGCACGCTGCTTTTCTTGGCCAGCGGGTGGCCAAGGCGGCACATGAAAGCGCCTTGCATTTCCTGGCAAGCATCCACCTTCAAATCAGCCGACGGTTGCAGGGAGCGAACGTCCAGAATCAGCGCGTCCAGCAAGCGTTCACGCAGGGCCTGCACCAGCAGCGTTGTGCTGCCGCGAGAAATATCAACGTGCGCTTTCGGGTAGTGAGTCGCCATCAGGTTCAAGAGCGGTGTCATCAGCATCGCCCCAGGGCCAGAACCCATGCCAATACGGAGAAGGCCCAGTTCACCCTTTTGCAGTTGCACGCTGGTTTGGCGCAGCTCGTTGGCCTCGTCCACCAGCACTCTGGCGCGCTGGACGATGTGCGTGCCAAACGCGGTGAGTTCGTTTTTACGCCCGATGCGGTCGAACAGGCTTTGGCCCAATTCGTCCTCCAGCGCCTTGATGCTGCGGCTCAAGGCGGGCTGTGTCAGGTGCAGTTTGATGGCCGATTGGCTGAACGAGCCGTTGGCGGCCAATTCAATCAAATGCTTGAGCTGAACCAGGGTCATGGTGATTTCATCTATTCATTAAAGTCATACAACTTGTCTTAAGAATGCATTAGACATTATAGAAACGGCTGACTACTATCCAAACACAACTACTACCTGAAAGCCGAGACATGACCAATACATTCAATCGATACGCCGCTTTTTTCAGCGGCATGCTGCTGACTGGCGCAGCTTTCGCGCAGGCCTACCCGAGCAAACCCGTCACATTGATGGTGCCTTACCCGGCTGGCGGTTTGTCTGACGTGATTGCCCGCACTGTCAACACCACGTTGGCTAAAAACTTTGGCCAACCCGTTTTGGTTGAAAACCTGGGCGGTGCCAGCGGCGCTATCGGCGCACAAAAAGTATTGAGCGCACCTTCAGATGGGCAAATGATTTTTCAAGGCTCGCCGAATGAATTGATTTTGGCGCCACTGGCTATTTCAGCCATCAAATACAAGAGCGAAGACTTTCGTCTGGTGCAAATGATTGCCACCGCGCAAATCGGCTTTTTGGCCCGCAAGGATTTGCCCGTCAGCAACGTGGATGAGTTTTTGGACTATGCCCGCAAAGAGGCTAAAGCAGGCCGGCCCATCACCTACGCCAGCGTGGGCCCGGGTTCGTTCTACCACCTGTTGGGTGAGCATTTGTCCAAAGTCACCGACATTGCGATGACGCATGTGCCGTACAAAGGCATTGCGCCCGCCTTGCAGGATGTGATGGGTGGCCAGGTCGATATCTTTTTGGCGCCCATGGGCAAAGCCAATGTCGAGCTGCAAAAGCAAGGCAAGCTCAAAGTGCTGGCCATGCTGAACAGCGAGCGTATTGAGTCGTTCAAAGACTACCCGGCGATTAGCGAAAGCAAGGCGCTCAAGGCCTTTGCCTTCAATATCTGGACGGGTTATTTTGTGAAGAAAGACACGCCTGAGCCTGTGGTTCAAGTCATCTACAAAGCCATCACCGATTCATTGAGCGACTCCACAGTGCGCGGCGGCCTGGAGGCCAACAGCCAGGTGGTAGCCAAGCCGCTGTCGCTACAAGCGGTTGACAAAGCGTATGTCGATGGCACAGCGCAGTTCCGCGCCATTGCCAAGGCGATTAACCTGCAGCCGCAATAACTGGCGTACCTGTAGCATGACGTATTTGGGTAATGCGCTGGTCGGCAAAGTGGGTGAGTTCATTCAGCTCAGGCGCGATATTCATCGCCACCCCGAGCTGGCTTTTGAAGAGCACCGTACGAGTGACCTGGTAGCCGCCAAGCTGGCGGGTTGGGGTTACATCGTGCATCGCGGTTTGGGTGGCACGGGCGTGGTGGGTGTCTTGAAGCGAGGGCAAAGTAGCCGTGCGCTTGGCATTCGTGCTGACATGGACGCACTGCCGATACAAGAAGCCACTGGCCTTGATTGGGCCAGCAGCAAGCCTGGGCTGATGCATGCTTGCGGCCATGACGGTCACACTGCGATGCTGCTGGCTGCTGCTAAATCAATAGCACAAAATGACTCGCAAGGCGCCACCTTTGACGGCACGCTGAACCTGATTTTTCAGCCGGCTGAAGAAGGCGGTGGCGGTGCTGTGCGCATGATGGATGAGGGTTTGTTTGACCAGCACCCGTGTGACGCGGTGTTTGCCATGCACAACATGCCGGGCACGCCGGCAGGCCATTTTGTGTTCCGCGATGGTGCGGCCATGGCGTCGAGTGACTACGCCACGATCTGCATTCACGGCACAGGCGGCCACGGTGCCATGCCGCACCGTGCGGCTGACCCTTTGGTTGCAGCCGCGTCGATGGTGATGGCGCTGCAAACCATCGTCTCGCGTAATGTTGACCCGCTGCACACCGCCGTGGTGACGGTGGGCGCACTGCATGCGGGTAACGCTAACAACGTGATACCCGCTATGGCGACGATGGAGCTTAGCGTGCGTGCGCTTGACCCCGACGTGCGGCTGTTACTGGAGCAGCGTATCAAGGCGCTGGTGATGGCGCAGGCAGAGAGCTTTGGCGTGCGGGCAGAAATCGATTGGCGCAAAGGCTACTGCGTGCTGGTGAATCATGCGCGTGAGACCGACTTTGCTCGGCAAGTCGCACTCAAACTGGTCGGGTCTGAACGCGTGACTTTGCACGGCCCGCAGCTCACGGGCAGTGAAGATTTTGCCTTCATGCTTGAAAAAATACCCGGCAGCTATTTGCTGATAGGCAATGGCGACGGTGACTCCGCAGGGGCGTGCATGGTGCACAACCCCAGCTACGACTTCAATGATGACAACATTGCTACCGGTGCAGCGTATTGGGCAGCGCTGGTGCAGGCGTACTTCGTTTCATAGCCTTCAACTTAACCCACTCGACCTGGTATCTAGACTTCATTTTATGAAAACCATTGCAGTTATCGGCGGCGGCATCACTGGCGTCACCACCGCTTACGCCCTGGCCAAACGCGGCTTTACCGTTACCTTGTTTGAGCGCCATCGCTACGCGGCGATGGAGACATCATTTGCCAACGGCGGGCAACTCTCCGCATCAAACGCTGAGGTGTGGACGCACTGGTCCACCATCCTCAAAGGGTTGAAGTGGATGCTCAAGCGCAATGCGCCGCTGCTGGTCAACCCAGCGCCTACCTGGCACAAGTTGTCGTGGTTTGCAGAATTCATCGCCGCCATGCCGCATTACGAGCGCAACACCATAGCGACTGCGCGCATGGCGGTGGCCGCGCGCCAGCATTTGTTTGCCTGGGCGCAAGAAGAGGGCATTGACTTTGACCTTAAAAAGCAAGGCATCCTGCATATTTACCGCGACAAAAAAGGCTTTGACCACGCTGGCCGGGTGTCGCAGATGCTGGCCAAAGGCGGCTTGCCGAGGCGCGCCGTGACGCCGCAAGAAATGAAAGCCATTGAGCCCACCTTGGCGGGCAGTTTTTACGGCGGCTACTTCACGGAGAGTGACTCGACAGGCGACATTCACAAGTTCACCCACGGCCTGGCTCTGGCTGCCGGGCGCTTGGGCGTGCGCACCTTGTATGGTCAAGACGTCAAGTCGGTACAAAGCGATGGCAAGAAAGCAATTGTCGTGACGGCTCGACAAGATGACGCGCCGGGCGATGTTCAGTCCTTCGACGGTATCGTGGTTTGCGCCGGTGTTGCAAGCCGCAATCTAGCCGCGCAACTGGGCGACCGCGTGAACATTTACCCCGTCAAGGGCTACTCGATCACGGTTAACCTGAACGACGAGCAAAGCCAAGCGGGCGCGCCCAACGTGAGTTTGCTGGACGACGAAACCAAGCTGGTCACCAGCCGTTTGGGCATGAACCGCTTTCGGGTGGCCGGTACCGCCGAGTTCAATGGTGTGGACTATGACATTCGCGCTGACCGCATTCAGCCCTTGATTACCTGGGTGGCGCAGTGCTTTCCAGACATCGACACACGCTCTGTGGTGCCATGGGCGGGCTTGCGCCCCATGATGCCCAACATGATGCCGCGCGTTGGCCGGGGTCGTGCGGCCAATGTGTTTTACAACACCGGCCACGGCCACCTGGGCTGGACGCTGTCGGCCATCACGGCGGACATGGTGAGTGATGTGGTCTTGCAGGCATCAAAATAGACGTTTTTCACGCGAAAATAGGCGCTTGTTGCCTCGCCGCTCCTGCGCCTCATTCTTGTTTAACAATTGCTTGCCCATCATGAACCATCAGCCACCCGCCCGCCGTTTGAAGATTGCCGTCATGGGCGCTGGCGCTGTGGGCTGCTACTACGGTGGCATGCTGGCCAGAGCCGGGCATGACGTGGTGCTGATTGCCCGGCCCCAGCATGTGGCAGCGATTGAACGCGACGGCCTGCGGTTGCAAACCCAAACCTTCGATGAGCAGGTTCGGCTGGCCGCCAGCACAGACGCTGGCGCTGTGCAAGGCGCAGACGTGGTTCTGTTCAGCGTTAAATCGAGCGACACCGAAGCGGCAGGGCGCTTGATCCAGCCTTTTTTGCAAGCTGACACGCTGGTCATGTGTTTGCAAAACGGGGTTGACAATGCGGATCGCCTGCGCGCCGTGCTGCCGCAGCAGGCAGTGGCCGCTGCTGTGGTTTATGTGGCGACCGAAATGGTGGGCTCAGGCCACATTAAACACAACGGGCGAGGTGATTTGGTGATGGAGCCATCAAGCGCTACAGCAGTTGTGACGCAAGCACTGATAGCTGCTGGCGTGCCGACAGAAGTATCAAGCAACGTGCGCGGCGCGTTGTGGGCCAAGCTGATTTTGAATTGCGCCTACAACGCGGTATCAGCCATCGCCCAGTTGCCTTACGGCAAAACTGTCGCCAGCGAGGGGATTGCGGACGTCATGCGCGACGTGGTGGCTGAATGCCTGGCTGTGGCCAGCGCAGAAGGCGTACAGGTTGCGGGTGATGTGCATGTGGCGGTGGCCAATCTTGCCGCCAGCATGCCCAAGCAGTTTTCATCAACAGCGCAAGACCTGGCTCGCGGCAAACCCACCGAGATTGATTACCTCAATGGCTTGATCGTGCGGCGCGGTGAGGCGCTGGGGATTGCCACGCCAGCCAACCGAGTGTTGTGGGCGCTGGTTAAGTTGCTGGAATCAAAAACTGGGAGCGCTTGAGCCCGCTACCGCACGCCATACCGGGCGTACAGCAGCATCAAAATGATGGCCGCAAAGACGGCGCACAGGCTCTTCCAGAAGGCCACCGGGTTGCGCTCTACCAGCGGTGGGCGGGTCTTGCTTAAAAACGCTGCGCTGGGATGCCGCAAGTCATAAACGTATTCTGACAAGGCCTCATAGCGCTTGAGCGGGTTGGGGTGTACGGCTTTTTCAAGTACCTTGTCTATCCAGCCGGGTATCTCGCGGTCGGCGTGCAAGACGGATTCATAACGCAGGTTTTTTTGTGCTGACAGCGTTCTGGTTTTGGCGACCTCAGCCCCGTAGGGCAGCCTGCCCGAGAGCATCTGGTAGGTGATGATTCCGAGCGAGAACATGTCTGACTGCGCGGTGCCTGGTTCACCCAAAAAATATTCGGGCGCTGTGTACTGCGCGGTGCCTAGAATGTCGTCAGCAGCGCCAGGCGCCTGCATCTCTGTAATGCCTGCCACGCGGGTGGCCCCAAAATCAATGATCTTTACTGTGCCCTGCTTGTCGATCATGATGTTCTCGGGCCGCAAGTCCTGGTGCAGCATCTCCAGCCGGTGAAATGCCTGCAAGCCCTTGGCAATCTGCTCAATGATGCCGCGTACGGTCTCTACCGCGGGCTTGGGGTTGTCAATCATCCACTGCGACAGGGTTTGGCCGTCAATGAACTCGGTGGCTACGTACAGGTAGTGGCGTTCGCGCGTTTGCAGGCACGGCTTGAGCACATGCGCGCTGTTGATGCGGCGCGCCACCCACTCCTCCATCAAAAAGCGCTC
>JAYWBS010000290.1:0-2883 GCA_043781295.1 Polaromonas sp.
TGGAGCGGGAGAAGAGTCTCGAACTCTCGACCTCAACCTTGGCAAGGTTGCGCTCTACCAACTGAGCTACTCCCGCGTTTCAAGCCTCAGATTATAGCGCATTTTTAAGCCGCTTCCATTGCTGAGCCAAAAATGCTGTCAATGCTTGACAGTACCTGCGACTTCAACCGGAGTCACAACGATGGCTGCCGCTGAAATTGCCAGTTCTTCGTCAGTCAAAGGCACGGGCATGCGTTCCAGCGCCACCTTTAGCACCTGGTCAATCCACTTGACCGGAATAATTTCCAAGCCGCTTTTGACGTTGTCCGGAATTTCCTGCAAATCCTTGGCGTTTTCTTCAGGAATAAGAACCGTTTTAATACCGCCACGCAAAGCTGCCAGCAGTTTTTCTTTCAGGCCGCCAATGCCTGTGACTTCACCGCGCAAGGTGATTTCGCCCGTCATGGCAACATCACCACGCACCGGTATACCCGTCAGTGCCGAGACAAAAGCAGTGGTCATGGCAGCACCTGCGCTCGGGCCATCTTTGGGCGTTGCGCCGTCAGGCACGTGAATATGGATGTCACGCTTTTCAAACAGGTCGTCCTTGATACCCAGCAACTTCGCCCGGCTGCGTACAACTGTGCGAGCGGCTTCAACCGATTCTTTCATCACATCGCCGAGCGAGCCGGTGCGCGTGATCACACCTTTGCCGGGCATGATGGCTGCCTCAATCGTCAGCAAGTCGCCACCGACTTCTGTCCAGGCCAGGCCAACGACCTGTCCGACCTGATTTTTCTGCTCCGCACGGCCATAGTCAAACTTGCGTACACCCAGGAATTCATTGAGGTTGTCTGGCGTAACCACCACTTGCGGTGTCATTTTTTTAAGCTGAATACCTTTGACAACCTTGCGGCAAATCTTCGACAACTCACGCTCGAGTGAACGAACACCAGCTTCACGTGTGTAGTAACGCACGATGTCGCGTACCGCCTGCTCCTGCACTTCAAGCTCTTCGGCCTTCACGCCGTTATTTTTAACCTGCTTGGGCAGCAGGTAACGCATGGCAATGCTGGTTTTTTCGTCTTCGGTATAGCCTGACAGGCGAATGACTTCCATGCGGTCCAGCAATGCTGGCGGGATATTCATGGAGTTCGACGTAGCCACAAACATCACATCACTCAAGTCAAAATCAACCTCGACGTAATGGTCACCAAAGGTGTGGTTTTGTTCGGGGTCCAGCACCTCCAGCAGCGCGCTTGATGGGTCGCCCCTGAAGTCGGTACCAAGCTTGTCGATTTCATCGAGCAAAAACAGGGGGTTGCGCGTGCCAGCCTTTGACAGGCTTTGCAACACCTTGCCAGGCAGCGCGCCAATGTAAGTACGGCGATGGCCGCGAATCTCGGCCTCGTCACGCATGCCGCCCAGCGCCATGCGCACGTATTTGCGTCCCGTGGCTTTGGCAATGGATTGGCCTAGCGACGTTTTACCAACGCCCGGCGGGCCGACCAGGCAAAGAATCGGTGCTTTGAGTTTGTCAACGCGCTGCTGAACCGCAAGGTATTCAACAATGCGGTCTTTGACTTTTTCAAGACCGAAATGGTCTTCATTGAGCACGTTTTCAGCATTCACCAGATCATGCTTGATTTTGGTTTTTTTGCTCCATGGCAGCGCCACAAGCACATCAATGTAATTGCGTACCACTGTAGCTTCAGCCGACATCGGTGACATCAGCTTGAGTTTTTTAAACTCTGCATCGGCTTTTTTGCGCGCTTCTTTGGGCATTTTGGCCGCTTTGATCTTTTTCTCGATCTCGTCAACGTCGGCGCCTTCTTCACCGTCGCCCAGCTCTTTTTGAATCGCCTTGACCTGCTCATTCAGATAAAAATCGCGCTGGTTTTTTTCCATTTGCCGTTTGACGCGGCCACGGATTTTTTTATCCACGTTCAGGATGTCAACTTCACGCTCAAGCTGCTCATACAAGTTCTCCAACCGCTCTTTGACGGGCGACAAGTCAAGAATGACCTGCTTGGCATCGAGCTTGAGCGGCAGGTGCGCGGCAATCGTGTCGGCCAGGCGGCCCGCGTCGTCGATGCTTGAGATGGATGTCAAAATTTCAGGCGGGATTTTTTTATTCAGTTTGACGTAATGGTCAAACTGCTGCATCACGGCGCGGCGCAGGGCTTCAATTTCGCTGGTCTTGTCAGCTGCAATGGCCACTGGCTCAATGGGCGTGACGTTAGCGCTGAAATGCAGCTCGCCATCTTCAATTTTATTGACCTTGGCGCGCTGCTGGCCTTCAACCAGTACCTTGACGGTACCGTCTGGCAATTTGAGCAACTGCAAAATAGTGGCCACACAGCCCACACTAAACATGTCTTCAACAACGGGCTCGTCTTTAGCGGCTGTTTTTTGCGCAACCAGCATGATGCGGCGCTCAGACTCCATCGCCGACTCTAATGCCTTGATGCTTTTGGGGCGACCAACGAACAGCGGGATCACCATGTGCGGAAACACCACCACATCGCGCAGCGGCAGCAGGGGCAGGTCCAGAGGCGTTGAAGGCAAAATAGTGGATGCTGACATATGAGCCTTAAAAGACCTTTAAAAACAAGCCCCGAAGCACTTGCATCGGGGCTAAAAACAAGAAGTTATCACCAGACGTGGGGCGAAAAAGCCACATTTCAAGCACGCCGCCTTCTTACGCTTTCTTTGCAGCTTCACGGTACACCAAAAGCGGGGCCTTGTTCTCTTCGATGGTTGATTCATCCACAACAACCTTGTCAACATTGCTGGCGTTCGGCAAATCAAACATGGTGTCAATCAACGACTGCTCCAGAATCGAACGCAAACCGCGCGCGCCCGTCTTGCGGGCCAGCGCCTTGCGGGCAATGGCTTTGAGCG
>JAYWBS010000291.1:0-8762 GCA_043781295.1 Polaromonas sp.
AAATGTTTGTCCAGCACCGACAACCAGGCGGCGGAGCGCTCCTTGCCCCAGGCAACGGTGGCGCTCTGCGCCTCGTCACTGGGGCGTTTGTGGTGTGGAAAGACCTGTGGGTACACCATGCCGTAACCATAGTCGCGGTAGAAGCCGGAATTGATCCAGTCCATCATCTCGTTGACCTTGGCGCGTTTTTGCAGGTCTTTGGGATACGAGGGCAAATCGAATTTGTCAGCCAGGTACTTCAGTATTGCCGAGCTTTCGGAAAGGCGGAAATCACCGTCATCGAGCACCGGCACCTGGCGGCTGGGATTGATCGCCGCGAACACGTCGCCGTAATGTTCGCCCGTCATCAGGTCCACCACCTGCTCTTCCATGGGAATGTTATTTTCGGCAATGAACAGGCGAACCGGGCGGCTGACCATGGATACCGGGTGCATATAAAGCTTCATGTCTGTCTCCTGAAATATGAGAATGGGCCGCCGCGATCCGCTGGGCCGTGTTGGCGATGTTAGCGTCGCTGGCCCGGCCCGTAAAGTGCGGGGGTTTTGCGGGGGTTTTGGCGTTAGACGTGACTATCAAACTTCCAGGACAAAGTTTGGACACAGGCCTAGCATTTCCCGGATGGCTGGTGCTGCCGTAGCCAAAAAAGCAGTGACCGCATGACCAGCAACGCCTTCCACAACATCACCCAGATCGAATCCAGTCTTTGGGAAGCAGCCGATCAACTCCGCGCCAACTCCAAACCGACTTCCAATCGAACCCGACCACGGCGTGGTGGCCGACCTCGCCTGCGGATCGGGTGGCATGTTCGTACAGTCCACCGCCGCCAATGCCTACGCGACCGACTGCGCCGCGTTGCTGGATGGGCTGGCAAACTTCTGCAAGCAGGTCGCCCAGCCACCGCGGACCAACGCCGCCCAACACAAAATCCGGCAGGCCTTCGACCCGCTGGCTGCAAGCTGCACGCGGCCTCATCAAGCAGATTGACCTGCTCTACAAGCTGGCGGCCCGCACGGCGCAACTGGCGCAGGAGTTGGCCACTGACAAGGCCGCCACCGAGTACCTTTATGACCCGGCCTACCTTCATGCATGCAGTGCAGCGTACTCTCGCACCGTCGGAATACGTTGAGGCAACTCGCTGCCCGCGGGCCGAACCGCCTCCCAGCCCAGGCAAGCCAGCCAAACGGCACGCGGAATTGGCTTTTCACCGTCGCGGTAATAGATCAGCATGCGCCGCGAAATTCCCAGGGCAAGCGCGGCCTGCTCCAGCGTAAGACCGGTGTCATGCAGCCATTTCCAGATGCGCTCGTGTCCAATGCCGCCGGCCTGCTCAATGGCCAGGTTGCGCAAGTTGTCGGCACCCAGATCGAGTTCATCCTGAATCCAGTCAACTGACCGCCCCTCAACACCGACCTTGGCCTTGGCAAAAAGGGCTGTGCCCTTCAACCGGCGCAGTGCCGGGGTGGACGCAATCCACGCGCGCAAATCCACCTCAAAACTTTGGCCATCGGCATAGATCAAATGCAGCTTGCGATCCGGCAATGCGCGCGCGGCCGTCAACTGAAAATGGTCTTTGTTCATTGTTTCAACTCCTCAAATTTCGCAGCCAGAAAGGCGCGGTTGGATTTGGCCCAGACCAGCACTTCGGCGACTTCGCGCATGGCCACCTTGCCGCGGATGATCTCTGTCGTGTCGATCCTGACCCAGACCTCGCGGCCATCGTTCATCACAATATGAAAATGCGGCGGTGCCTGGTCTCTCAGGTTGATACGCGTCCGTGCCGCGCGGCAATCGAATCCTTGCAACGCCGACGCATGAATCGCCACAACGCGGCGCCAGGGACTTCATGGAATCTCGATGCGCAACTGCATCGCGAAGTTGGCCGTCGAGCGCAAACGGCGTGGAGGACGCCGCCAAGTCTGGAGTCCAGATACCACTCCCGAAGTGGCTTGGGCATGGCCTCCCCTGGAGCGGCATCCATAGGGATGAACGTCGCGCCAAACGTCGATTGATTCTCTGCCCGCTTGATGAACTTTTCCATGGCGGTCTTGATTACCCTGCGCTGGGGCACGCGCCAGCCTTTGAGCGACAGCGGGCTTCCCGCAGGGCCTGCATCCAGGCCTCTTGCGAATCAGGCTCTTTCGACAGGCGGCTGCGCAGCGCAGGTGAGCACGATCACGTTCTTCTTAACTTTCGCGAGAAGGAAGCGTTCAGGGCTCTCGGTGAGCGCTGGCGTAGCACCCGCTACGTCCGAGCGGATGCGAAAGAGGATGACCCGGTGCCGGCTTTGCGGAATGCCGTGGTCGTCGGCCTCGATCACATAGTCGTTGGGCTCGAGCTCGTCTTTGTCGACCACAAGTGACCTGATCACATAGCGCAGGTCCGGCCGGGGCTCCTTCAAATCGGCCAGGATGCGCTCGAAGATATGCTTTCCGGCATTCTTCGAGTTGAGCATCCCCTTGACATTCTCCATCACGAAGACAGCCGGGGAAAACTCCTGAATGATCCGAAGGTATTCGGTGTGGAGGAAGTTCTTGGAGTCGGCCTCGAACTTCCTGGGCACCACAAACTGGCGGCGATCAGCGCCTTACTCGCGAGGATCCAAATCGATTTTTTTGTGCGTGGCGAGCCGACATAGCTTGGCAACATTGCTCGCCTCCATCTCGAATGTAATCTGCCAAGCGTGGTTGGCCACCACATCGATTTTCCAGACCGTAGGCTTGCCGAACCCATGAAGCGGATGGAGTCGCAGCGTACGAGCCCGAGGGGTAGTCTTAAGACGAGAGAGAGCCTCTTGAGCGGCCTTTTTAACCTCTGGGGGAGCGGCCCTCAGGTCTTTGGCAAAGCGGTCAGTATGCCGAAATCCAACCACGACCAAGTCGGTCACGGCTCTTCCAAAATCGCCTTAAAAAGCTCTTCCGCATTTTCGTACACCGGCCCTATTGCCGGCTCGAGAAGCGCCTCATGGGTATCTATCCACTCTTTGAATTCGTATGTGACCTCATGCATCCGCGCCAAGCATGAAAGCAGACTGTCGAACGCTTCGACGACGCCGTCATCTTCGTCAAGTCTATGGTCGGCTGCGGCCGCATTCCGTTTTAATTGCTCTGCAGCGTGCATACGTTCCAATGTCGCAATTGACTTGGACATCAGTTCGCGCGCTCGCCCCTCTGGGTCGATAGATGCTGCAGGTGGCTTGACCTTAAGCGCCTCAAGAAGCTTGATCACTTCGGCAGATATAGCTTCGAGAACGTCGCAGTTTTGCGTTAGCGCATCAATGGTTTTTTCGATGACGTGCAAGAAGTCCAGAGTTCTCCCTGCCTGCGCTTGCACGCGCGACGGGGACACAGCCAGGACAGTAACGCCTTCAGATCTCAACGGAACTTCCTTTCATATTGGCCACTGCTGATTTTGAGAACAAAAAGGGAACATCGTTCCTCAGATTTACCCTACCCGCCGGCATCTGTTCGTGCATTTTGCAACATACAAGCAAGGCGCGCTATAGGACGAAGGCGCGAGCTTGCGCATTGTTCGGATAGCCCTGACGAACTGTTCCAATACGCAGCGTTCGAAGGCCCGCTTCGCGCATGAATTCCGGTGTACCCCTGAGCCCGTCAAACCAAAATGGGTTAGCTCCTTTTGAGAGCTAACCCATTGATTTTATTGGTGCGGCTGGCAGGAATTGAACCCACGACCCCTTGGTTCGTAGCCAAGTACTCTATCCAACTGAGCTACAGCCGCAAAAGCCTCGGATTCTAGCACTATTGCGCAGCTTGCCTTTCGTCCTGCAGCTTCACCAGACGCTCGGTCTGGGCCAGCGAAATCAGGTGCGCATACACCGCCGGCAGATAACGCTTGTTCTTGATCGCAAGGAACAATTCGTCCGACAAATTGTTGAGGCGTTCTTCATTGATGACGTAACAGCCCGAAATGTTTTTCGTATTGCCGCCTTCGCGCACTTGAAGGTTCAGCGGAGTGAACATATTGTGCTCGGCCAGGAAGCCGCAAAAATCGCGCGTCAGCACTTCCATCTGCTGCAGTTCCGACAAATATCGCTTTACGTTTTCGATCACCTGCGTGGGCGCGCCGACGGCATCGAACATGGCCGCGCCTTCCGTGTCGCTGACCAGACTGCTGGCTTCGTCAATACACACGACATACTGCCCGTCAGTGCTGGGCGCCAACGCAAATGGATAGCGCCGGATGATGGCCGGGACGTAAGAGGCGCACCACTTTCCGGCCGCATCCACAAAAAGATTTTGCCCCGGTTGCAGCCCCAACATGGCAACCGGACGAAACTCGTCTTTTTCTTTGTCTTCCAGAAACACGATGGGGAAAATGGACGCGGCACGGGTAAATTCCTGCATCGTCACGTAGGCAATGTGGACCTTCGAAGCGAATTCGAAGCTGGAGATATCCCCGATCTTTTTATAAGCGTGAACTTCTTTGTTGACCGGTACAAGGCGTTGAAACATCGCTAATTCCTGACGAATAGATCGTCTGTTGAAGAAACTGAGATTTGGGGCCACGAAAGTTTACGCTGCCAGCGCTCTGTTACATTCTTGAGCGCGCCTAAAAATATCGAAATCCTCACTGAGGCTTGTGGTTACCGCTGGGGACAACTTAAAAGAGTCGATAAACTTTACACCACCATTGAAACTTGATCCATCGAGCATTTCAAAACTAGAACTTAACCCATGAATATCAATAGGTTACAGGGAATTTTATAAAATGGCCCAAAAATTGCTTATTTCTCTCCAGGCGGGATTTTTGCGCCGTCATTACAGTACGTAAAATTCCCTCTGAGAGATATCGATTCCCGCACTTATTTCATCGCCCGCCCTAAATGGTTAACAATCGAACAAATAAAAGTACCCTTCAGACTCGCACGTTTTTCGGGCTGAACATTGAGGCCGTTTGGGCATTGAAGTCAAGACACCAACCTAGAGAGGGAAGAGATGGAACAAGATAACATCGAGCGAAGCAAGGTGTTGAACCAATTCCGCCGCCGATTGTTTCGTGGTGTCCCTGCCGGCATTGGTGTATTAATGGCAGTTCAGGCAAAAACAGCTTTGGGCACCGCGGTTTGTCAAAGTCCGTCCAAACAAATGAGCGGAAACACAAGCCCACGCCCGCCGGGAACGACCACGTGTTCTGGCGGACTATCTCCTGGCTTCTGGAAAGTCCCTCAGCACTTTTCCAGTTGGGGGCCAGCGGGAGCGATCTACCCAACTTTTTTCAACGTCGTGGTTGAATGCACGACCGGCCTGACGAGTTTGACCCTAAGCAACATCAAGACACCAGGAACATTAGTCAGTAGCGTTTTGCCGGGAGCGAGCGTCCCTTCGACTACCGGCATTTGGGCTGTTTTGGCTTTTCCCGGGAGCTTTACAGGCGGCCAGTTGATGCGCCACCTGATCGCGGCGTGGCTCAATGCCGGGTATTTCCCGACGCAGTACCCCATTACGCGGCAACAAGTGGTTGACATGTGGAATGCGACAAAATCAGGCGGCACGTATTGCGCCAGCGCAGGTTGCCAGACCCCGTGGTCTGCTACCGACGTAATAAATTACATATCCGGCATGTACGACATCAACGCCAGCGGCGGCGATCCATCCCTTTGCAAGCAATAGGACTTGGCGTCTGGCAATGAGTTTGCGGCCGACAGACCTGACAAACCGTGGAAACTGAGCCGTGTCTTGACACAAGGATTTCCGCGATAGCCACCGTGAAAGTAACTTCTGGTCGAGCGCTGATTTTTGCGCCAGATTGGGAGTGTTCAGAAGCGGGGGTTGTCTTTGACAGCAATTCCGGTGACTACTGGGTTGTTTCTTCGCTCTCGGCAATGGTGCTGCGACAGCTATCTATTGAAGAGGCATCGACGATGCTTGCGCTCAACAAGGCCTTGCGTGACACGTCACGTGATGCCGACCTTACCGCCGCCCTTTATGAAACGGTACAAAGCCTCATAGGCTATGATTTGGTGACGCTTCTGGACCCACCATTTGGTGCCGTGGCGGCTACCGGTAGAGCCCCCGCTTGATCGACTCACTCATACAAATAGCGCCATTCAATGTGCGGGTCCGGTCACCATTTGGAACCGTCGCAAGGCACGTTGACTTCTTTTACTCGGAGCATCAACGCTGCTCGCCAGGTTCATTCATAGATTTCGATATTCAAATCTTGCCTGGTATCGGAATCCGGCGGATGTGGAAGCCCCAAGCCCGGTTTTTGTTGGACGGAGTGGAGTCGTTCTTTCCTCTGCCGGCTCAACAAGCGGCTCCCATGTTTGAGTGGGGGCTCAACTGGTGTGTCGCTAGCAGGGCGTTGGGGTTTCTTGTAATGCATGCGGGCATGCTGTCGAAATCCGGTGAGGCGCTGATGATGCCGGGTTTTCCGGGCTCTGGTAAGAGCACCTTGTGCGCGTCGTTATGCTTTCTTGCAGGGTGGCGATTGCTTTCTGATGAACTGGCGATACTTGATCCCGCATCGGGTGAAATGTTGCCTCACCCAAGACCCATCAGCCTCAAGAACAACTCCATCGAAATCGTGGCTAGGCTCCCAGCCGCCGCGATCGGGCCAACTTACGTCGATACCCGCAAAGGCACGATTTCACACGCGTACAGCCAACCCGGTTCGACATTTGCGGCTGACGCCGGAGCCCCCGTTAGATGGGTTGTTTTCCCTAAGTTCAGTCAAGACGTCCGCGGGAAAATTAGCGAGATAAGTCGCGCGGAAGCGTTTTCCCTAATATCCGAGCAATCGTTCAACCAAGAGCGGATGGGGGACACGGGCTTTACAGCGCTTTGCAACATGCTGAGCGCCGCAAACTGCTATCAGATCGTCTACGGATCGACTCAAGAAGGATTGCATTTGATCCGTGAAGTCACTGATACATGACAGCCGCGCCGGCGAATCGTATTTTGGTTGGTGCACTGGTCGATCCTTGGTCAACCGGCTCGCTGAACCCATCACAATGGTCATCGTTGATTCAAGAGGCGCGCAGTGCGAACCTGTTGGGGTCCCTTGCAGAGCGGCTTCACCAAGCTGGTATGGAAGCTGAGCCAAGCGCCAAGAGGCACTTGGACGGCGCAAGGCAGCTTGGTACAAGGCAGCGACAGTCTGTCTTGTGGGAAATTCATCGTCTGCAAATTGCGCTTAGCAAGCTGCAAGTGCCGATAGTATTGCTCAAGGGAGCCGCGTACGTAATATCGGATCAGTTGATCGCTCGGGGGCGGCTATTCGGTGATATCGACATCCTGGTGCCACGGCAATCACTCGGCGATGTCGAAAGCCAGCTAATGCTTAACGGCTGGGTGACCGCCAAATCCAGCGCATACGACCAACAGTACTACCGAAAGTGGATGCATGAACTGCCGCCGATGGTGCACATTCATCGCGGCACGGTCCTGGATGTTCACCACAATATTTTGCCTCTAACGGCTCGATCAAGGCCTGATTCCGACAAAATTATCGCCAGATCAAACGTCTGCACAATATCGGGTCTTGACGTTATAAACATTCCAAGTCATGAGGACCTAGTCATTCACAGCATGACGCATCTCGTTCACGAAGGGGAACTCAACAATGGCCTTCGCGACCTTTACGACATTGACGGCATGCTTCGCGGTTTTTCGGGCGATTCAAGCTTCTGGAAACGGTTGACGAACAACTCAGTGACAAATGACTTGGCCTGGCCTGTACTTTTCGGACTGATTCTCGTCCAGATGGTCTTTTCTACTCCAGTACCCGCTGAAGTATTGGCTGAACTTTCAGCACGCTCGGGCAACGCCACCCCCAACAACTGGCTGAAGGCAATTTATGCCAAAGCACTGCCCGCTCATCGCGCCGAGGGCCCAACCACTATTGCAAATGTTGCCCGATCATTTATTTATGTGCGGGCACACGCAATGCGAATGCCCATACACATGCTTGCGCGACATCTGCTGATCAAGGCTTGGATGCGCATGTTCGCCACTCCAAACGAGCAAAATCAGCGTTCGCATTGATTGGTTGACGGTTTTGCCGAATATCGAGACGGAAAATTGTTTGGCGGAAAAGCCTGCCGGGCAGTTCTAGCAACTATCTGGAAGTCCGACGCCAGACTCTTTGTATTGATTGGTAGGCCGTGTAGGACTTGAACCTACGACCAAAGGATTATGAGTCCTCTGCTCTAACCAACTGAGCTAACGGCCCGACCGAAGGGTGGATTGTATAGGGCTACTTGTGGTGGCTCAGCGCATTGCTGACCAGCTTGGACGTGATGTCCACGATCTGGATCATGCGGTCATAGGCCATGCGGGTCGGGCCGATTACGCCGAGCGTGCCTACGATCTGGCCATCAACTTCATACGGGGCGCTGACAATCGAAAGATCCTCGAACGGAACCACCTGGCTCTCGCCGCCGATAAAAATCCGCACGCCTTCCGCCTGGCCCGCCACGTCCAGCAGGCGCATCAGTTGCGCCTTCTGTTCAAACAACTCGAAGGCGCGGCGGAGCTGGCCCATGTCGCTGGAAAAATCGGACAGGGCCAGAAGGTTGCGCTCACCTGAAATAACCACTTCGTCCTGAGATTCCGCGATGGCTTCGGTATTGATCGTGACAGCGGCCTGCATCAGCGTGGCGATCTCCGAGCGCAGGGACTCCACCTCATGCTTCAGCCGCTCGCGAACATGCTCGATCGCCATGCCCACGTAGTTGGTGTTGAGGTAATTCGCGGCCTCCACCAGTTGTGTCTGCGAATAATCGAGTTCGGTGTAGATGA
>JAYWBS010000292.1:0-8742 GCA_043781295.1 Polaromonas sp.
CCGATCTCGCAGCCATCAAGAACCACCGTCAGCGCTTGCGATTTTTGTTTCGTACGTATTGGCGGGATATTCCGGCAGAAAATAATGGCTTTGCAAACAACATCATTCAGGCTATTTCTACCGCAGAACCCGACGACCTGTACCGGCCTGTCCTGCTGACATGGATGGAGTCCCAACTGCGGGACATGGTGCGGCAAGCGCTGCCAAAAGAAAGACGCCATCTGGTGCGACAACCCTCATTTGCACATTTCATGGTGATGGCATTTGACGGCTACATACTTTTTCACCACATCGACCCAAGCCGTCCGTGCGATGAAGCCACAATCGAGCTGATGTGCAGCCTGCTGCTTGGTGATGATCCCGTTGCCGCCTGACGTGCCCCCCTTTTTTTGATGCGAGGAGAAATCCATGAAACGATTGACGCCCCCAACCTTAACTTTAACTATGGCGTTGCTGCTGCTGACTGTGGTACCCAGCGCCATGGCACAGACTGGCTACCCCAGCAAACCCCTGCGCATCATCGTGCCCTACCCGGCAGGCGGCGGCATTGACGTGATGTCGCGCGTGATTGGCCAGCAACTCAGCCAGCGCCTGGGCCAGCCGGTACTGGTCGACAACCGGCCTGGCGCGGGCACTTTGCTGGCCGCTGAAATGGTGGCCAAAGCTGCACCGGATGGCTACACGCTGATGGTGACCACGGATTCCACCGTCACCATCAACCAGCATCTGTATGCCAAGCTGCCATATGACCCGGTCAAAGACTTTGCGCCCGTCACGCAAATGGTGCTGCTCAACCAGTTGCTGCTGGCCAACCCGGCAGTGCCTGCCAATAATTTGAAGGAACTGGTCACCTACGCCAAGGCCAATCCGGGCAAGCTCAACTACGCGTCTTATGGCAGCGGCAGCCAGCCGCACCTGGCGATGGAAATGCTGAAAAGCCAGGCCGGGATTGACATCGTGCATGTGCCGTACAAAGGCATTCCGCAAGCGGTGCCTGCCGCGCTGGCGGGCGAGGTGCAACTGACGTTTTCGGGCGTGGCCTCGTCGCAGGCACACATCAAGACGGGCAAGCTGAAGGCGCTGGCGGTTGGCGGTAAAACCCGTTTGGCCTTGCTGCCTGATGTACCCACGTTTACCGAATCAGGCTTTCCTGATGTACCGTCTAACGCCTGGTTTGGTCTGTTTGTGCCAGCCGCCACACCGCGCGACATTGTGCTCAAGCTGCATGCTGAAGTGACGCGTATTTTGAAAGACCCGGAGTTTATGCAAAAAGAAATCACCGCCAAAGGCTACGAGCTGGTGGCCAGCACGCCTGAAGAGTTTGCTACGTTTTTAGCGGCTGATAGCGTGCGCAATGCCCGGGCCGTGAAAATTTCTGGCGCAAAAGTGGAATAGGTCGAACAGCTTTGACTGATGCCTTGATCTGGCGTGGCTACACCCAAGCCGAGCTGGACCGCCAATACAACAGCCGGGGCACCGTGCCCGACGTGTCGCTGTACCTGAACGACTACACCGCCCGCACCCGCCAAGCCAAGACGCAACTGCGTTGTATTGAAGACATGCGCTACGGCGATGAGGCCAATGAGCTGCTGGACATTTACCCGGCAGACAAAGCTGGCGCCCCGGTCATGGTCTACCTGCATGGCGGCGACTGGCGTTCGCTGAGCAAAGAAGACAGCGGCTTTGCAGCGCCCGCCTTTGTGGGCAAGGGTGCAATGCTGGTGGTGCTGGACTTCACCCTGGTGCCGCACACCACCCTGCCCGCCATGGGCGCGCAGGTGCTCAAGGCGCTGCTGTGGCTGCACAAAACCGTCGCGGCTCATGGCGGCGACCCGCAGCGCATTCACATCGCCGGGCATTCGTCGGGTGCGAATCTGGTCGGCCAGTTGCTGATGACAGCGCCCAATGACCTCATCAAAAGCGCCGTCTTCATCAGCGGCCTGGGTGACTTGGAGCCCGTGCGCCTGTCGTTTCGCAACCAGAAGCTGCATCTGACCCCCGAGGTCGCTGCGCAGGTGTCACTGCTCAAACACCAGCCCGGCCCGGTGTGCCCGATGCTGGTGGCGGTGGGCCAAAACGAGACCGAAGACTACCGCCGCCAAAGCCGTGATGTGGCCGACCATTGGCGCGCGCAAGGCAATGTCTGCGAGCTGTTTGAACTGCCAGGCAAACACCACTTTGACGCCGTGCTGGAATGGGCAGACCCGCAAAGCGCACTGTTCAAGGCCAATAGTGCGCTGATGGGGCTGTAGGCGCCTGATAGGATCTGTTTTGAGCTTTTTTCAGATGTCGAATTGGTCACTAGCCCAATAAATTCGGGCGCAAGCAGCTATTAAAATAAGAGCACGTATTGCTGCTATCAATAGTTTTGTTTGACCCTCATAAATTAGGATTTCAAGCGCCAAACTTTGATTGCAACTTTCTTCAGACGTTGCAATACAGGGGAGGGCAGATTGGCGATCTTGGATATTTTGATGAACGAGAGATTCAGCCAATGACTAGCGAGTCGTGAATGCGCTTGGCGACTGTTTGGTCACGAAGGTAGGCGAGCACACTGTGCTTGTCATCCTCATGATTGACTACCCCTGCAAAATCCTCAACGCCATCAAATCCAAGCACCGCTTTTGATAAGCCACGGCCCATGGTGACGAAATCTTCCCGTTGGTGCGCATTGAACCAGTTCGTGATGGGGGGCTTTGGAAAAGCAGGCCGCTGACCGACGTAATTGCTGATGATTCGCACAGCCAATGGGGATCCTAAAGTGCAAAACAAACGTACGTTATTTGCCGCGCACGGGTCTTGCGTCAACAGCTCATAACTAACAACAGTTCCCAGCGAATGGGCCACCACGACGGTAGGCTCGTCAGGGTCGGTTTGAAACACTTGCTTTCTGACAAGCGATTTGATCGCATTTTGTACGCCTTTTCGCTCGATATACACCGCCGCTTGGCGCAAAAATTTTCCTGCTACAAACTTACCCTCGTCTGGCAGCAAAGATTCCAGAATACTTGCGATGCCAATAATCCAGGCTTCGTGCGGCGCGCCTTGCTCGATGGCTTGAGTTTCAAATCCGTGCGCATTTGCTGCAGCCTCAATTTGTTCTGGCGAAATACCGAGGTAGTCGGCATATTCTTGGTAGAGGGCAAATTCTTGAGTACTTACTGTCCGCGATTGACCACCAGCCTTGACTGCATCAGTTGCAGCCCGCGAGAAATTAGCAAGTTCGGTGCCGTAATTGGCCGTCTGAATCGTGAAGCTTTTTGGAGTCGTCAGGCCATAGGACTTCCACGCAAATTTCAACTCGTCCATCCAGGACGATTCGATTTCCTCAGTCGTTTTGCCTTCATTGTTGATGCCGTGAATCAAGATTAAGCGCATTTAAGATCTCCAGTCATAGAGGCGTTTTTCAAAAAACCCCAAATCTTCCAATACTTCTAGCGCGGCGACTTTCCCGCGCCGTCCAACCAGGGTCGAAATGGGCGATGAAGCCAAAGCGTCACCTGCGTTGAACAAACCGCGAGCCCATTCGAGATGACGGCGCGTACCGATGCGTGGCCAGCCTACACGCAAAAGCGGCGCGACCCCGGCAACTGGGCCTTCTCCGGCAGGTGTGGCTTCCCACAAATACTTCAAATCCGCCATAGTGGAGTCGGATGCTAAAGCGTTATCGGCTTCAGTTTTTTGAAATGTCGTCACCAATCCGGGGCGGTCAGAAGCACGCCTTAATTCACCGCCCGCAAGCATCGCTATATCAAACGGAACCGGTTGTCGATGCGCAACGTAGAAGTGACACATACGGTTGATGCTGTCAACGTCGCCCGCGAGATCGTACAGGTAAGCACACACAACGCCGAGCAATGGATTGGCATGCTTGGCGATGCGAAGTTGAGACGCAATTTCATGGGCATGACCTGCTCTTAGCCGACCTTGCTCCAACAAAAACAAAGCCTGCTGCGCGGCCAATGTAAGAGTCGGCAAAGAGTCGTTGATATCGTACTTTGGAAACCACGACACAGCCGAAACGCCGCCACGACGCCTGTCATCGCCCCAAAAGTGAACCTGTGCGATCAGATTCTCAAACACAGGGATCAGGGCAAAAAATTCATCGTGCCCTACGCTGTGCCAAGACAGCGTGAGCATCTGCGACGCACGGCGTCCCACATAGGGAATATGCTCGTCCAGGTCTGACCAAGTTATCGGAGACCAATAAGCACCAGAATCCAACTTTATAGGGCTAACAATGTGACCAGTCGGCGCTTCATTGACGATATGACCCCAGCCTTGCGTAGCCCCGCTTTGATGTACGACGGCTACCAGTTCTTCGTTGTACTCAGTGCCTGCTTTAATAAACTTTTGCAGAATGTCTGCGTCAATGGCTGGTTGCGCTTTGAAGTCGAATTCCGACTTCGCCAAAAGTTGAGCGTAACTCGGTAAGACTCGCTTGGGCATCGCCTCCCCAGCGTCTGCGTGATTCGCTACCTCTTTATTCAATTCTTTTGGTCGTGATGACTTCTCGAATAACTCGTCCACGTCTGGCACACCGCTGATCCCGGAAATGCCAATCAGCCCACCCAAAATGCCAGGCAAGCCTGATGGTGGTGGGAGATTTTTTGCCCAGCTAAGTGGGCTGCGAGCCGACGCAGCGGCAGGACGAGTAACTCTGAATCGAGAGTAAACGTCTTCACCATATTTAAAGCCAGGAGATAGGTCGGGTTCTTGATTGACACCAAGAAGCGCGCCACGTTCAAGTAGCGCATCAGGCAGACTGTTGTAGATCGTCTGCGTCGTCACATCTGGCGAACGCCCTGTTGCAAGCTGAAACGCGCGCTGGTCACGGCCGCACAAGAAATCGAGTACCACCGCAGAAAACAGGCAAAACGCCTCTTGGTCGGGCTTTGCGCGAAATGCGAAAGCGGGTTGATTGGCCAATGTCGAAGAAAACAGGTCCAGGTATACCTTCTTTGGCGGGCCTGGCCGATCGCTCAAAATCGACACTGTTCCAGATTCAAAATATCTAGACTCCCGGCAAGCGTCGCCAATGATGCAGATTTGTTGCGGACCGTAGGTGCGCAGGCTTCCCCTCAAAGCATCGCGTGACATTCGCCCCGTATTGACATCAGGGCCATCACTCAATATCCAAATCTGGTCAGTGCTGTTTTGAAATCCATGCCCAACAAAGGCAATGACCAAGCGATAGACCGGCTTGTTAAACATAGCTGTCAATATTTTTGCTATGTCGCTGGCGGCAACAGGCGTAGTTTCGTCTGTAAGGGCCACAGCTTCGTAACCTTGGGAGTTCGCCCAGTCCATATAGCCATTGATCGAGTTATAGACACCCGGCAGGGCCACCATACCAGTTGGTTTCGCGATACCAATTCCTAAAAAAACCTGTCTGTTAGCTTCCATCGCTCACCTCCCAAAATGCGTAAAAAGGAATCGACTGTGCAATCTGTCAGTCACCCGCCACTCAACTGCGTCTTCGCAAAGTTAGCAGGCTGCAATTCAACCAAGCGCTCCTTTGCAAGCGTAAGGCATTGCCGACGCCGATCTTGCAATGCAACTCCAATCGACACGACAATCCCGCTTCACAAGAGTTATGGCACCACGCAAACCCCACTTCATCATGTCGTAAAACCAATGTTCAGGGCTACGTAAATATTCACATATTTGGCTGCTGGCACTGGATTCCCGCCTTCGCGGGAATGACGGGTGTTTCGAGGTGATTTCTAAGCTATTTTGAGTTAAAACAGGCCATTTTCAAGTATCGAATTGGTCGCTAGCCCAATAAATTCGGGCGCAAGCAGCTATTAATAATGTAGCAGTAAGGTGAAACTAATCTGACCAACCTTCAGCAAACCACCACTCGCCTACGCTCAACAGCCACACCAACCTACGCGCAGCAGCGCAAGCCCCGTGCAAAGTAAGGCATGGTCAAACCCAAAACCCCCGCATCAGCACATATACCGCTTCCAGCGCAGCGCGCCAGAGTCGGCAGGCCGCCCACACCGCGCGATGCTTCTTATGAAGCGCAATTGAAAATGCCGAACGAAAGGGATGAGTCAGTCGCCATGACGGCAGATGCGCCTGACCCGGTGATTGAGCAGGCGGCAGTTGATGTGGCTAGGGGTTTGCAGGACACGAGCAAGGGCGCTGAGCTGAACCGGGCTTACAAGAAGCTCAAGTAGTTTGAACAACTGAATTGATGCGCGTTTGAGCAACGGGAGCTCTCAGGACGGTTTGAGGTTTAAAAAAGGTCATTTTTGGGTGTTAAATCAGGCTGTAGCCCAACAAATACGGGCGCAAGCAGCTATAAATAAAATAGCATATTAAAACCCTTTGCTCGGCACGGCTTGCCTCAGCACTGAAACCATGCGGCGCTGCATTACAACCAAATTCATATTTTGGTTGTGTCACGGTTAACGCGTCCATTCTGTAGGGATGAAATAGCGCTTTGCACTTAAGCAGGCAGCCTGACAGGGGTTTGCTCCTGGCTCATTTGATGCATGACCATAATTGACAACCAAATGCAACCAATCCAGAATAGTTGACATATTTGGTTGGTAGTGGTTGAATTAAATCATCGTTACCAAACTAGCGTTGATTTTTAAAGGAAAACAGATGACAAACGCTGTTGCCAAGCAAGTGACTTCATCCGCCTCGCTCAGCCGGGACGACGAGCTCAAGGCCATGTATGCGCAGATCAATACGAAGCACCTGTTTCCGTTCTGGGCCAAGCGGTCGGATGTGGAGCACGATGAGATCAAACAGCTGATGGAGGGCATCAAGGCGGTGCCTTTTCACTGGAGCTACAAGCGTGACCTCGAACCGTTGATCCAGCAGTCGGCCCGCCTGATCAACCACGCCGACTCTGACCGCCGCTCGCTGATTCTGGTCAACCCTGGCCTCAAACCCAAACGCGCCACCGTCACCACGCTGTACACCGCTTACCGCCTGAATGACCCCCACGAAGTGATGCCGCCGCACCGTCACACCGCCAGCGCGATTCGCCTGGGGTTGACGGGGCAGCAAAACTTTACCGGCGTGGAAGGCGAAGACATCGTGTTTGGCCATGGCGATATGGTGCTGACCCCGCGTGACACCTGGCACAACCACGGCAACAAGGGTTCTGAGCCAGCCATCAATCTGTCGGTGCTTGACTACCCGCTGGTCGAGACGCTGAACGCCTTGCAGTTTGAGCATGACTACAAGGAAGACGGCAAGATCAAAAAGCAGCAGACGGCACGCTTCACGCCCGACTACTCGGCACGCATGTATGGTGCAGGCGGCATGACGCCGCGTTTTGTAGACCATCGCCGGGGCGGCGGAGATTCGTCGCCGATGTATGTCTACCGCTACGCGGCCATGCGCGACTACCTGGAGCGCAACCGCGACTGGGACGGCAACCCCTACGAGGGGCTGTCGGTGGAATACACCCACCCGATTCGCGGTGGCCCCGTGTACAAGACGATGACGTTTTTCATGCAGATGCTGCGGCCTGGCGAGCGCACGCTGCCACTCAAGCAAACCGCCAGTCTGCTGGTGTCACCGCTCGAAGGCCAGGGCCAGTGCATTGTGGATGGCGAGACTTTTAACTTCGAGACGTTTGACACCGTAGCTGTGCCCGGCAACGGCTGGATGGAGCTGGTCAACACCAGCCCCACCGAGCCCGTGATTTTGTTTATCGCCAGTGATGAAAACGCGCTCGATGCGTTTGGCCTGTTGCAGCGCTTTGGCAAAACCGCTGGCGGCGACCTCGTCCGCCTGGTCTGAAGGTAGCACCTTGGCCCGCGCCCACAACACCCGTTTGCTCAGCCATGTGGACTGCCCCGGTGGCGGTCAGGTCTGGGTCGACAAAAGCATCATGTATGTCTCGCACATGCGCCCGCCAGATGGCACGTCCATCTACGACGTGTCAGACCCGCTGCGCCCGAAGTTTTTATTCAAGATGGCTGTGCCCATGGGCTGGCACTCGCACAAGGTGCGTGCGCAAGACGGCATCATGATCGTCAACTACGAAAAGTTTCGTGAGGGCGCACCCGAGTTTGGCGGTGGCCTGGGCATCTTTGATGTGTCAAAGCCTGCTGCGCCCAAGCTGATCAACAAATGGCCAGTCAGCACCGCGGGCAGTGGCGGTGTGCACCGCTTCAGCTTTGATGGCCGCTATGCCTACATCTCGCCTACCGCAGACGGGTACGTCGGCAACATCATGAAGATATTGGACCTCGCTAACCCGGCCAAGCCTGAAGAGGTGGGCAGCTGGTGGATTCCCGGCCAGCATGTGGCGGGTGGTGAGGCTTACCCGTGGGACGACTTTGTCACGCCGCGCTGCCACCACCCGCTGCGCCTGGGCGACCGCTTGTACGTGTCGTACTGGCATCACGGGTTTTTTATTCTGGACATTGCCGACATGTCGCGGCCCAGGCTGATTTCAAGCGTCAACAGCAGCCCGGCACACCCGCATCCCACGCACACGGCGTTGCCGATTCCGTGGTTACTCAAGGAGCGCAACATTTTGCTGGTAGCCGATGAAGATGTGGCCAAGTTGCGGCCCAGCGCACCGGCCTTCACCTGGATTTACGACATCACCGATGAGCGTCAGCCGATGCCAATTTCCACTTTTCAGGTCGAAGGCATTGACATGGACGGCAAGCCGCAAGAAGCCATGACAGGCTGCCACCAGCCGTCTGAAAAATTCTTCAACAACATCATTCCTTTTGCATGGTTTGCCCAGGGCTTGCGCCT
>JAYWBS010000293.1:0-24001 GCA_043781295.1 Polaromonas sp.
GCGGTGCTCGGAATCCTCATGCACACAAGTGCATTCCGGTGTCCTGCGCTCCGGGCGCCTTGCACTTCATCCCGAAAATCTGAATTTCTAGAAGTACCCAAATGTCAGCAATCAACAAGGCTGCCCTGCTGGCAGATGGCTCATTGGCAGCGGCTGATATGCTGGCTGAAACCTTAGCCCGTATTGACGTTGAAGATACCGCGCTGGGCGCATTTACCGCGCGGCTTGATTTGCCTGCTGCACTTGGCCAGTTAAAGCAATTGCAGGCCAGCGGCATCGGTCCGCTGCAAGGCCTGCCTGTCGCGGTCAAAGACATCATTGACACAGCCGATCTGCCCACTCGCTATGGCTCAGCCCTGTACGCAAAGGGCACAACAGCCGAGCAAACACCCAGAATCGATGCCACCATCATCGGCGCGATACAGCGCGCTGGCGGGCTGGTGATTGGCAAGTCAAGCACCACCGAGTTTGCTTTTTTAAACCCCACCGCGACGCTCAACCCGAACGCTCCCGGTCGTACGCCAGGCGGCTCATCGGCGGGCTCTGCTGCCGCCGTGGCCGCTGGCCTGGTGCCGTTTGCAGTCGGCACGCAAACCAGTGGCTCGGTGATCCGGCCTGCCTCGTATTGCGGCGTAACGGGTTTCAAACCCAGCTTTGGCCTGCTGCCCACGTCGGGCATCAAGTGCTTTTCATGGTCACTCGACACCGTGGGCCTGTTTGCCAGCAGCGTGCGCGATGTCGCCTGGTTTGCTGAGGCTGTCAGTGGTTTTGCACTGGCATTAGGCGATAAGCCCCAAAAACCATGGCTGATTGGCGTGCCTGTGGCCTACCCGTGGGGGCCGGTATCGCCCAGTGCGCAACTGGCCATCAACACTGCCAGCGCAGCTTTGCGCACCCAAGGTGCAGAGGTGGTCAGCATCACCCTGCCGATGTGGATGAAAGACGTTTTTGACGCGCAGGATGTGATTCAGGGCTTTGAAGTCTGGCGCACCATGGCACGCGATGTTGATGCGCATCCACAAGCCCTGTCACCCCTGCTGCGCGACTACCTGATGGCAGCCAGCTGCATCAGCGCAGCAGCTTACGAGGCCGCGCAGCAAACGGCCCACACCGCCCGAATGGCCTGCGCCGACTGGTTTGGCGCTTTCGACGTGCTGATGACCCCCAGCGCACCAGATGAAGCACCGCTGGGCTATGCCAGCACAGGTGCATCCACCTTTAACCGGGCCTGGACGCTGCTGGGCCTGCCGTGCGTGAATGTAGCGGGTGCTGTGGGTGTGACAGACCAACCGATGGGCCTGCAAATCATTGCCGGGCCGCGTGCAGACAGGCAGTGCCTGGCGGCGGCTGATTTTGTTGAGCTTGCGCTGCGCGCTCAAGCCTGAAAACCGAGGCTTTATTTGCCCATCAATTGGGTTAACTTGTCCGCCTCAAACGTGCATTCAAGTGCGGCATCACTCGGCACGCAATCTTTGCCATTGCCGTTTTTAGACAGTTTTTCAATCGCCTGCCAGAGCAGCGCAATCTGCTGCTCCTGCGTTGATGCGTTGTCGATCAAGCCCTTCATGGCCTGCGATACCGGGTCGTCATCGAGTGTGATGCCGTAGGCTGCGAAGGTGGTCGGCGTGACGTCGGCTGAAGCATCGCCTTTGGACGGAATAATCCGCGCCGGAATACCCACCGCCGTCGCCCCCGCAGGCACCGGTTTGATGACCACCGCATTGCTGCCAATCTTGGCCCCGTCGCCGACCAGAAAACCACCCAGCACTTTGGCACCTGCGCTGACCACCACATTGCGGCCCAGCGTCGGGTGGCGCTTGGCCCCCTTGTACAGCGAGGTGCCGCCCAAAGACACGCCTTGATAAATGGTGCAGCCGTCGCCGATCTCGGCGGTTTCACCCACCACCACGCCCATCGCATGGTCAAAAAACACGCGTTCGCCAATTTTTGCGCCGGGGTGAATTTCAATGCCCGTCAGCCCGCGAGAAATATGAGAAATGAACCGCCCCAGCCATTTGAAGCCGTGGTGCCAGCACCAGTGCGCGCGGCGGTGCAGCACCAGCGCATGCAGGCCGGGGTAGCAGGTCAGCACCTCCCAGGTGGTGCGGGCGGCCGGGTCGCGGTCGAGGATGCAGGCGATGTCGGAGCGGAGGCGTGAAAACATAGGGCTAGTTTAGTGGTCAGCCGCAGACGGCGCTGGCGGCGCTTTTTTCAGCAACATCATTTTCTTGGCAATGCCGCGCAAGATATGGATTTCCTCCGGGCTCAGTTGGGCTCGGTTGACCAGCTGGTTCAGGCGCGGCATGAGCTTTTTGGGTGCGGCGGGGTCTAAAAAGTCAATCGCTACCAACGCCTCTTGCAGGTGTTTCAGCATGCCTGCGACTTGTCTGGCATCGGCCAGCTTGGGTTCTGCCGTGGCCTGCTGAACCTTAAACCCGCCCAAAGCCTCTCGCCAGTCATAGGCAATCAACTGAACTGCCGCACCCAAGTTCAGCGAGCCAAAATTCGGGTCGGTGGGGATGCTCAAGGCCACGTTGCAGCGGTACACATCTTCGTTTTGCATGCCAAAGCGCTCAGAACCGAACAAAAAGGCCACGCCGTCAGGTTTTTCAGCATTTTGAGGCGGTTTTAAGCCGTTTTTACCTATTAAATTGGCCTCTAACCCAATAGATTCGGGCGCGAGCAGCTCCTCATTTAATAGCGACTTGAAGTGCGCACGCGGTGCCATGGTGGGCGGGCCAAAGTCTCGCGGCGTCATGGCGGTGGCGCACAAGTGCGTCATGCCGTCTAGCGCTTCGTCCAGCGTGTCAACAATCCGCGCATTCTTCAAAACATCCAGCGCACCGCTGGCCCGCTGGATGGTTTCTTCACGCCGCAGCACGTTGGCCCAGCGCGGGGCGACCAGCACCAGATCGTCAAAGCCCATGACTTTCATCGCGCGCGCCGCAGCGCCCACATTGCCTGCGTGGCTGGTGTTGATGAGGATGAAACGGGTTTTCAAAATATTAACCGCAAG
Organism: Polaromonas sp.; assembly: GCA_043781295.1. GTDB lineage: Bacteria > Pseudomonadota > Gammaproteobacteria > Burkholderiales > Burkholderiaceae_C > Polaromonas. Next base: position 3,017 of record JAYWBS010000293.1, read on the forward strand.
GTGACAAGGTAAAATAGCATTGTCGCTGCCTCCGATTGTCGGATTACAGCCTTGCCCGTTCTTTCCCACCTCTATGTCAGCAAACCTGCACCCCATGCTCAATGTGGCCATCAAGGCTGCGCGCGCCGCTGGCGCCATCATCAACCGAGCCGCGCTGGACGTTGAATCGGTTCGCGTCTCAACCAAGCAAATCAACGACTTTGTCACCGACATCGACCAAAAAGCCGAAGCCGCCATCATTGAGACTTTGCTGACCGCTTACCCCACCCACGGCATTCTGGCCGAAGAATCTGGCAGCGAGCATGGCGCAGCAGGCTCTGACTTTGTGTGGATCATTGACCCCCTCGACGGCACGACCAACTTCATTCATGGCTTTCCGGTCTACTGCGTTTCAATTGCGCTGGCCGTCAAAGGCAAGGTTGAGCAAGCCGTGGTGTATGACCCGACCCGCAACGACATGTTTTGCGCCACCAAAGGCCGTGGCGCGTACATGAACGACCGCCGCATCCGCGTGTCCAAACGCACCCGCCTGCAAGAATGTTTGATATCCACCGGCTTCCCCTACCGCCCCGGCGACAAGCTCAAGCAGCACCTGAGCATGCTGGGCGAGATCATCAGCCAGACCGCAGGCGTGCGCCGCCCCGGTGCTGCGGCGCTTGATTTGGCCTACGTGGCCGCAGGTTTTAGCGACGGCTTTTTTGAAAGCGGCCTCCAGCCCTGGGACGTGGCCGCAGGCTCACTGCTGGTGACTGAAGCGGGCGGCCTGGTCGGCAACTACACCGGCGAGTCCGAGTTTTTGTACGAAAACGAATGCGTCGCCGCCAACCCACGCATTTACGGCCAAATGGTGACCACTTTAGCCAAGTACAGCAAGTTTGAGGCTGCACCCAAGCCGAAAAAAACGTCTGTCGGCAGACCCGTGGTGGATGCCGCAGAAGGCGCGGTAAATGGCGTGGTGATGGACAGCACGGTTGAAGCCGCCTTTGTGGCTGCAAAACCCACCCTGACAGCCAAACCCCGCCGCATCAAACCAGCTTCAGCCAGCGCTCAACCTGACGCGCCGTTTTAAGCGCTGGCGATGTGCTGTGCATACTCGCGCAGCCACGCCTCAAGCGTGATGACAGACAACACGTCTTTGTATGAGGCACCCGTCGATCCGGCTAAAAACCGCTGGTATGCCGCCTTGAGCGCTGTCAGGTTAACAAGCCCGTGGTCAACGCACAAAAGTGGGCCCGCCAACAACCGCTGCACGTATGGCACAAAATCAGACCTCAACCACTTGGCCTCGGGAATGTTAAAACCCTTCTTGTCGCGACGCCAGGTAATCGACGTGGGCAAGTCATGGCGCATGGCCTCGCGCAGCAGCCACTTGGGCCAACCGCCCTGGAACTTCTGATGCGCAGGCACGGTGGCCAAAAACTCCACAATACGGTAGTCCATGAAGGGATGGCGCGTCTCGCGACCACACGACATGGACATGCGGTCTTCGCAGTGCAACAGCAGGGGTATCGACAGAGACTGCACGTCACGCCACTCGCGTTCGCGGTAGCCGCCGCTTGATGCCATGTCGCAAAGCTGGGCTTGCGCCAAGCGCGCCCCCAGGATGGAAGCTCTACCAAAATTAATGCTGGGCAAATAGCGCTTGGCCTCCGACAGGCTGAATTCGTTGAGCACGGTTCCACGCGCAAAGCAGCGCCACGCCTGTGCCCAAGCCTCGGCCCATCGCCCCTGGCTGACCAGCTCCCGTAAATAAAAGTAAAAGAACTTGTTGTAGCCGCCCAATTGCTCGTCAGCGCCCTGCCCGGAAAGTACCACCACCATGCCTTTGTCTTTAGCGGCCAGCATCAGGCGCTGCTGCGCAATCATGGCCAGCCCGGGCAAAGGCGCATCGTTAAAGCGGCTGGCCTGGCCAAGGTCTGCAAGTATGGACAGGGGGTCTTCATCAATCTGTATCCAGATCGGCTTGATGCGACACTGGCGGGCCATTTGTTTGACCCAATACTCTTCGCTGCTGGCGGGGTCGTGGCTGGTCGCTGACAGTACCTGCAAGTCTAGCTGCTGGGCATGCGCTGCAGCCAAAATGGAGGAGCTGTCGAGCCCGCCCGACAGCAGCAGGCCGCATGGCACATCACTGCGTAGTCGAATACGTACCGCATCCTGTAGCAAAAAGCACAGGTACTCAGGATCGGCTTGCACCTGTAACGGCGTTTGCAGCTCAAACGGATGTTGCCAAAAATACTCGAATTTGGGCCTCAATGCCCGGCTGTCAAGATGGCTCAAGTGGACCACCGCAAAGCTGGCGGCTGGTACAGCATCGATGCCGCGAAACATGGTTTGCGTATCAGTATCAGCCAATGATTGGGCAAGATGCCGGGCGACTACATCCTCATTGAGCGGATACCGCTTGCCCGTCGCAGCCAAAATGCCTTTGATCTCCGACGCAATCACCAAGCCATCCGCGTCCAGCGACCAATAGAGCGGCTTGACACCCATGCGGTCACGCGCCATCAGCAAGGTGCAGGCCGTGCGGTCATACAAAACCAATGCCCACATGCCATTGAACTTTTGTAGCGCTGCGGAGCCCCAACGCATCAGGCAGGCCAGCAGCACCGCTGTATCGCCAGCGTCCAGAGCCAAGCTGTCATCACCGTCATCGCGCAAGGCTTGAGCCAGCTCTTTGTAGTTGTAAATTTCTCCGTTGTAGCAAAGTACATAGCGCCCGCAAGACGAGACCATAGGCTGGTTTGCGCGCGCTGTCAGGTCCACCACGGCCAGACGCTGGTGGGCCAGTCCCAATAAACGGTTGGCAGGCGCGCCAGGTGCCATGAGCGCCTCGATGCGTATCGCTCTGCCATCTGGCCCGCGGTGGCTTTGCGCATGCTCAAGCGCGTGCAAGCTGCGCTCTAGCGCCTGTGAATCAGGGTGCAGCTGGACAATAGCGCCTAAACCGCACATGGCGTGTCCATCATTTCATAGTAAATGTGGCGCAGCCGCCGGGCCACAACGTTGACCTCCATGTCTTTGACATAACTGCGCAGGTTGTTTAATGTTGGATTTTGCAAGGTGTGTACCAGCGCATCGGCCAGTGCCTGGGGGTGGGCCACTACGGTTTTACAGCTTGGCTCTAACGCGCTGATAAGGCCGAGGTCACTCACGTCGGTTGACACAAAAGGGACGTTGCAGGCCAGTGATTCTTTTATCGCATTGGGCCAGCCTTCATGGACAGAGGTCATCAGGATGACGTTGCAGGCATTGACCCAAAGCGGCATGTCGCGGTGCGGCACATCGCTGGCGACTTTCAAAACCAGGTCTGGCAGTTGCTGGCGCGCACGCTCAACCGCCTCGCGTGCCAGGGGCACGCGTTTGATCGGATTGTCTTCAAACAGCGTTGTCAACAATACCCAGGGGCGCTTGTCATCGCCATGTCCCAGTGCTTGCCTGCAATGCTGCCTGTCCATCGGTAAAAACAGTTCCAGATCAAGCCCATCGGGCACCACGTCTATTTTTTGCACGGCGCCCTGCTTGCGTTTTTCGATGTCAGTCCGCATGCTGTAAGACATCACGACAGTGCGGTCGTAGTAAGGCAGCCCACGGCGCGTGAGTGCATTGGCCAGAGCGCCGTGCAGACGTTGATCCCATGGCCCGCTGGGAATGTCATACCAGTCAGAGCCGCGCAATGAAATGAGCTTGCGAATGGTGGCCGCGCTGGCCACCAGCGAACACATGGAGCCGTACTGCGCGTGAACAATGTCAAAGCCGCCTTCAATTTCACGCAGCAAGGCCCGCGCACGCCAAATCTCCAGCGGACTGGACAGCTTGCCCGTGTAGAGCAAATCAACATTGACACCACACGCTTGCATGGCATCAGCCAGCGTGTGCATGAATACACCGCCCACAGGAATGGCGGGGTCAAAATTGTGTACCCACAGGCAGCGCAGGTCGGCACTTTTGCGCCTGGCGGGTCGGTCAACGTTCAGCTTCATGTCGTGACCACGCGGTGTTGGGCAACTGCTGCAAGATGGTCAAGCATATCGCCGTAGACTTTCTCAGCGGTAAAGTGCGTGAGGTAAAGATGCAGGCTATTGCGTTTCAGGCGGCTGCGCAGATCCGGATCATTGAACAGTTTTAAAACGCCATCACACAAAGACTGGGCATCATGTTCTTGATAGGCCAAGCCGCAATCGTTGGCTTCAAGCAGCGCCTGGGCATGTCCCTTCAGGCACGACAACACAGGCAGCCCTCCTGATAAATACTCGATGATTTTGTTAGGCACGCTGAGCGTGAAACTGTACTCGTTGATGTACGGGGCCAGCCCGGCTGCACTGATATGCATCAGGCTTTGCAAGTCTGCCTGGCCCAACCAACCGGGGACCACCAGGTTGGGGCGCTTTGCCGACTCGGCTTGAAGATGCTGCAGCGCTTGCCCTTGCCCACACAACACGACCAAGGCTTGCGGGCATTGTTGCTCTAGCAAGGTGGCAGCATGCAAAACTGTATCAAAGTCAAATTGTCGGCCCAAGGCACCAAAAAAACACAGCACAAAATGCGTTTGATTAACGCCCCGCTGACGCCAGCGCAGTGCGGCATCCTGCAAGGTTTGCGCCGCCAGGGGTTGCGGGTCTGGGCAGGCCAAAGCAAAGGCCTTGTCAACAGGCCTGCGCTTGTGGCCAGCATAGGCGCAAGCCCAGTCAAGAATCGGTTCTGTGATGGCGATCAGTGCATGCGCTCGTTGCAAGGCCTTTTGGCCTTGCCGCTTGTACGGCCAGAGCAAACAACGCGCCAGCCATTGCATACCGCGTGGTGCCAATTCAATGAAGATATCGGGCCACAGGTCGCGCACGTCAAGCATGACAGGAACGCCCTGCCTGGCACCATAGCGTGTCACCGCCCCGGCCAGTTCAATCGTTGGGTAGGAGCACAAAATCACATCAGGTGCGCGCTCAGCATCTGCAAAGCGGGTGAAGCCAGTGGCTATTTCGCGGTGATCAGCAATGCGTGCCCAGGAGACGTTTTTTGCATAGCCACGGCTGGAAAGCAGGATCAATCGGTAACCCGGCATGACAGTTTGAATCACTGGAAGACTGTCAGCATGACGGATAACTTTGGTGGTGTGGTCAAAATTGGATGTCCACCACGTGACTTGCCAACCCCGCTTCACCATCATGGCCGCCACGATACCGTGGCGCAGCAAGCGAACACCGCCTTCGTCAAGCGGCAGGGGCTCACCTGTCGTGACTAGCCATACATTCAAGGGCGATACAACTTTCATGCGGACCGCAAGCGCTTGGCGTTGTAGCGCTCGCGCAAAGCGTGTACGAGCAACACAAAAATGAAAGGGAACGCATGCAGCATGCCTGCCTTAAACGAGCCAACAATACCAGAGCGAATGGACGCCAGGACGATGTCGGCATACACCGCTGCGTACAAGAATAAAACCAGGTCGTACTTTTGGAACTTGAGGACCTGTCGGTACAAGCCGTCCACAATCCAGCCAAAAAGCGCCATGAAAATAAAAGCGCCAAACACACCAAACGCCCAATAGCCTTCCTGAATGATGAAAAACCCGTAGCCTCCGCCCATATCGCGCACACCGGGGTAAAACACCTCAACAAACTGCTCTGAAATAGGCAGCGGCCTGTTCGGGTAAATCAGGCGTGGAATCCATACCAACAAATCGGTCACCAGCGAGTAGCCATAGTTGTAGCTGGTTTCACCCAGCAACATGCCTTGAATATGGCGATGCAAATTGGTCGCGGTAACCAGCTCGTTACTGTACGTCAGTGAAAAATCAGTCAACCCTTGCGTACCAAAGTTATCCATCAGTACCTGAAGCATCAAGGCTGGATTCGCGCTGCCCCGAACGATGGGAATCAGGTTCATGAGTACATAACCCAGCAGCCCGCCAACCATGGCCTGCACGGCGCTAACGCGCTGGATGCGAAAGTGACGATATGCCAGCATGACCACGCCGCAGTACAAGATGGTGTAGCGCTCACCAGCCAAAAAACCAGTGACGACGTAGGCACCAAATAGTGCCAACGCAGTCAACCGCTGCCAGCGTTTGACTTGCGCGTTCTGTATGGCATAAGCGCAGCTTGCCAGCAACAAGGTCAGCGGCAGGTATTGCGTCAAAACATCCAGCACACCCGCAGAATCATCGGCCAGACGCTCAACCCGCGAACTGAGTGCAATTTCATAATAAGAACGGACAGAAACGAAATTGAATTTGGGATAAATGAAAGGTAAAAAAATGATACACAACACCAAAGCAGACCACAGCATGGTGCTGCGCAGCCGTACATTCGCAACGTCGGTGATGTCTTTGACCTCACTTCGCCGGATACCACTCAAGCGGCGAGCAGCCAGCCCAAGCGCCAAGCCCGCTGCGCCTACGCCACAAGCCCAGTAGTAGATCGGATAAACCTCTGCCATCAACGTTTCGTTGTAGAAAGTTGTCTTTTCAGTTTCAACGAACAATGCCGACGACAGCGAGTACAAAAATAACAGCAAAAAGAGACCAAACGAAGGGTGCAGTACGTCAAAGCCGTGATCAGCCGCCGTGTAGGCAAAGTAGCCCATCGCGATGGTTGCGTAGGCGCATACATACAGCGTCAATCGAAACGGATGACCTTGCAAGCTCAAGCTGGCCATCACGAAGATAGCCAGCAGGATGGCGATGGCAACGGCCCATGTTTTTGTTTTCTGCTCAAGCGCCAGCATGGCAGCAGGCTGGCTGAGTTTCAGATCGCGTGTGCGCTGGATCATGAAGCGGTGGCGATTGAACGCAGCGCTGACTCCAAAGCCATTTGCGCTTGCTCTAGCTGCGTTTGTTCGGCAAAACGATGTTTGATGAAGCGCGCAGGGATGCCGCCCACCACGGTATAAGCGACAACATCGCGCGTCACGACCGACCCCGCAGCCACCACCGCACCATCGCCAATCCGCACGCCGCGCAAAACAATCACCCCGCTGCCAATCCAGACAGCGTTGCCAATCTGCGGCGGTGCCGGCTGATCGGCTTCAGGTTTGGCCGTCGGGTAAAAACGCTTCATAAAAACAGGCGACATGGACGCTTGCTGGGTGTCATGCTCCCAGGGCCCAATCTGCACGTTGTAGCCGATGGCGCACCAACAACCAATATGGCCACTGTCAATCAAGCCAGAGTTGATGTAGCTGCCAAAACCGATACGTACATCGCGCGCTACCTGAACCTGGCCCAGATAGCTGGCCGCTGCCACGTCTGCCCGCAGGCTGATGACAGCGCCACGCCCCAGGCGAACCCCCTGCCAAGAAGCACGGCACCAGGCCAGCGTGTTGCTGGTACGGCTTGCCAATTGATATACCACATTGCGCAATAACATCATCATGATGAGGCACTGCTGCGGTTCTTGCTTCGCAAGCTATGCAGAAGCTGCACAAACAAAGCCCAGACACCTGGCTGGCTGCGCAAGGCAAGCAGCAGACACAAAGCCAGCGTGCCAAGCGTCAGTGCCGCTGCACCATAACGGTCTGCAGGCAATGGGAACAGCGACACCAGCACAGCCACCATGCTGCAAATAATGAGCGTTTTTAGACTGCTTGTAAACATGCCTTTGCCATCGTTGACGTGCAGCCCTTGACGCCCCAAAGACTGGATACTGGCGCTGGCAAGCCAAAACGCCAGGCACGCGCTGCCCACACACCAGGCGGCTGCCGCACCCAACATGCCCCAATGGCTGATGGCGGCGATGGCCAAAGGCGCGTAGAGCAGCAGCGACAAGGCAATGCGCCATGCCCAGGGACGCATGTCGCCCGCAGCTTGTTGCAATGCGAACGGAATAAACAAAAATGCGTTGATGCCCGCACCCACGATGACCCAGCGAAGCACGCCAGAGCTGGTCTGCGCCAGCTGCATATCGCCTGTCCATGCAAAAACAACCAGGCCAGACAAAGCGAAAATAACCACAGCGACAGGAAAAACAGCGACCGTCATCATTTGCCAGGCAAGTAAGACACTTTGGCTCAGTTCAGAGGAATGTCCCGCGTCTTGTGCCACTGCGAAACGCCCCGCAAACACAGGCAAAAAACTGGTGTAAATGGGTTGGTACATGAGGTACATCACCTCGGCAACGCTCCAGACAATCGTGTACTTGCCCAGCGTTTCCAATGTGACGAGTCTGCTTGCTGCTATTTTGTCGACCTGGTTAAACAGCATGATGAGCGTGGTGGTTGCCACCAATGGCAAACCGAACTGAGCCGCTTTTCGCAGGTAAGCAGTACCTGATACACCTGACGTTTCAGGCAAGGCACGCTTTAAATTGATCTTGGCCCAAACCACCAGCATGGCATTGGCAACCGCCCACACCTGCAAGACAGAAAGCACAGCCAAGCTCATGCTGGCGTTGGGTGCAACACCCGCCTGAACGCAGATCATCAACATGACAAATCGCACCGCCCAGAGACTGCTTTGAATGATGTTGGTCTGCGCGTGCAAGCGTAAACCGTTCAAGCAGCCCAAGTAAAAACTGCCGATCAACTGCAAGGCGGCAGCAATCGCTATCCATACCAGAGCGCTTGCCACCAATGCAGCGGGCAGGGACTGAACCCTTAACCAGTGCCCCGCCAGGTAAGAACTCAAGCCAAAAGCAATAACGCAGACCGTCATGGCGATGGCCCATAACAGGCGCTCAATGCGTTGCAAGGTAGCAACCACATCGGCGGGGCGAATTTGTCTGGCGCTGGCATTCAAAGCCGCCAAATCGCGCTGCATGGCCGCACCCACACCAAAATCAAAAACACCCAATACCGCCTGCACAGAAAAGAACAGGCCAAAGAGCCCAAATGCCTCTGAGCCTAGTTGACGGTACAAAATAGGCAATGAAATAAGACTGAGCAAAGCGCAAAAGCCTTTGCCCAGGTAATTCGCCATCAGACCACGCCGTAGCGAGTCACCAGCCATCATGCAGCCTGAAAAGTATCAGGATGTCCAACATTTAACCTGTAGCGGCGAACCCGCCATAAAAACCAAAGCACAACAATCAGCAAAACCGTCAATGCGGCTATCGCCGCCATCAGTGAACGGCGCGGGCCACTGCGCAGCTCGTTGGGGCTGGCGCGCTCAATGACTTGCAGACCGGCAAGTTTGCTCATGGCTTCAAACTCTGCCTGCGTCAGCTGTTTACGCAGACCATCGACCGTTTCTTCGCTGCTGCGTACATCGCGCAAAGCACGCTGGTATTGAATCTCACGTACGCTCATGTCACCCGCATCACGGCTAGGCCCAGCGATGGCCGTGATTTGCGCGCGCAAACCAGCAGCTTCTGCATTGACACGCGTATAAGCCGGGTTACCGGGAGTGGCATAAACCGCCATGGCCTGTAGTTGCGCCTCGCGCACGGCGAGCCGCTGGCGCAGATCAGCCAGGTTGGCACTGCTGGCAGAAGCGCCATCACCCGCCAGCTTGACGATACCGGTGCGCAATTGAACTTCAACAAAAACACTGTCCAACTCACTCTGCCGCTTTTGAGCCATACCCAGTTGCATGCGAATGGCATCCGCGCGAGCTTTGGCGTTGGTATTGATAAAGTCAACAACGTAGCGTTCTATTGAACTCAAATAAGCATTTGCAATGCTTGCCGCTTTTGTGCTGCTGCGATCGCTCACCTGAATCACGATGACGCCATCACGCCCAGCTGACACGCGCGTTGCATCCATCAGCTTGTCACGGGCCCTACGCACGCTGGTCACACCAAAATGTTTCACCAAATCTTCCTGTTTGACGACAGCATCCACAACAGTACTGCTTTTGAGAACGCTCATGGCAATATCGCTCTGGTAGCGAACATTTAACTGATCAGCCATGCGATCATTCAAGGAGTCGGCGCTATAAATTCCGATACGTGATGAAACACTGTACAGAGAGGGCGGCAAAACACGGGCACTGCTTTGATACTCATCGTCGAGTAAATAGCTGGCAGCAAAAGTCACCAAGCCCGCAAAAAAAGCCAAAAAAATACCCGCCAGCAGGCTGCGAAACGCAAGCGGCTTGAGTGCCGAAAAAATATCGGTGTCAGCGCGCTCGTCCGGGTTTGGGTTAGCTTCCGGAGAGATGGCGGCGCTCATTTTTTAAACACGTCCGACAAGAGGCGTAAACCTGCAACACCCAGTGCACCCTGGTAAATAATTTGTGTCCAATCCCGCAATACCCGACGGGTGGTGAATATATCAGTGTCTTCTGGTACCAAAATGGTGTCGCCAGGAAGTATGGCAGTGCTGCTGCCACCAAAAAATGAACGTGAACCAGCGTTCATGCTTTCGACGCTGCCGTTGGCACGCGCGACCATCACGTCACGCGGCAAAGCATCTTTGGTAACGCCACCGGCAGAAGCAATATAGTCCTGAGCACTCCGGCCCGGGCGGTAAATCATGGCGTTTGGTCGATTCACAGCGCCGAGCACAAAAACAGTAGACGGTTTTGCTGGAATGTACAGACGATCGCCATCTTGAATGGCAACATCAAGCTTTTCAAGTTGGCCGGGACTGGTCTGGGCACCCGCCTCAACGTCCAGCAAAATGCGGCCGCTTGCGCGTACCAGCCGCAGCTTTTTCACCAACCGTCGCTGGGAGTCGAGTAAACCGGCCCCCCCGTCAGGCGTGCCGCCGCCCCCACCATCCAAAGACTCCCGCAAACGGGTACTGGCGCTGCGTTCCAGCGATTCCCCGAGTCGATCCACCAGACTGTCCAGTTCCTGCTGCTGAAGTTCGCGTGTCTCTTCGCGCACCAGCTCAGAGCCAAATACGTATGCATTGTCAGTCAACCCACCCGCTTGTGCGATGACGCTGGCGATACTTTGACCATACGAAATTTGGTAAATGCCAGGTCGCGATACTTCACCTTCAATCCGCACATATTGCGACTGGCGCTCCACCGGCACGCGAATATCGCGCTGCGAGAAAATGGTGATGACATCACCAGGTTCAAGCACTTTATTTTCTTGGGTATCGCGCTCAACAATGGCTTTTCCGAGATGGAAAGGCAGCAAAATAGTTTTTAGAGTAGCAGGGTCAAAGCGTTCAATCAGCGCGTATTCCCAATAAATATCCTGACTCGAGTTGGTCAACTCGTCCAGCATGTCCGCGCGCGCACCAGAAGGCCGACTCAAGGTTTTGTAAATCGGCTCATCGCCAGAGAAATCGTCACCATTGCTAGCACGGACACGACCCAGAGGCGTGATCCCATCAGGCTTAGCCACACGAAGTCGGTCAGACGTGTCCCGGCTGCTGCTACTGCCCGAGTTACGGTCCACACCAATCGCACTTTGACGGCTACCCAAAGCTTCAGAAGGGGTCAATGGCTGGTTGGCAGCCACACGGCCACCGGTAATCGGTTTATCAAGCAACCAGTGGTAGCCGCGCCCTTTTTCATTGCGCTTTTGCCAATATTGATTGGCCAAAAGAGACATTTGATTGGGTACAACGTCAGTAACGCGCATACCTTTGACGAACGGCAAGCGCTGTGCCTCCGGTACGTGTCCGCGCAAAGTGACTGCATTTTCAAAGCGCGGGGAGATAGGGTTAATTTGCACCACATCACCATCTTGTACCAGACGGCTGGTCTGGCTGGGGTCGGTGTTGAATTCAGCAACAACGCGGGACTGACGGTTCTCAATGCGTTCGACAATGACTCTGCCAGCACCTGCGGTAGTCGACAAGCCACCCGCAAGATCAATCAATTCTTTGAGCGTACTTTTCGGTGTGACCTCGTAAATCGCAGAATTTTGCACACTACCCGCAATAGCAGCGTAGCCCAAAACGGGTGGGAAATAGATCACGTCACCCGATTGCAGCCTGACGTCTTTTGACTTGTCACCCCGGGTAATGAAGTCATACAAATCCAGCTCCGTGACGATCTTGTCATTGCGTTTGAGCTGAATTTTTCGCAAACTGCCGTTGTCTGCTGGGCCGCCTACTGCAAATATGGCGTTGATCAGACTGCTGAGCCCGCCAATGGTGTAAGCGCCAGGCTTGGCGGCCCGACCTGTCACAAACACCTGCATCATGTTTATCTGACCGAGAGTGACTTCAAGCTCAAAGCCCTTGTACTGTCGCGCGATACGGTTACGGATAATATTTTTAAGCTCACTAAAGCTCACACCGGCAACGGAAACACCGCCAACCAGAGGAATATACAAAACCCCAGTGCGCTCAACTTTTGCTACAAAGTCAATATCCACCTGGCCCCAAGCCCGAACACGTATTTCGTCTCCAGGAGAAATGACGTAATCAGCAGGTGGCGTGATGCGGTCTACCAGCGCGTAGCTTGTCGGCGGTGCCCCGAACAGGGATAAACCGAAATGCTCAATGTCTTTGCCACGTGTTTTAAAAATGAGTTGCTGGAACTCTGTGCGCGAGCGGTTGTTGATAGCGAAGTTTTCTTCAGCAGCACTGCTCTGGCGCAGCAAAGACCCTTCGTTGCTATTACCGGAATTGGCGTCAAAACCGCTGTTGATTTGCAGTCGCGTACCGGCATCAATACGGATGGGGTTATTGGACGGCGCCGGTGTGGAACGAATGCTGATGGGTGCAGCACCCGTAGAGATGTAATCGGAAGTAGCTCTTGAGCCGAGGTCCTGAGAAGGCGCAAGCCGCAAACCATCATCCGATATCGCAGGTTGCGCCCAAACCATCAATGGCAAGCAAAGCCAGAGAACAGCAGCCTTTAAGGCTATAAAGCCAAGGTTTGCAGGACCAGCGTTTTTACGGAAAGCTCGAATGTTGTTCTCCTGTTGCTTAGCAATGCATGAAATGGGCAGTTCAGTTTTATGTTCTGGACTGCACAACTTCAGTTGAACCAGGCGGCGCCGTAGGTACCAGGGTGTCTTGCCGCAAGCTGACGCGCACCAGTGTGTCATCAGCACCTAATCTACCTAACCACTTCGAAAGTTCTCGCAGAACACCTTTTCGATTAACGATACACAAGGCCGTCATGACACACAATCGTATATCAACCCAAAGCGAGCTATTTTGAGTATAAAACAGCCCCAATCGGCTCTTCCAGGGACGAATGAGTTGGTTGTAGGCAAGGTCGGGGTCGGCATGCGGTGCCAAAATATCCCCTTCATCAGCAAACACGATAGACGCAAAATCAGTGATACCCGGCCTGACAGCCAGCAAGCCACGCTCGACGGCGGTATACATGTCCGTTTCACGTTTGACATTGGGCCTGGGGCCAACCAGGCTCATATCACCTTTGAGAACATTCCAAAGCTGCGTCAACTCGTCAAGTTTATAACGCCTTATAAAGTGCCCTACTGCTGTGATGCGCATGTCGTTCGCGCCAGTAGAGTCAACGCCGCTATGGTCGGCATTTTTCACCATGGACCGCAGTTTGACCATGCGAAATGTACCGCCATCTTTGGCAACGCGCGGCGCAACATAAAAAGGCGAATGCTTGTCTTGCCACCATACTAAAAAGCAGGCGCTCAAAAGAATTGGCGACGCTAGCAGCAACACAAATAAGCTGACAACAATATCAAAAAGGCGCTTTAACATGGCGTGAACTCTGTGGGACTCGTGACATTCAAAAAATCATGGCATCAAGCCAACGCAGTGCCTTGCAATGCGTTCAATGTCACTGTTTTTTGGATAATACAGCTGCTCAAGATTGCCCGCAGAAGGCGCAGGCGCGTCTGGTAACGTCAAACGCCTTGGCGGATGTTTCCATGCACCAAGAGGTACTTTTTCTGCCGATTGGGCAATCACTTCACCTGCCAGGCCACAGGTGCTCCAGCCGCCATCAACGACCAGCAAACGTCCGGTTTTTTCAACGGACTGCGCTACCAGCGTGCAGTCAAGCGGGTTGATCACACGCAGGTCAATCACGTCACAGTTAATCCCTTGTCTTGCAAGCGTCTGGGCAACAGCCAAACACTGCATCGTGGTGTAGCTGGCTCCCACCAGCGTCAAATGCTCACCACGGCAAAGTAATGCCGGGCCGAGGGTGTGCAAGGGCTGTGGTTGATCCGCCGGATATTCCAGGTCAGCCGTTTGGTCATACAACCAGCGGTCGTCGATATACACGACTGGATCGTCACACAACACAGCAGCGATCAGCAAATCGCGTGCATCCGCGACAGTCGCTGGCATCACCACGCGCAGCCCGGGCACATGGGCAAACCAGGCATGCAGCGCCTGGGAATGTTGCGCGCCCTGTTCACCGCCACGGTTAATCACACCGCGCACCGTCACAGCCGGGTGAGCTTGGCCACCAAACATATGCGACCACTTCGCAGCCTGATTCACGATGGCATCCATGCCATACAGCATGAAATCCATGCGCGGGTGTACCACTACCGGGCGGTAGCCGAAGAGCGATGCGCCGATTGCAGCGCCGGTGCAAGCCGACTCAGACACAGGCGTATCAATCACCCGTTCCACGCCGAATTTTTTTTCCAGATCAGTCATTGAGTTTCCGACATACCAGGGACTCCACAGCCCCTGACCCATCACAAACACTTCGGGGTGCCTGGACAATAAATACTCAAAACCCTGACAAATCGCTTCGCCGTAGCTCGTGATCACGCCGCCTCTCCTTGAGTCAATGGCTCAGGGGACAACCGACTGGCATAAACATGATCCAGAAGTTGTTGTTCCTTGGCTTGCGGATCAGCAACCGCACGACGCCATGCAGTATCAATAGTTAATTGAGCCGTTGCGGCGATGTGGTCAATTTCAGCCTGCGTAACGCCGGTTTGAGCCAAGAGGGCAGCGGCCAGGCGAGACAGCGGATCACGGCGCTTCCAGTTCAGCAAATCCACTTTGCGATCAATCCCGACATCCTGGTCTTCTCTGGGCCCTACATGGCCGCGCCAGCGATAGGTGACGGCCTCAAGAAACCCCGGTACGCGGGCGCTGCGGCATTGCGTCAACAAGGCCTGTGCATGGTGGCTGACCTGCACCACATCATTGCCATCTACCAAAACGTTGGCAATCCCGCTGGCAATAGCAAACCGACTCATCTGGTCATTTGGCTGGCGTTGGTCAATGTGCAGATGGCTGGCAAACAGGTTGTTTTCGGCCACGAACAGCACAGGCAACTTCATGGTTGAAGCAAGATTGAGCGACTCATGCACAACGCCTTCTTCAAAGGCGCCATCGCCCAGGTAAACAACAGCAACATCGTCGCCACCGTCCATCTTTGCGGCCAACGCCGCACCTACTGCCAGTGAAACAGTGCCCGCCACAATCGGTACAGAACCCGCAAAGCCGTGACTGCCAGCCCACAAATGCATTGAACCGCCCATGCCATGCGATGCACCCGTGCTACGCCCTAAAACTTCAGCAAACAGGCTATGCACGCTGGCACCCAAGGCAAGAAAATGCCCGTGGGAACGGTGCGCACCAAAGACACGGTCCGTCGAACGCAAATGGGCGCTGATGCCCACCGCAATAGCTTCCTGGCCGATGGCCAGATGCGCTGGGCAGCGCACATCGCCATCGGTCACAGCCTGGCCAATACGCTCTTCAGCCTTGCGTATCGTCAGCATCAACTCATAATGCGCGCGCAACTTGTCAACGTTGCAATCCTGAATGTTCAAGGGATCGTGAAAGGCTTCAGCATCAGCCAAGCAGCCCAGTCGAGTCATACTGACCGCTGTTTGCTCAAGTTGATGCATAAAAGCTTTGAATGGAGTCGCAGATATAACTCACATCCTGGTCGGTCAGCGCGGTATTCATAGGCAGCATAAAACAGTGTTCAAACAGATTTTCAGTTCGAGGCAGACGGCTTGTGAAACCCAGTTCCTTGAACTCATGAACCGGCGTACCTGCCCATTGAATGATGGTACGTACACCACAGGCCATCAGATGTGCGCGTAAGGCATCACGGCGATCAGCCTGTAACTCGTAATTTTGGTAGACATCAAAATGCCTCGCATCTGAGTTTGGCGCTGGCGGCAACTTGAGTTGTGGCATGTGGCCCAGCCTGTCCTGGTAGTGCTGCGCAATCGCGCGTCGGCTTGCCATATCTGCTGGATAGGTCTTGAACTTGTGCAGCAACACTGCAGCCTGGAGGTTATCAAGCCTCGAATTAAGCCCCCAGGCCACAACTCGGCCCTCATCATTGCGACCATGGTCACGAAGCAACTTGATTTGCGTGGCAATCGCGTCATCGTTGGTCGCAATAGCACCGCCATCGCCAAAACAACCCAACAATTTAGCGGGATAAAAGCTAAAAGTACCAAACGCACCAAAAGTACCCGCATGGCGATCCCCAAAACGGGAACCCAGCGCCTGCGCAGCGTCTTCACACACCAGTAACGCGTGTTTTTTTGCAATCGCTGCAATGGCATCCATGTCGCAGGTACGTCCATTGATTTGCACTGGCATGATGGCCCGTGTTTTAGATGTGATTCGGTGTTCAATGTCAGCAGCGTCCAGCATGTGATCAGGACCGCACTCTGCCAGCACAGGGATGGCCCCCACCCATTGCACAGCAGCTGCGGTTGCAATGTAGGTGTGCGAAGGCAAGATGACCTCGTCACCTGCGCCAATACCCGCAGCCTTGAGACCTATAACGATGGCATCTGTGCCGTTGGCAACCCCAAACACATGGCGCACACCTAAAAACTCAGCCAGTGCACGCTCCAGTTCCACACATTCTTTTTGCAAAATATAGGCGCCACGACTACAAACGTCACGCATTACGTCTAGCAGCGGCCCTTCATCAGCTGTAAATAATTGGGGGTAAGGGAAAAATGGAATAGTTCGCACGTTGACTCAAGAGTTAAAAATTAACCAGACACAAAATTGCATTCAGGCAGGTTTCCGGGCTGAGCACAGAATCACTTTGTGCATTTGATCGGGTATGCCCAAGGTTAGCGGTACAGGTGCGATATCTCGGGTTTTATTGTAGAAAATTTCTACTGGCATCGGAGAAAGCTTCCCGAAAATCAGGCGTTTTATCAGTTTTTTAGCCGCCATAGATTTAGGTATCCATCCCAGCTTCGCAGCCAGATTTTTAACGGGTCTGAGCAGCTTTTGCAACGAAGATACAGCGGCTAAAGGTGTATCACCAAATATCTCGACTTGAAAACCAAGCAAGCCAAGCCGCTGCGAGAGTTCAGAGACGCCCAGGTACGCATAGCTATGGGGGCTAGGGTTAAAGTCATACAGATCTTTGTTGGCCGTCGCAAGCAGCAACACCCCATTCGGCCGCAGAACAGAATATGCACGTCGAAAAAAAGCATCCGCATCAGGCAGGTAATACAGCGCCTCAAACAAAATGATGACGTCTTGAGACAGATCAGCCAACGGGACAGACTGCGCGTCCAATTTTCGAAGCGAAATACGCTCGCCATAGTGCTTTTTGGCTATCGCCAACATCGGTTCTGAGCCGTCAGAAGCCGCAAAACTTCTGGCTACCTGGGCCAGTAAAGCCGCTCCTTGTGCAGTACCACAAGCCAGTTCATGTACATCCAGGCCCATGCAGTAGTTTCGCGCCCAAAAATAGCGCCGCTCCAGCCTTTCAATTTGCTCAGTACTGACTGGATCACCAGCCAGCTCAGTCACCTCAAGATAATCCGTCATGGCATTTAGTTTTTATCGAAATATTAATTTTCGTTTATCAAAGTATCGCACTGGAAAGTAACAAATTAATACATGTATACGTCTGAATGTGAAATTTTCCTCAATACGTCGGTTGGCGTTTCACTTAGCACTTGCCAAAGAACATTTAAGAATGGAATTTTAAAAAACGGAGCTTGGTGCCGCACGCAATAGAATTATCAGGACTCAACAATAAAAATCCAGTGATTCAGCAACCCACCGCCGACAAAAAATCAGGTCATACGCCGATGATGGTCCAGTACCTGGCCATCAAGGCTGAGTACCCAGACACGCTGGTGCTGTACCGCATGGGAGACTTTTACGAAGTCTTTTTTGCCGATGCTGAAAAGGCCTCCCGCTTGCTGGGCATCACGCTGACCAAACGCGGTGCCACCAATGGTGAGCCAATTCAGATGGCGGGTGTGCCGTTTCATTCGCTGGAAGGCTACCTGGCCAAGCTGATCAAACTGGGCGAATCGGTGGCGATTTGTGAGCAGGTGGGTGATGTGGCCACCAGCAAAGGCCCAGTTGAGCGCAAAGTGGTGCGCGTTGTCACGCCCGGCACGCTGACAGACACCGAACTGCTGGGTGACAAGACGGAGTCGGTGCTGCTGGCCGTGCACCAAGGCGCACGTAACACCTGCGGCCTTGCCTGGCTGAGCGTGACGCAGGGCCAGATCAGCCTGGCTGAATGCGCCAGCGATGAACTTGAGGCCTGGGTGGCTCGCATTGCGCCCAGCGAGCTGATTTACAACGTCGATGTGACGCCTGCATTTGAAGCACGCCTGAAAACCACGCGCTGCGCCACTGCCGCACGGGCCGCCTGGCAGTTTGATGCAACGCTGGGCGCGCGGCGCTTGCTGGCGCAGCTCAAGGTCGCCTCGCTATCGTCATGGCACGCTGAAGAACTGCGCCAAGCCCACGCCGCTGCCGCTGCCCTGCTGGGCTATGCCGAGCATACCCAGGGCCGCACACTGCCGCATGTGCAGGCTTTGCAAGTGGTGCGTTCGGGTGAATTGATCGAGCTGCCACTCACCACACGGCGCAACCTGGAGCTGACGCAAACCCTGCGTGGTGAAGATTCACCCACCTTGTTTTCATTGCTTGACACCTGTACCACCGGCATGGGCAGCCGCGCTTTGAAAAGCTGGCTGCTCACGCCACGCCGTGACCGTACTGAGGCAACTGAACGCTTAGAGGCCATCACCCATTTGCGTGGTGGCTTGCAGCAGACCTTGCGCGCCCAGCTCAAAGGCAGCAGCGATGTGGAACGCATCACCGCCCGCATCGCGCTGCGCCAGGTGCGCCCGCGCGAGCTGGTGGCGTTGCAACAGACGCTATCAAAAGCAGAGCTGCTTGCGCCCGAATCCATTGGGCTACCGGAATTTTTGGCAGGTATTTTTAGCGATTTACAGCCTCCAGAAGGCTGTGCGGCGCTACTCAAGCGCTTTTTGCTAGACGAACCCGCCGCATTGGTACGCGATGGCGGCGTCATCAACCACGGCTGTGATGCCGACTTGGACGAGCTGAGGGGCATTCAAACCAACTGCGATGCGTTTTTACTCGACCTGGAAGGCCGTGAAAAAACCCGCACCGGCATCACCAATCTGCGCGTGCAGTTCAACAAGGTGCATGGTTTTTACATTGAAGTCACGCAGGGTCAGGCCAGTAAAGTGCCTGACGACTACCGCCGCCGCCAGACGCTAAAAAACGCAGAGCGCTTCATCACGCCCGAGCTCAAAGCGTTTGAAGACAAAGCCCTGTCGGCGCAAGAGCGGGCGCTGGCACGCGAGAAGTTTTTGTACGAGCAACTTCTCGATGAGCTGCAAACCTTTATCCCCGCGTTAAGCAAGCTGGCAAAGGCTCTCGCCTGCCTGGATGCGCTGTGCGCCCTTAGTGAACGCTCTCTCACCCTCAACTGGGCAGCGCCGGTATTTGTCAGCCAGCCGTGCATTGACATCACCCAAGGCCGCCACCCGGTGGTTGAAGCGCGCCTGGCTGAAACGACAGGCGGCACCTTCATTGCCAACGACTGCTCGCTACATGCCAAGCAGCGCATGCAGGTGATTACCGGCCCCAACATGGGCGGTAAATCAACCTACATGCGGCAGGTGGCGCTGATTGTGCTGCTGGCCAGCGTGGGCAGCTACGTGCCTTGCGCCGCCTGCCGCCTGGGGCCGATTGATGCGATTCACACCCGCATTGGCGCGGCTGACGATGTGGCTAACGCGCAATCGACCTTCATGCTGGAGATGACAGAGGCCGCGCAAATTTTGCACACTGCCACGCCACACAGCCTGGTGCTGATGGATGAAATCGGGCGCGGCACATCAACCTTTGACGGGCTGGCTTTGGCAGGCGGTATTGCTGCGTATTTGCATAACAAAACGCAAGCCTTCACGCTGTTTGCCACGCATTATTTTGAATTGACCGAGTTCCCGGCGCAGCACCACGGAGCGATCAACGTGCACGTGAGTGCGGTTGAATCAGGCAATAACATCGTGTTTTTGCACCACATTGAGCCTGGCCCAGCCAGCAAAAGCTACGGCATTGCAGTGGCCAAATTGGCGGGCGTGCCGAATGCAGTGGTCACCCACGCACGCCATGCTTTGAACGCGCTAGAAGCGCAGCAAAGTGATGCGCGCGCCCAGGTTGACTTGTTTGCTGCACCACCAGAAGTTATCACTGAGCAAAGTCCCGTCGACAAAGCATTGGGTACGATAGACCCTGATGCACTCAGCCCGCGTGAAGCGCTTGATGCTTTGTACCAATTGAAAAAATTACTGAATCAAAATTAACAAGAACTGACCAAACAACATGACTTATTGCGTCGCCATCAAACTCAATGCCGGGCTGGTTTTTTTATCTGACTCGCGCACCAACGCGGGCCTGGACCAGATCAGCACCTTCCGCAAAATGATCATCTATGAGAAACCGGGCGACCGCTTCATGGTGTTGCTGTCAGCCGGCAACCTGTCCATCTCGCAATCGGTGCGGGAGATCCTGCAGATCGAGCAGCTCAAGGACATCGAAGGGGGCGCGCCTGTCACCATCTGGAATGCCAGAAGCATGTTTGATGCGGCGCGCGTGCTGGGTTCGGCCATACGCCGGGTTCACGATCGCGATGCTGCAGACCTTAAAAATTCCGGTGTGGACTTCAATGTCTCGCTGATTTTTGGCGGACAAATCAACGGCGAGGGCATGCGGCTGTTTCAGGTGTATTCAGCGGGAAACTTCATCGAGGCAACGCCAGAGACACCCTACTTTCAGGTCGGCGAATCGAAATACGGCAAACCGGTACTTGACCGCGTCATCACGCCCGACACACCGCTTGATGAAGCCGCAAAATGCGCGCTGGTCTCCATGGATTCAACCCTGAAATCCAATCTTTCAGTCGGCCTG
>JAYWBS010000294.1:0-23970 GCA_043781295.1 Polaromonas sp.
CGCAGGGTTTAATTATTAGGTGTGGCGTATTTGAAGATGAATCAATTGGGCAAAGCTGAAGCACAACTGGCCAAGCTCAAAACCATTTGCACCACCTGCGAAGAAACCACCGACCTGGCCAAAGCCATTGCTGATTAATAGCCAGCCGCGAAGTAGCTTTTACTGCCGCGCCGTACGCACGTTGGGCGGCAACTGCGTGGGGTGGCTGGTGCGAAATGGGTTGATGTCCAGCCCGCCACGCCGGGTGTAGCGGGCGTAGACCGACAGCTTGATGGGTTTGCAGCGCGTCCACACATCCATGAAAATCCGTTCCACGCATTGCTCATGAAACTCGTTGTGGTTGCGGTAGCTCACCAGGTATTGCAGCAGGCCTTCCTGGTTGATTTGCGGGCCTGCGTAAGCAATTTGCACGCTGCCCCAATCGGGCTGGCCCGTGACCAAGCAATTGCTTTTGAGTAAATTGCTTGTCAGCGTCTCGGTCACCGGGGGTTCATCAAACTCTGCAAACAACAACTCAGGCGCTGGCGTGTAGTGAATGCATTCCACGTCCAGCCGGTCCAGGTTCAAGCCGTCCATTTCATGAATCGGCTCGCGGTCAAACAGCTCGGGGCCCATGGTTTTAATACCAATGCCGCTACCCGTTGCAAAGCTGATGTCGGCACGAATCCGCTCACGAACATCGCGTGCGTCAGCAAAGCGGGTGTTGGTAAAACTGTTCAGGTACAGCTTGAAGGATTTACTTTCAACAATACACGGTGATTCGCACGGTACGGTGATGTGGGCTAATGCCACCTGCGGTTTGCCGCGCAGATTGAGCCAGCTCAGCTCGTACACGGTCCACATGTCTGCACCAAAAAATGGCGCTGCGTTAACCACGCCAATCTCTTCTCGCTTGCCTGCACGCGGTATCGGGAACAACAGCGACGCATCGTACTGGTCAATGTAGGTGGCGGATTTGCCCAGTTGGGATTTTTCAGGGGTGTTCATGTCTTGTTCGCGGAGTTGTCTGCTTGCTGGTTTGTAGCCTTGAAGTGCGGCACCAAATGCACCAGTAAATGCTCAACCACACCCGGTGGCAAGTCGTGGCCCATGCCTTCAATGGCCACCAGACGTGCGCCGGGTGTGCGTTTAGCCGTATCCTCACCACAGGCAAATGGCACCAGCGGGTCGGCCTTGCCATGCAGCACCAGGGTGGGCACAGCCACTTTTGACAACGCTGCCGCGCGCGTGCTGTCAGCAATGATGGCCACCATTTGCCGTGCAATACCCGGCGGGTTAAAGCTGCGCTCCGTGGCTGCGGTGACGCGCTCACGCAAAAAGGCATCGTCTATCGGAAAGCCTGGGCTGCCAATGGCTTTGAACAGTTTGACGGAATGGTCTATCGCCGCTTGTTTGCCTTTACCTGCTGGGCGGCTGAGCATCTGGCGGGTCACGGCTGGCGTCGCTGCTGGCAGGCCACGCGCACCGCTGGAACTCATGATGCTGGTCAAACTCAATGCCCGCTCTGGGGCCAGCAACGCCACCCGCTGCGCCACCATGCCGCCCATGCTCACCCCAACGATGTGCGCCTTGTCAATCTTCAACGCATCGAGCACGCCCAGTGCATCAAGTGCCATGTCGTGCACGCTGTAGGGCGGCTGAATGGTGAGGCCGAGCTTGTATTTAAGGCCTTGCCAGATCAGGTTGGGCATACCCAGTTTGTCAAACTTCTCACTGAGCCCACTGTCACGGTTGTCAAAACGAATCACCCGAAAACCGGCATTCATCAGTTCCCGTACCAAGCCGGGCGGCCAGGCAATCAGCTGCATGCCCAGGCCCATGATGAGCAGCACCACAGGCAGGTGGGTAGCTTCCGGAGAGGAGTCAACGACTTCAATGTCAATATTATTTGCTCTTATTTTCATAGCTGCTTACGCCCGTATTTATTGGACTTCAGGGTTAATTAATAGTAAATATGAGTTAAATTGAGTTAAAAAAGCATCACAATCAGGCAAACGCATGCTGCCGCAGCCATTTGGTGGCAATCCACTTCTCACCCGCCACCACCGGCTCACCGCCATGCAGCGACAGACTGGATGGCAGTGGCTCAGGGTAGCTGAAAAAAACCGCCTGCCCACGTTTGGGTGCCACCTGCAAACCCATATCGGGGAAGACCGTCGCCCCGCCCGCCTCGGGCTCAGCCAAGTAGATGATAAGCGTCGCCACGCGCTGGCCACCGCGCGCCAGCAAGGCGGGTGTGCCCGCTTGCTGCGGGTCAAAGTAATCGTAATGCGGCAGGTACTGCGCACCTTTGCGGTAACGCAGCACTTGCAGGCCTTCACCGTTTTTAATCGGCCAGTGAAGCAGCCTGGCAATGCGCGCTTCGACACGCTGCACCAGGTCGTTTTCAAAGCGTTCAAAAAACATGCCTTGACTGGTGCGGTCGGGGTGCAACTCTTCGTTGCCGGTATGCGTGTCTACTGTCAGTGAGCGCGACAGGCGCGGTTTGGCGGCAGCCATCAACGCATCACATTCCGCACCCGTTAACAAATTGGCAAACACCACCAGTTCGGGGTTGTGTTGTCTGCGCAAGACCTCTACCCACTTGTCGCCACCATCAAGCGTTGCACCTGCATCACCCAGCGACGGACAGGGAAGGTTCACGCGCTCATGACTCAAGTTTGCGCCTGAAAACCAGGCGGTCGGGCGCAGACAGGGCCGCTTCAAAGCGGTAGCCTTCAGAGGTGAAGCCTTCAAGTTTTTTAACAGTAGTTGCTTTCTTTTCAATCGCATAACGCACCATCAAACCCCGCGCACGCTTGGCGTGAAAGCTGATGATTTTGTGCTTGTCATTTTTGAAGTCTTCAAACACGCAGCTGACCACGCGGGCTTTGAGTGCCTTCAAATCGACGGCCTTGAAATACTCTTCACTGGCCAGATTAACGATGACGGGTGACGTGTCTGCCGCCGCCCGTTCGTTGAGATAGTTTGAAAGTTGCGCGTCCCAAAACTGGTAGAGGTTTTTCCCTTTTAGGGTCTGCAGCGCGGTACCCATTTCTAACCGGTACGGCTGCATCAAATCAAGTGGCCGCAGCACGCCGTACAGGCCGCTCAAAATACACACATGCGCCTGCGCCCAATCCAGTTGCGCGGGGCTCAAGCTTTTGGCAGCCAGACCTTCATACACATCGCCATTGAAAGCCAGCAGCGCCTGTTTTGAATTTTTGGCTGTCATTTTTTTAGACCACGCCTGGTAGCGCGCAAAGTTCAAGCCCGACAAGGCATCTGACAATTTCATCAGCCTGCTGATGTCTTGCGGCGTTTTGGCTTTCAGAACATCAATCAACGCAGCTGACTGGCGCGTAAACAGGGGCTGGGTGTGGGTGTTGACTTGCGGGGGCGTGTCGTAGTCGAGTGACTTGGCGGGCGAGAGTAAAAACAGCATGGTTGGATGGCGAAAAAGATTCAATGACCTGACTTTACCGCGACTGCCCCCATCCCAACCTTCCCCCGGTAGGGGAAGGGGCAATACAAGCTGTCTCAAGTCACTTGCCAGTGATGCCAGCGTCTCAGCGGCAATCGTGGTGTGCGCCGGGTAATGGGTGTGGTCACAACCCAGCTTGACGCTGGCACCCGCTTTAACCGCCGCACACATGGCGGCGTTCAATTCAAACCGCACAAAATGCACGGCTGAAGTCTTCTCGTCGTTTTCCCTATCCATGTCTTCATCAGCAATCGCATAAACGCGGGTGTGACCTTCAATTTCTACAAACATGCGGTCTTCAACGCCAATCAGCCGCGCCAACTCCCGCTTGCGCTCATTGACATCGGGGTACTCCAGCATCATCGTGGCCTTCCAGTTGCTGCCGTCGGGCAGCAGCAGTACTTGGCAAGCAGGCGTAATTACGATAGAGTAAAACCATTACGGATAGTTAAATTTTTACTGACTGCATTCGCTCAGGCAGTGCCAAAGAGACCCACATGACTTCATTCACGCAAGCTAACCCTCTCACCCTGCCCCCACCCGCCCCCATCCAGCAACTGCACCACTACGCCTACCGGGCCAAGGATGCCGAGGAGACGCGGCATTTTTACGAAGACATTCTGGGGCTGCCGTTGTTTCACATCATCCAGAGCGACACGGTACCCAGCACGGGGGAATACTGCCCCTACACACACTTTTTCTTTCGGCTGCAAGACGGCTCGTTCATTGCGTTTTTTGACCTGGGGGACGATGAGGCCGCGCTACCCTCGCCCAATACGCCGCTGTGGGTCAACCACATTTCTTTTCGCGTCAACACCGTGCCTGAGCTTCAGGCCATGAAGGCCCGACTGGAGGCCGAGGGCATTGAGGTGCTGGGCGTGACGGACCATCACATTTTCAAAAGCATTTACTTTTTTGACCCGAACGGCGTGCGGCTGGAGCTGACGGCGCAATTGGCCGACGAGGTGCAAATGCAAAAAGAAAGCACCGCCGTGCATGCCCGGCTGGCCGAATGGACGGCGCGCAAACAGCAGTGGCGGGCTGAGCGCCTGGCTAAAGCCCAAAACAAAACTTGAAATTATTTGCTATTAAATAAATAGCTGCTTTCGCCCGAATCTATTGGGCTACAGCACTAAAACATAGCTAAAATGGCTAAAAACTACGCCCCAGCACCCACAACCAACGGCTATGAGTTCTCTACGGGCACAGGCTACCAGCTGCCTGAATACCCGTTCACGCCGCCGCCTGAGCTGACCACCGGGGACATCAAGCGCCATGGCATCGTGATCGTCGGCGGTGGGCTGGCAGGCTTGACACTGGCCTGCGCGCTCAACCAGTACGGCGTACGTGCTGTGCTGCTGGACGAAGACAATACTGTCGGCGTGAAGGGGGCGTCATCGCGCGGCATTTGCTACGCGCAAAAAACGCTGGAGATTTTCAAGCGCCTTGGCATCTACGAACGCATCGCTGCCAAGGGCGTGCAGTGGAGCGTGGGCCGCACCTTTGCCGGGCATGACGAGGTGTATTCGTTTGATCTGCGTCAGCAAGGCGCGTTCAACGTCAGCCAGCAGCCGCCGTTCATCAACATTCAGCAGTTTTATGTTGAAGGGTTTTTGGTGGCGCAGCTGTATGAAAATCTGCAAGCCCGCGTTGAGCTGCGCTGGAACAACCGCATCACCGCGTTTGAACAGAACGCAGACTTTGCCACCTTAAACATCACCACACCGGCTGGCGACTACAAGATCGAAGCCACGCACGTCATCGACTGCAGCGGTGCGCACAGCCCGTTTCGCAACTGGTGCCAGGCCAGCGTGACGGCTAAAAAAGGCGATGACCGCTGGTGCATTGCCGATGTGCGTTTTAAAAACCCACCACCGGTGGAGCGCCACACCTGGATAGAAGCGCCGTTTAACGAAGGCCGCGCCGTGTGGCAGCACCTGATGGCCGATGGCGTGTGGCGCATTGACTACCAAATGCGGCCTGACGCTGACCCGGAAGAAGTCAGCCGTGAAGACATGGTGCGCACACGAATCAATGGCCAGCTTGGGCGTGACGTAGCGCATGACGAGTATGAAATAGTCTGGGTTGGCCCTTACGCTTACCGCAGCGAATGCCTGGATCAGCTACGCCATGGCCGGGTGTTTTTTGTCGGTGATGCGGCGCATGTGGTCAGCCCGTTTGGTGCACGCGGCGGCAACTCGGGCGTGCAGGATGCCGACAACCTGGCCTGGAAGCTGGCCGCTGTGATGCAGGGCCGTGCCGCGGCTGCGTTGCTGGACAGCTACCACCAGGAGCGCCATGAGGCAGCCACACACAACGTGCTGGTGACCAACCGCACCGCGCGCTTTTTACGCCCTGCTGACGGTGCCGAGCGCATCTTTCGCAGCGCCGCCATCAGCCTGGCCAAACGCTATGCGTTTGCGCGACAACTGGTTAACACCGGCCGCATGTCGTCGCCCAACGTGTACAGCCGCTCAAGCGCATGCCACAGCTCGGGTGGGCGGGCACTGCAAAACGTGGCGCTAAGCTGGGCCGACGGCAGCCAAGGTGATGTGGCCGATTTGCTCAGATGGGCGCGCGGCCACTTGCTGCTGCTGGTGTTTGGGGCTTTGAGCGGTGTGGAGGCCAGGCATGTCAGAGAACTGGCGCAGCTAACAGGCCTGCGCTGCGTGCAGGTTGTGCGCCAGGCTGAAGCAGCTACCGCCAAAGAGTTTGTCGTTGACAACCAAGGCCATCTGACTGACTGCGCTGGCAACCCACGCTGGGCCATCGTGCGACCCGACAGCTACCTGGTAGCGAGTGGTGAACAGCTAATCGATGCGGCTTTGACGCAAGCCGCTCGCGCTGCCACTGGAACTGCCGTATGAAAACCGAGCTGAATTTTGAAGACGCTGACCTCTTTTATGAAAGCCTGCTGGACGCACATGTCGGCCTGAGCCGCGAGCAGTCAGAAGCCCTGAACGCCAGGCTGGTGCTGATTTTGGCCAACCAGATTGGCAGCGTCCAGCAATTGGCTGCGTGTTTGGCGGCGGCTGTGGATCCCGGCTCCAGCCCGGGATGACAAATCAACAACTTGTCATTGCGGGCTTGAGCCGCAATCCATGACCCCGCGCTTGCAAGCCATCTGAAAAAAGCGCATTCTCTGTTTGCGTGCTGTCCATCCCGCCCGGCACGTTCAGGAGATCAACCATGCGACCTTCCCTGCGGTCTTTTTTCACACAACTGATTTTGGCGCTCCCCCTCGCGGTAGCGATGTTCATTCCAGGCCACGCCGCCACAGCGCCCGCCCCCAGCGCGCAAAGCATCATGGACGCGATGGCCAAGGCCAATGCGGCCGTGGTTGGCGTGAGAGTCAAAGCAGTGGCGGGCGCTCGCTCAGCCCGCACGCTGGGTTTGAACCGCAGCGGCTCGGGTGTCGTGATAGGCAGTGACGGCCTGATTTTGACCATCGGCTACCTGATGCTGGAGGCCGAGCAAATTGAAATCACCACCCAAGCTGGCAAAACCCTGCCCGCCGTGGCTGTGGCCTATGACCAGGCCACCGGCTTTGGCCTGATCAAACCCTTGTTGCCGCTGCGCGGTGTGGCCCCTGTGGCACTGGGCAGCCTGAAAGACGTGAACCCCGGCGAGCCATTGATGGCCGCCACTGGCGCCACCGCAGACGGCGGCGACGGCGGTGCCAGCCTGACGCAGCTAGTCAGCAAGCGCGCGTTTTCAGGCACCTGGGAATACCACCTCGACACCGCCCTGTTCACCAGCCCGCCCGTCAGCTCTGGCGGTGGCAACCACAGCGGTGCGGCCCTGTTTAACAGCGCGGGTCAGCTAATGGGCATTGGCTCGCTGTTTGTGATGGACGCACTGGGTGAAAACAAGCGCATGCCCGGCAATATGTTTGTGCCGATTGATCTGCTCAAACCCATCCTGGCCGAGATGCAGCAATCTGGCAGCACCAAGCAAAGCAACCGCCCCTGGCTGGGGCTAACCTCCAGCGACCAAGGGGGTAGCGTGCGCGTGATGCGGGTCGCTGAAGGCAGCCCGGCAGACGACGCAGGCTTGACACCCGGCCTGGTGGTACAAGCGGTAGATGGCGCGCCTGTCACCACGCTGGAAGCGTTCTACAAAAAGCTCTGGGCCCACGACGCGCAGGAAGATCCGGTCAAACTCACCGTGCGCGATGGTGATGAAGTCAAAATCATCAACATCAAGCCGCAAAACCGCATGCTGAGCCTGAAAAAGCCCGCCGGGATCTGATTTTGGCTGTTTTTAGGCCTGTTTCAGGTGTGTTTTAGGCCTCTAGCCCAATGGATTCGGGCGCAAGCAGCTACTAAAAATGTAGCAGTCTAATAACTCAAAATCATCCATTGCGAGTCGAATCAGCTCGCGCTCCCTTTGAAAACCTTGGGACGCGACTGCTTTATCATGAGAGGTTCAATTGTCGAACCAATTCACCCAAGCTGACATCAAGCTTGTGTCGCTCCAGGGTTCGCTTCAATCAAAGAAAGTGAGACAAATAAAGTGGTCAATCACAAAATCTGCCGAACGAAGATGGCCCTGGCGATCTTTTTCGCAGGCATGTTTCATTCGCAGGCGTATAGCCAGGCGGGCGACTATCCCAATCGGCCGATCAAGGTCATTATTTGCTGCGCGGGTGTTGTCGAGTCGCTGGCACGGGCGATGGGCGAAGACATGTCGGTCACTCTCGGGCAACCCTTTGTCTTTGAGACCCGGGCGGGGCAAAGCGGGAACATCGCCGCAGACTATGTGGCCAAGTCCAAGCCAGACGGATACACGCTTTACCTCGGTACGAACTCCAGCCATGCGGCGAATCAGAGCCTGTACAAAAGTCTCTCGTTTGATCCCGTCAATGACTTTGTCCCGGTCAGCGGAATCGCCGAGGCGATGATTGTCCTGGTGACCCGCCCGGATTCGAAGCTCACGAGCGTGGCAGATCTGATCGCCACCGCGAAGGCGCAGCCAGACGAGATGGCGTATGGCTGGGCGAGTTCATCGGTACGCATGGCGATGGAACTGCTGAAGCAGACGACCGGCGTGAAGATGCGCAATATCCCCTACAAATCGAATCCTCAAGCCACCACCGACCTGCTCGGCGGGCAGTTCGACGTCATGTTTGCAGACATGACCACGGCAGTGCCGCTTGTCAAGGCAGGAAAACTGCGGGCGCTTGCGGTGTCCAGCAAAAAGCGCGGCTCAAGTCTGCCCGACGTACCCACGATGGCCGAAGCCGGTGTGCCGGGCTACAACCTGACCGGATGGATTGCGGCGTGGGCACCGGCAAAAACGCCGCAGCCGATTGTGGAGAAGCTGCAAAAGGCGATGCAGGCATCGATCTCAACAACCCGGGTCAAGCAGTCACTGGCTTCGATTTCGGCCGAACCCATGCCATTCACCTCCAGTGAGCTCATGGCATTCCAGATCGCAGAGCAGAAAAAGTGGGCGCAGATGATCAAGGCCGCTGGTATCCAGCCCGAGTAATGACGGCCAAGCTCCCGCATCGCAGCGCCGACACTGAACCAATGAAAAGTATCCAAAGAATGAAACCAGCCTATGTCTGATCGCGCTGTGGACGCCGATGCCCCCTATGGCGGATCATTGGCCGGGGTGCGGGTCGTCGACTTCACACACATCATTTCCGGCCCACTGGCAACGCAGACCCTGGCCGACCTCGGTGCCGATGTCATCAAGATTGAGGATAGCCACGGGGGCGATGTCGCGCGCGCCCTGGCACCACACAAAAATGGCGTGAGTCACCACTTCGCCGCGTTCAACCGGAACAAGCGCAGCATCAGAGTCGACCTGAAATCGCCCGAAGGCAAGCGGGCCGCGCTGGACCTGATCCGTCGCGCCGATATCCTGATGGAGAATTTTTCGCCCGGCGTCATGGCGCGGCTTGGCTTTGGTTTCGAGGCATGCCGAAAGATCAACGAACGACTGATCTACTGCAGCATCAGCGGATTCGGCCAGTCAGGCCCTTGGGCACATAAACGCAGTCTCGACCTTGTCGCACAAGCCTATTCGGGCGTGATGAGTACCAACGGTACCGCCGATGGCCCGCCCCTCAAGGTCGGTATTCCGATTGGTGACACGTCGGCCTCGATGTACTCAACGATTGCGGTGATTTCGGCGCTGTATGAGCGGCATACAACGGGCGTCGGGAAATACATCGACATCGGCATGTTCGATGCCCTGCTGGCATCGCTCGCGAACCTCGGCGGCTACTACCACACGACGGGAACCCAGCCGGCGCGCGTTGGCTCCGGGCACTACGTCACGACGCCTTACGGGGCTTTCGAGACGGCTGATGGCGAAGTCATCGTTGCGGTCTATACCAACGCGGCATGGGCCGGGCTGTGCCATGCCCTGGAGATCCCCGAGCTTGCCGGCGATGAGCGCTTCGCGACCGGCCCGGCCCGGGCGAAGAACAGGGATCTGGTTCACGCCATCATCTGTCCGAAGTTCAAGACATTGAAGTCGGCGTCTTTGCTCGACTTGCTTGACAGCCATAACGTCCCTTGCGCACCGATTAACACCATTGCCGAAGCCTTCAACAATCCGCACACGGCTGAGCGTGGCATGTTGCTGAACCTGGTTCACAAGGCGTATGGCGAAGTCAGCGTGACCTCAGCGCCGATACGGGATGTCATGAAAGCATTGCACACCGCGCCGCCGATGCATGGCGAGCACACGGCCGAGATCCTTGGCGAGCTGGGTTGGGGGGCACCCGAGATTGAGCGGTTCATGCAATCCTCGGCGCCATGAGTCTGCGGCCCAGGCAGCAGTATTGATCAACAGCATTTCACTTAACTCACCAGGAAATCAAATGACAGAAATATTCGTCAAGGCAACGAGGCATCCCGCCAACAACGCGATTCAGATCCTGACGATCGACAGGCCGCCGCGCAACTCGATGACCATGGAGACCTACAAGCAACTTTTGCATCACATTCGCGAGGGGAGTCTTGACGAGTCGGTTCGCTGCGTCATCCTCACTGGTGCGGGCGACAAGTCATTCGTTGCGGGTGGCGAGCTCAGCGAGCACGCGGTCCTGACCCCTCAAACGGCTGCGCTGAGGACGGCGCTGGTCCGGGAGGTCAACGACGCGATCAGGAGGCATAGGGCACCGACGATCGCCGCCGTGAATGGCTATGCTGTCGGCGGGGGCTTGGTGCTGATGGCGTCCTGCGACATGGTGTTCGCGTCGACCAACGCCAAATTTTCGCTTCCCGAAGTGAAAGTCGGAATTCTTGGCGGCACCAGGCATCTTAGGCGCCTTGTGCCCGACAAGATCGTCAGGTGGATGGCGCTTACCGGCAATTTCGTCGACGCCGCGTTTTTTCATCGCCTCGGCGTTATTCAGGAAGTCGTTCCGCTGGAGAACTTGATGGCTACCGCACTCAAGACGGCAGAAGAGATTTGCCAGCACAGTGCCGTTGCCATCAACATGATGAAGGCGATGCTCAATCTCACTGAGCACATGGACCTGGATGAGGGATACCACGTTGAATGCCTGGCAACGTCTATCCTGAAGGGCACCCCCGAGTCGCAAGAAGCGGCTATGGCGGCGCTGGAGAAAAGAAAGCCGGACTTTAGCCGCCTGACTTGACTTGTTCCAGTTCCCAATTGGAGCGAGAACAGGATTTTAGGCATTTTAGGGTATGTTTTAGGCCTCTAGCCCAATAGATTCGGGCGCGATAAGCTATAAATTAAATAGCAATCCAGCAGGCGCGCGGCAGTCGAATAAAATGGGACCTACCATCCTGCTCACCCGACGGCACACCACAGGTGCCGTTTTTATTTCAACATGACCACTGCAACCCAACCCACAGCCCCCGCCCTCCCCGCGCCATTGACGCCTGGCCTTGACAGCCTGGCCAAGTCGTTTGAACCTGCGGCGATAGAGGCGCACTTTGGCCCGCTGTGGGAGCAAAGTAGCATGTACGAGCCAACGCTGGACAGCGCCAAGCCCTCGTTCTCCATTCAGCTACCTCCCCCTAATGTGACGGGTACGCTGCACATGGGCCATGCGTTCAACCAGACCATCATGGACAGCTTGAGCCGCTACCACCGCATGCGCGGCCACAACACGCTGTGGCTGCCGGGCACCGACCACGCGGGCATTGCCACGCAAATTGTGGTGGAGCGCAAACTGCAGGCCGCTGGCCAGACGCGCCACGATTTGGGGCGCAAGAACTTTGTCGCCAAGGTGTGGGAATGGAAGGAAGAGTCCGGCGCGACCATTACCCAGCAGATGCGCCGCATGGGTGACTCGGTGGCCTGGAAGCATGAGTACTTCACGATGGACCCGAAGATGTCAGAAGTGGTGACATCTACGTTTGTGAAGTTGTACGAACAAGGTTTGATTTACCGAGGCAAGCGGCTGGTCAATTGGGACCCGGTTTTAAAGTCTGCGGTGAGCGATCTGGAAGTTGAAAGCGAAGAGCGCGACAGCTTCATGTGGCACATTGAATACCCGTTCAGCGGCGGCCCACAAAAGGACTTTAGCGGCAACCCGATGCGCGGCATGCACATTGCCACCACCCGGCCTGAAACCATGCTGGCCGATGGCGCGCTGGCCGTACACCCCGACGACGTCCGCTACCAACACCTGATTGGCAAGATGGTGGATTTGCCGCTGTGTGACCGGGCGATTCCGGTGATTGCCGACACGTATGTAGACCCGGCTTTTGGCAGCGGCTGCGTGAAGATCACTGGCGCGCATGACTTTAACGATTACCAGGTGGCGCAGCGGCACAACCTGCCGCTCATCACTATCTTCACGCTGGACGCGAAGATCAATGAAAACGGCCCCGCAAAGTACCAGGGCATGGACAGGTACGTGTGCCGCAAGGCGGTGCTGAAAGACCTGGAAGACCAGGGATTTTTAGAAAAAGCCGTGCCGCATAAAAACATGGTGCCGGTGTGCGCGCGTACCGGTGCGGTCGTAGAGCCGATGCTGACGGATCAGTGGTTTGTGGCACTCAGCAAAGTATCTGGCAGTGACCCGACGGGCAAGTCGATTTCGCAAAAAGCCCGCGACGCTGTGGCCAACGGCGATGTGAGGTTTGTGCCCGAGCAGTGGGTCAACACCTACAACCAGTGGATGAACAACATTCAGGACTGGTGTATCTCGCGCCAGTTGTGGTGGGGTCATCAGATTCCGGCTTGGTATGACGAAGACGGCAAAGTCTATGTCGCTGAGAATGAAGCAGCCGCGCAGCTACAAGCGCCCGGTAAAAAGCTCACGCGTGATGAAGATGTGCTGGACACCTGGTATTCATCCGCGCTGGTGCCCTTCTCGTCTTTGGGCTGGCCTGAGAAAACAAAAGAGCTTGATCTGTTTTTACCCTCCAGCGTGCTGGTCACGGGCTACGACATCATTTTCTTCTGGGTCGCGCGCATGATCATGATGACGACGCACTTTACAGGCCAGGTACCGTTCAAGCATGTGTACATTCACGGCCTGGTCAAGGATGCGCAAGGCAAAAAGATGAGCAAGTCCGAGGGCAATGTGCTCGACCCGGTGGACTTGATTGACGGGATCGAGTTGGCCCCCTTGCTCGACAAACGCTCGCAAGGCCTGCGCAAACCAGAGACTGCCCCTCAGGTGCGCAAACTCACTGAAAAAGAATTCCCCACCGGCATACCCGGCTACGGTGCTGATGCACTGCGTTTTACCTTTGCGTCGCTGGCCAGTCTGGGCCGCAGCATCAACTTTGACAGCAAGCGCTGCGAGGGCTACCGCAATTTTTGCAACAAGCTCTGGAACGCATCGCGCTTTGTGCTGATGAACTGCGAAGGGCAGGATTGCGGGCTGGCCGACCACACCAAGGAGCAGTGCCAACCGGATGGCGAGTTTCACAACTACATGAGCTTTTCGCAAGCCGACCGATGGATTGCATCGACGCTACAGCGGGTTGAAGCAGAGGTTGCCAAAGGCTTTGAAGACTACCGCCTGGACAATGTGGCCAGCAGCATTTACCAGTTTGTCTGGGACGAGTTTTGCGACTGGTACCTGGAGATTGCCAAGGTGCAAATCCAGACGGGTAACGATTCGCAAAAACGCGCGACGCGCCGCACGCTGATTCGCACGTTAGAGGCGATTTTGCGTTTGGCGCACCCTGTGATTCCGTTTATCACCGAATCACTGTGGCAGCAGGTTGCCGTGGTTGCAGGTATTAAAAAAACCACCTATATCGGCCAAGCCGCGTATCCGCAAAGCCAGTCGAACAAAATTGACGAAGTCGCTGAAGCGCATGTGGCCAAGCTTAAAAAGCTGGTCGATGCCACGCGCGAGTTGCGTGGCGAGATGAAGGTGTCACCCGCCACGCGCTTGCCGTTGTTTGTGATGGGTGATGCAGAGTTCATGACGGCCTCAAGCGCTGTCATCAAGGCGCTGGCCAAGCTAAGCGAAGTCAAAGTGTTTGATGACGAGGCTACGTGGGCAGCCGCCGCGCAAGCTGCGCCCGTGGCGGTGGTGGGTGAGGCCAAAATTTGCCTGCACATGGAAGTTGACGTAACCGCCGAGAAGGCCCGGTTAGGCAAAGAGATTGCCCGGCTGGAAGGCGAGCTGGTAAAAGTCAAGGCCAAGCTGGCCAATGAGGCGTTTGTTAGCAAGGTACCGCCAACGGTACTGGCGCAAGAGCACAAACGGCTGGCGGACTTTAGCGCTACGCTGGAAAAACTTCAGCAGCAGTTAAGTCGATTGGGTTAGGCTGAGTTGGCATG
This sequence comes from Polaromonas sp., assembly GCA_043781295.1. Taxonomy (GTDB): domain Bacteria; phylum Pseudomonadota; class Gammaproteobacteria; order Burkholderiales; family Burkholderiaceae_C; genus Polaromonas. Next base: position 14,207 of record JAYWBS010000294.1, read on the forward strand.
CACATCCAGCCCTGCGAAGGAACTGGGAAACTTGTCCGCACCCGCTTGCTGCGGGGCAATGGCCTCATGCAGGCGGTGCGCCACGTACCAGCTGGAACGCAGCCTTGCCTCACGCGTGTGCGAGCCCAGGCGCGGCGTGACAAACAGGTTTTTAAGCCCATGCAGGGGAGAGTCCTCGTCAGCAAAATGGGGCTCGGCACCGTCCAGAATGCAGGCTTCAATACGGCCATCAGACAAGGCTTCGGCCAGCGCCGAGCTGTCAAACAGATCACTGCGACTGATGCTCACCCACAACTGGTGGCGCTTGCAGGCTGCCAGCAGGTTGCTGTTGACAAACCCTTTGTAACGCGCGGCGTACAGCATTTGTACCGAGATGGCATTCGACTGGCTCATCAACTCGGGCAGCGTAACCGGCTTGATATTCAGGTGCTCCCAGATCGGCGCGGTGTGATGAATAGCGGGGTCATAGCCAATCAACCGCACGCCCAGACTAAGCAGCATGCCAGCCAGGGTATGCGCAGTAGGGGCCAAGCCCATAATGCCAACGGTACTGCCATGCAGCTCACGGCCCATCTGCTGCGTGGGGTGCTTGCGCCCCATCAGCGATGAGACGATGCCGCGCCTGTAAAGCAGCAACAGTGTGGCCATCAAATATTCAGCGTTGGAGCGCACATTCGCGCTGCTGGCGTGAACGACTTTGATGTCACGCTCCTGGCAGGCTTGCAGATCTGTGTTGTCAGTGCCCACATGCAGGCGGGCAACGGCCTTGAGTCGGGGCAAAAAATTTAAAAAGTCACGTGTCACCACGGTTTGGCGGGGGAACACAATGCCCTGGGTCTTGTAGCAGGCCTTGCGCAGCGCGACCAGGTCTTCGGCCAGCTCGGGCCGATATTCCACCTTGTGCCGCGCCTCTAACCAGGCGGTGGCCTCGGGAACCAATGCGTCTAGAAGTAAGATGTCCACCCAACTGTCCTTTTATGTTGACTGCTTAAAAAATCAGTCATTCAAGCGAGGTTTTATGTCGCCGCCTGAAGGGTTTGTCTGACGATCTAATCCTCGCTGTTGCGCCACACTTTAGGCCATTTAAACCTCAAAATCTATGGAAAAATTCACATCTTTAAACAAGGCCGTCTTTCCGGTGGCCGGCTTGGGCACACGCTTTTTGCCCGCCACCAAGGCCCAACCCAAGGAAATGCTGCCTGTTGTCGACAAGCCGCTGATCCAGTACGCGGTAGAAGAAGCCTATGCCGCCGGTATCCGGCACATGATATTTGTAACAGGACGCAATAAACGGGCCATAGAAGACCACTTTGATACCGCGTATGAGCTGGAAAACGAGCTGGAAGTGGCGGGCAAGCTCGAACTGCTGGCCATGGTGCGGTCCATGCAGCCAGCAGATATGGCCTTTTCTTTTGTGCGCCAGCCCCGTTCTTTGGGTTTGGGCCACGCGGTGCTGTGCGCCGAGCACATGGTCGGCAACGAGCCGTTTGCGGTGTTGCTGGCTGATGACTTGATGGCCGGGCCACCGGGCGGCAAGCCAGTGCTGGCGCAAATGGCTGAGCAGTTCAAGACGCTTCAACAATCCGTCTTGGCCGTGCAAGAAGTGCCGTTAGACCAGACCCGGCGCTACGGCATTGTGGCTGGCCAAAAGTCAGGCCCGCAATTGATGAAAGTCAGCGCCATGGTTGAAAAACCGGCACCTGACGTTGCGCCATCTCGCATGGCCGTGGCAGGCCGCTACATCTTGAGCCCCGCCGTCTTCAAGCACATTCGCAGCCAAAAGCCCGGTGTGGGTGGCGAGCTGCAATTGACCGATGGCATTGCCAGCCTGATGACGGAAGAAAGCGTGTACGCCTTTGAATATGCCGGAAAGCGCTACGATTGTGGTAGCAAAGAAGGCTTTCTGGAAGCCACAGTCGAGCTTGCCTTGCAACACCCGGAAGTGGGTGTGCGGTTTAAAAAATACCTTCAAGCCATGAAACTGGATTGAAGCTGGCGGTGCGTTCAGCGCCGTTTCAGCACATGAATATAGTCGTTGCCCACGGTTTCCTGCTCTACGAGGTCGTTGCCTGTCTGCCTGGCAAACGCCATGAAGTCACGGGTTGACCCCGCATCGGTTGACACCACCTTGAGCAACTGGCCGCTTTGCATCTCGGCCAGCGCTTTTTTGGCCTTCAAGATGGGCAGCGGGCAGTTCAATCCGCGTGTGTCGAGTTCTTTGTCGATGATCATGGTTGTCCTTGAGTTACCTTGATTTTAAGGGGCACTTCTAGAAATTCAGATTTTCGGGATGAAGTGCAAGGCGCACGGAGCGCAGGACACCGGAATGCACTTGTGTGCATGAGGATTCCGAGCACCGCGCAACGAAGCAATTCGCCCGAAAAATGAATTTATAGCAGTGCCCTAAGGTTTTTGCCATTCGACAAATTCTGGCGTATAGCCGCGCGACTTCAGCCAGTCGGCCAACGCGTAGCCGGTGCCTGCGGGCCAGCACTTGATGGCCGCAAAATCGCACAGCTTGTAATCGACCAGCTCAGGCGACAGCACCACCTCGCCGGTACACACGGCATGGTAGGCAATGATGATCTGGTTCATGCGTTGAAAGTCATACACGCCAATCAAATCGAGCGAGGTGGTGTCCAGGCTGGTTTCTTCCTTGATCTCGCGCTCAATGCCGCCCTGCGGTGTTTCACCCGCCTCCATAAAGCCGGTAATCAGCGCAAACATGCGGCTCGACCAGGCCGCGTTGCGGGCCAGCAGAATCTGGCCGTTGTACTCAATCACGGCGGCGAGTACCGGCGTGGGGTTGTTCCAGTGGGTATGGCCGCAGGCCGGGCAGCGCAAGCGTGCTTTTTCGCCACCGTCTTCAAGCTGCATCAGCATCTGAAGTGGCGTGGCGCATTGGGGACAGAATTTAAAGTCTTGGGTCATGGTGAGTTGGTTTTTAAATTGTTTTTGAATGCTATTTAATTTATAGCTGCTTGCGCCCGAATTTATTGGGCTGTAGCCCTAAAACACGCCTAAAACAGGCTTAAAAAGAGCTTTTTTTAGCCTGAAATCAGGCCGGAAAGACCCCGGTCGACAAATAGCGGTCACCCCGGTCGCACACGATGAACACAATCACTGCGTTAGTCGTGGTTTTGGCGATTTCCTGCGCGACCCAGCAAGCGCCAGCCGCAGAGATACCGGCAAAGATGCCTTCCTCGCGCGCCATGCGGCGGCACATATCCTCGGCAGCACTTTGGCTGACTTCTACCAGCGTATCAACATGGCTGGCATCATAAATTTTAGGCAGATAAGCCTCTGGCCATTTGCGAATGCCCGGTATACGCGAGCCTTCAGACGGCTGGGCGCCAATGATCTGGATGGCTGGATTTTTTTCTTTCAAATAGCGCGATACGCCTGTAATCGTACCCGTCGTGCCCATGGCACTGACAAAATGTGTCACTTTTCCTGACGTATCTGTCCATATTTCAGGTCCGGTGGTCTCGTAATGCGCGCGCGGGTTGTCCATGTTCGCAAATTGGTCCAGTACCCGGCCCTTGCCTTCGCTTTGCATGCGCTCGGCCAGGTCTCGGGCGTGTTCCATACCGCCGCTTTTGGGTGTCAGTAGCAGTTCCGCGCCAAAGGCTTTCATGGTCTGGACGCGTTCAATCGACAGGTCTTCCGGCATGATCAAAATCATCCGATAACCCTTGATCGCAGCGGCCATCGCTAGCGCGATGCCCGTGTTGCCTGATGTCGCCTCAATCAGCGTGTCGCCGGGTTGGATGTCACCGCGCTCTTCAGCGCGTTTGATCATCGCCATCGCCGGGCGGTCTTTAACGGAACCCGCAGGGTTGTTGCCCTCCAGCTTGCCCAGAATCACGTTACCGCGTTCTTTATTTTCTTTAGCGCCTATGCGCTGCAAGCGCACCAGGGGAGTTTTGCCTATCGCGTCTTCAAGGGTGGGGTAATCAGAGATGGAGGAGTTCATACCCGCTACTGTGCCATAATTGAAGGCTGTATGCAGCGTCGCCCGGGTGGTGGAATTGGTAGACGCACGGGACTCAAAATCCCGCGCCGCAAGGCGTGCCGGTTCGATTCCGGCCCCGGGCACCACAAGTCAGTGGTAACAACACTTCGACAGTCGATCAGTTTTGAGTCAATGACAAAAATAAACTCAACCTGGTGACCACCAAGTTGCGAGAAAATACCCTCATCCGCTCATGAAGCCAGCTTAAAACCCGCATAGCCGTTTTCAGCCACTTCAGAACACTTCTGGCGGTACACGCCAACACCACCCACATACGGCATGAAAACGCGCGGTTTGCCGGGCACATTGGCGCCAACATACCAGGACGCGCCCTTGGGCAGTAGCGTGCGGTCAGCCACCTCGTTGACGTGCGACACCCAGGCATCCTGTGCGGCTGCCTCGGGGTCTATACGCCTGATGTTGTTCTTCTGCAGATAAGTCAGGCAGTCAGTGATCCACTCGACGTGCTGCTCGATGGACACCACCACATTGCTCAGGACCGATGGGCTGCCCGGCGCGGTGATCATGAACAGGTTGGGCAAGCCCGTCGTCATGATGCCCAGGTAGGTGCGCGGGCCGTGTTCCCACTGGTCGCGCAGCTTGGCCCCGCCTTTCACATGAACGTCCATTGCCAGCAGTGTGCCTGTCATGGCATCAAAGCCTGTGGCAAAAATGATGGCGTCGAGTGCATAGTCTCCGTCAGGCGTGGCAACCCCATCCGGCGTGATAGCGGTGATCGGCGAGCGCTTGATATCGACCAGGTGCACATGCGGCTGGTTATAGGTCTGGAAGTAATCCGTGTCGGCACATAGCCGTTTGGTGCCTATGCGGTAGGTGGGCGTCAGCAGCTCGGCCACTTTCGGATCCTTGACGATGCCGCGTAGCTTGCCGCGCACGAAGTCCGCGGCCGTCTGGTTGGCGTCCTCGCTCATCAGTACATCGTTAAAAGCACGTGTCAGACCTATGCCGCCCTCTTCCCAGCGGGCCTCATAGGCGCGCTGGCGCTCTTCGGCAGACACGTCCAGCGCAGACTGCGTGGGCACATTGAAATACGACACACCCGACGGCGATTCACGCGCCTGCTTTCGCACGGACGCATAACGCTGCTTGGTGGATATTTCCACTTCCGGTGCCAGCGGTGCATTGCGCGCTGGCAAACTGTAATTGGCCGTGCGTTGAAAAACATAGAGCTCCGCCGCCTGTTTTGCCACCTGCGGAATCAGCTGAATACCGGATGAACCGGTACCTATCACGCCGACCCGCTTGCCTGTCAGGTCTACTGACTCCTGCGGCCAGAAACCCGTGTGATACCACTTGCCCTTGAAGTTGTCCAGGCCAGCGACCTCCGGTAACTTGGCGGTCGACAGACAACCTGTCGCCATGATGCAGAACGGCGCCTGCACGGCATCACCCTGATTGGTAGTTACCGTCCACATGTTGGCAGCTGGGTCAAACTCCGCGCCATCGACGCGGGTATCGAACTGGATATGGCGGCGCAGATCAAAGCGGTCAGCCACATGGTGGATGTAGTTGAGGATCTCGGGCTGGGTTGCGTAACGCTCGCTCCAGTTCCACTCCTGTTGTAACTCTTCAGAAAAGGAATACGAATACTCCATGCTCTCGACGTCGCAGCGCGCGCCGGGGTAACGGTTCCAGTACCAGGTGCCGCCCACGTTGTCGCCAGCTTCAAAGACCTTGACCTTCATGCCCAGCTTTTGCAGCCGGTAAAGCATGTACAGGCCGGCAAAACCTGCTCCCACGATGACCGCGTCATAGCGGCAGGTATCAGCAGTCCTGCCGACTTGTTTGTTATGGGGCATATTCAGTTCTTTTTTTACTGATTTCACGAAGCAGCGTTTTTGCGTCTGCGGTTGCTTTATTTTTGGTGTGCGCGTCGCAATAATGTTTGAGGGCTATGCCCGTCTCGTTCAGGGAACCAGCACCACGCGGCCCATCACCTTGCCAGCACGCAGGTCAGCCAACGCAGTGTTCGCGTCTTCCAGCCTGCGCTTGTCGAGCGGAATCGCCGGCATACCCTTGGCCTGTACCAGCTTGACCAGCTCACGCAACTCGCCAGGGCTGCCGATGTAGCTGCCCATGATGCTCACCGCACGCATGGTGACCATCGGCACTGACAGCGACATTGCGCCGCCAAAGAGGCCCACGACCACCAGCTTGCCGCCCTTGTCCAGCAGACGGAAACCCAGCGCTGCGGTCTCACCACTGCCCACCAGGTCGAGCACAAAATAAACCGGGGCGCCCAGTGCATCGCGAATCTGCTTGTCAACATCAGACGCCTTTGGGTCTATGGCCGCCAGTGCACCTGCATTGAGTGCCGCCTTGCGTTTTAACGGGTCGAGCTCGACCACAACGGCACCCTTGCCCCCCATCAGCTTGACCAGGTTGATGGCCATCATGCCCAGTCCGCCAGCGCCAACGATGACGACGGGATCATTGGCCAGTCGCGAGCCCGCCTTTTTCAAGGCGCTGTAGGTCGTGAGGCCCGAGCAGGCCAGCGGTGCGGCGGCAATCGGGTCCAGGCCCTTGAGGTCTATCAGGTAGCGGTCATGCGGCACAACGATATGGTCTGCATAACCGCCATCGCGGTTGACGCCAAGAAAGCGTGGTGCCAGGCACAGATGCTCGTCACCCTGCTTGCAAAACGCGCATTCTTGGCAGCCTATCCAGCTACAGATCAAGCATTTGTCACCAACCTTCACGTCTTTTGAAGCCGGCCCGACTGCCACCACTTCACCAGACGATTCATGGCCCATGGTGAGCGGAAATTTCACGCGGCCTTCGAACGACATGGTCTGGTCATTGCCCAGGTCGTAGCCGCCCTCCCAGATATGCACATCACTATGGCACACGCCGCTAGCGAGCACCTTCAAAACGACTTCGGAGCCGACGGGTTCTGGCAGAGGCTTGTCTGACGGAACAAGTTGTGAAAGGAAGCCCGTCAGTTGAAAACATCTCATCTTCTGCATCATTTTTCCTTAAATCTTTTACATACTATATTGATACATACAAATAGTCAAGCCTGTCTGACCGCCTGCACAGCAGGGCACCACATCCCCCGATGCGTGCGATTTATGCCTCCAGAACAGCATCACTCGCTTATGAAAATACGCGCCAAATTACGTAATTTTTCACTGGTAATTACCCGAACATGCTTGCTAGGGTTTCCCAGCATGTGCGGCCGTACCAGGAAATGTGCGGGGATGAAAATATCGCCCGAACCCAACTTCAATATATCTTTGATTTTGATTTTGATTTTGATTTACAAAACATAACTTATGCTACATTACTTTTTGGTGAGTAATGACAACAGTGGCATACAAATGCCATGCCCAATCGGAGACACATACATGCAGACTGGCAGCTCATCGCCATTTTCGAAAACGGGTGCTGGCCAGGGCGCTTACCCTTCGCCGCTGCAATTCATAGGTGGGCACTGGCGCCCCGGCGGCGATGGCACAGCAGGCCTCGTGACCAACCCTGCCACGCATGACGTGCTGGCCGAAGTGCCCCGCGCCAGCAAACAGGACCTTGATGATGCGCTGGCCGCCGCTGACAAGGCTTTTGCGCCATGGCGTCGCATGCCCGCCGTTGATCGCGGCAACATCCTGACGGCTGCCGCCAATCTGCTGCGCCAACGCGCCGACGAGCTGGCTCGCATCATGAGCCTGGAGCAAGGTAAGACGCTGGCTGAAGCCAAACTTGAATTCATGCTGTCTGCTGAAACCTTTGACTGGTATGCCGCCGAGGGCCGCCGCGCCAACGGCCGTATCATGCCGGCCCGCCTGCCAGGCGCACGGCAAATGGTGTTGCCGCAACCGCTGGGCCCAGTCGCAGCCTTTACGCCATGGAACTTTCCCGGCGTGTTGCCAGCCCGCAAGATAGCGCCCGCATTAGCTGCCGGCTGCACCATGGTCATGAAGCCTTCTGAAGAAACGCCCGCCTCCGCGCTTGCGCTGGCCGCCGTACTGGCCGAAGCTGGCCTGCCTGCTGGCGTGCTTAACATGGTGATGGGTGTGCCATCCGACATTTCAGAGCACCTGATTGCCTCTCCCATCATCCGCAAGATCACCTTCACCGGCTCGGTGCCGGTCGGTAAACAGCTCGCGCGCCTGGCGGCCGAAGGCGTCAAGCCCTGCACACTTGAACTCGGTGGTCATTCTGCAGCGCTGATTTTTGCCGACGCCGACATGGACCGTGCCGTCGCCACCTGCGTCCAGGGCAAGACCCGCAACGCCGGCCAGGTCTGCACGTCGCCCACACGCTTCCTGGTGCATGAGTCCATCCATGATGAGTTCGTCAAACGCTTTGCAAAGGCGCTGGGCGATGTGGTCATCGGTGCAGGCACGGCAGCCGATAGTCAGATGGGCCCACTTGCCAACAGCCGTCGCGTTGATGCGATGGAGCAGCTCATCAAGGACGCCACAGCTGCGGGCGGCAAGCTGCATGCGGGTGGTGAGCGCCTGGGCAAGATCGGCAACTTCTTTCGCCCAACCATCTTGATCGATACACCGATTACCGCCAGCCCGATGTGCGTCGAACCCTTTGGCCCTGTCGCACTGGTCAGCCGCTTCTCGCGCACCGAAGACGCGATTGCCGAAGCCAACCGCCTGCCCTACGGCCTGGCTGCCTACGCCTTCACGCAATCCGCAGCGACAGCAGTCACTGTCAGTGAAGAACTCGACGCTGGCGGCATAGGCATCAACTCTTTCGCGATCTCGCATGTTGAAGCGCCTTTTGGCGGCATCAAGGAAAGCGGCATCGGCTACGAGGGCGGCAGTGAAGGCCTGGCCGCCTTCATGCACCAGAAGTATGTGCATCACGCATGATGCGATGGGCCTCAAAACCCGGGTTCAGTTTCGGTAAGTTATCAGAGTTATCCATTGCCACGTTACCCATCGTTAAACCAAGGGACGTAAGTCCATATCAGGAGACAAGATGTTGAAAATCGAAAAGACCACCAGCCAACCAGCCACGTTGCGCCGCATGACCATGGTTGCCGTGATGTGCGCCGGCACCTTGGGTTTCTCAGGCCTGCTGCAGGCACAGGCCCCCGCACCATTGCAAATCGGCATCCTCAGCGACATGTCGGGCCCCTACATTGACCTGTCCGGCCCTGGCTCAGTCGTGTCAGCCAAGCTGGCGATTGAAGACTTCGGCGGCAAGGTGCTGGGCCGGCCCATCCAGTTACTCGAAGGCGACCACCTGAACAAACCCGACGTCGGCCTGAACATAGCCCGCAAATGGTATGACGGCGGCGTGCGCGCCATCTTCGACATTGGCGTCACCACGGTAGCCATGGGCGTGCAGGACCTGTCCAAAGAGAAAGACCGTATCGCCATCTTCACCAGTTCCGCCAGCAGCGACCTGACCGGTGTGAAATGCTCGCCCAACGGCGTGCACTGGGTCTACAACAGCTACATGCAGTCTGTCGGCCCCGTCAAGGCAATACAGGCCAAAGGTGGCAAGACCTGGTACTTCATCACCATCGACTACACCTACGGTAAAAATGTGCAGCGCGACACCACACAGCTCATCGAGGCTGGCGGCGGCAAGGTGATTGGTTCCACGCTCCACGCCATTAGTTCCACAGATTTTTCTTCACAGTTGCTGCAGGCACAGGCATCCAAGGCCGACGTGATCGCCCTGGCCACCACCACGGCGCACGCTGCAGCGGCCATCAAGCAGGCTGAAGAGTTCGGCATCACCGGCAAACAGATTGTTGCGCCCT
>JAYWBS010000295.1:0-8694 GCA_043781295.1 Polaromonas sp.
AGCTTTTTTTAGCTGAATGACTGGCGCAGCTTTATGGAAACTTCAAGCATCATCTTATTGGCCGTCAGCGCGTCCATCAGCTTCGCATTGGGCCGCGCCATCGTGCACTTTCGCAACAAAAAGAAAAATGCTGAAAAAGAGCGAGCGCAACAAAAAGCAGCGCAAGCCCAGCGCAATGAGCCGCCCGAGCCTGAGTCAAAAAACAAGAGCAAGCGCAAGCGGCAACTACAGCGGATAGAAAAATCAGCAAAAAATCACACATGAAATTTTGCATTTAAGTTGTCGCAGACAACAATGTGATGAAACATCAATTGAAGTGGACCCTTGCATCAAGACAGGTTTGATTGCAGTTTAAGTTGTACCCGATTTCACACAGCTGAACAGCGCTGCCAGGGCTGGGCCATTTGGTTCATGAAGAGCGGCCCGAGCGGGTGGCAAACCTGGTCCTGGCGCAGTTCAGGTCAAATACCGTTGAAATTTAATTGCTATAAAAAATATAGCTTCTTGCGCCCGAATTTATTGGGCTAGTGGCTTATTTGATAGTCAAAATAGTTCAAAAAAAGTAAAAAATTGCAGTTAGCCACCTCCCACGGTCTAAAACCGACAAAATTTTGTTACTACTGGGTAAAGAAATAGGCGAGTTAGTATTTTTATGGCAGTATTTGCTTTCTTAAAATTCAATTTTTTAAAGATGAGACCACCATGAAAAACACAACCCGCCGCGTATTTTTTATTCAAGCCGCCGCAGGCGCATCTGCGCTGGCTGCAACCCAGGTGATGGCTCAGGCCCCTGCAATGGTCAATGAAAAAGACCCTGCCGCTGCTGGTTTGGGCTATGCCGCTGACACCGCCAAGGTCGATGCCAAGAAGTACCCCAAACATGCCAACGAACAAATGTGCAGCAACTGCCAGTTGTACGCTGGCAAGGCGAAAGAAGCCGCTGGCCCCTGCCCGCTGTTTGCAGGCAAGCAGGTCGCTGCCAAGGGCTGGTGCAGTGCTTACGTCAAAAAGGCGGCTTGATTTGGCGGCTTGAGTTGCTGTAGTTGGCTGGCGATGTCAGTAACGTGAGCCGCATTGACAACACACGGGTTATGTCCACCCAGCTCTTAAACGGCACATCGCCCAACTCTGTGAGCACAAAGTCACGGCAATAACAGCAGGGCCAGCGTCAAAGGTCAAGCCGCCAAGCTTGGCATACTCAAGTTGTTCTGAATTCGTGTCTCGACATAATGTGAGCATGAATCAAATCTGACACTTGTTAACGCAAACTTTGACCTATTTAGCTAACACTTTTGACACGCTGAGTGCACTCACCTTGAACGAGTTGAGCTGCACACGGGGTGGCCGCCAGCTCTTCAGTGGTGTCACGCAGCGCGTGCTGGCGGGCCAATTGCTGCGCGTGAGCGGTGCCAATGGCGCGGGCAAAACCAGCTTGCTGCGCATGCTGTGCGGTCTGCTGCAGCCCACGCAAGGCCAGGTACTGTGGTGCGGTAAGCCCTTGGTCAGCCAGCGTGACGTGTTTGGCCACAGCCTGGTCTACCTGGGCCACGCTGCGGCTTTGAAAGACGAGCTGTCACCGCTTGAAAATCTGATCGACGCCTGCGCACTGGGCGGGCACACCCCTGACATCCCGGCTGCGCTGGCTGCACTCAAAGGTGCTGGCCTGCGCGGCTTTGAGCGCACCCCTGTCAGGCGTTTGTCGCAAGGCCAGCGCAAACGCAGTGCACTGGCGCGGCTGGCCTTGAGCCAAACCGCTCCACTTTGGATTCTTGACGAGCCTTTCAATGCACTCGACACCGCCGCCAACGCGTGGCTCACCAGCCTGATCGAAGCACACTTGCTAAACGCCGGCATGGTGGTGCTGACCAGTCATCAGGACATGCCGATCAACACCCCGAACCAAAAGGATCTGGCGTTATGACCGGGTTCATGGTGGTGCTGCGGCGCGACCTGCGCGTGGCCCTGCGGCGGCGCAGTGATACTTTTTCAACGCTGATCTTTTTTGTCATGGTGGTCAGCCTGTTTCCTCTGGGCGTGGGGCCTGAACCGCAACTGCTGCGCACCATGGCACCCGGCGTGTTGTGGGTGGCGGCCATGTTGGCCTCCATGCTGTCACTGCCGCGTTTGTTTGCTGACGACCACAGCGACGGAACTTTAGAGCAGATGCTGCTGTCAACCCATTCGCTGGCCTGGCTGGTGCTGGGCAAAACTCTGGCGCACTGGGTGGGTTCGGGTTTGCCTCTGGTACTGCTGTCGCCGCTACTGGCGTTGCAGTTTGATTTGTCTGCTTCGGCTACCGGCGTGCTGGTGCTGTCGCTGATGCTGGGCACGCCGATTTTGAGCCTGATCGGCGCAATTGGTGCGGCGCTGACGGTCGGTTTGCGGGGTGCCAGCGTGCTGCTGTCATTGCTGGTGCTGCCGCTCACGATTCCAGTGCTGATCTTTGGTGCGGGCGCGGTAGAGGCACACACTGCTGGTCTGGGGGTGTCGGGGCACTTCTCTTTATTAGGGGCGTTACTGATTGTGGGTCTGCTGGCCTCACCCTGGGTCACGGCGGCTGCATTGCGAATTTCAATGGAATAGCGGGAATAGCGCCTTGAGCGGCTGAATAAAATAATGTGTTCATTTGTGGATTAAAAAAGTGCGTCTAAGCAATATCAACTGGTTTCAATTCGCCGCCCCGCAGCGCTTTTACCCAATGGCTGGCAAGCTGGCGCCATGGTTTGCGGTGGCAGGCTGCTTGCTGGCCGCCTATGGCATGTACCTGGGCCTGTGGGTGGCACCGACCGATGCAACGCAGGGCCAGGCTTACCGGATCATCTTCGTTCATGTGCCCACCGCCTGGATGTCGATGGTGATTTATGTCGCCATGGCCGGTTGGGCAGGCGCGGGGCTGGTGTTTAACTCGCGCCTGTCGTCCATGATGGCTTGCGCGCTGGCTCCAACGGGTGCGCTGATGACCATCTTGGCGCTGTTGACGGGCGCGCTGTGGGGCAAGCCGACCTGGGGTGCCTGGTGGGTGTGGGACGCACGCCTGACGTCTGAGCTGGTCTTGCTGTTTTTATACATCGGTTTCATGTCGCTGCATGCGTCGATTGACGACGTTCGCCGGGCCGACCGGGCCGCCGGGTTGCTGGCGCTCGTGGGTGTCGTCAATGTGCCGATCATTTACTTTTCCGTCAAATGGTGGAACACCCTGCACCAGGGCGCGTCGGTCAGCTTTAAAGGTACGAGCATGGCCACACCCATGCTGATAGCCATGCTGGTGATGGCGCTGGCTTTTTGGGCCTACTGCATTGCGGTGGTGCTCAAACGCGTGCGGGTCATCATTCTGGAACGTGAACGCCATACTGCTTGGGCGCGTGCTGAGATGGGAGCCAAATAATGTGGAATAGCGGCAGCGACTTTTTAGCGATGGGCGGCTACGGCCTGTATGTTTGGGGCTCTGTGGGCGCATGCCTGCTCGTCTGCATCATCGAGCCCATCACGCTTAACCTCAAACGCCGTGCGCTCTTGTCTGAGGTGCGCGAACAAAACACACCAGATACGGGACAATCAAACGCATGAAACCAAGAAGTAAACGACTGATTGCGATTGCCTGCGGGCTCGCTGCTTTGGGCGTGGCTACCGCTCTGGTGCTGAATGCCTTTAACAGCAACCTGGTGTTTTTCTTCAGCCCCACACAAGTTGCAGCCAATGAAGCACCGCAGGGCCGCAGCTTTCGCATAGGCGGGCTGGTAGAGCAAGGCAGCATTCAGCGTGAAACCAAAGGCCTGACCACCCGATTCGTCGTCACTGATTTGGCCAAAACCATTCCCGTTACCTACACCGGCCTGCTGCCTGACTTGTTCAAAGAAGGCAAAGGCGTGGTGGCGCAGGGTAAGCTGGGCGCTGACGGCATCTTCAGAGCCGACCAAGTGCTGGCCAAGCATGATGAAAACTACATGCCGCCTGAAGCCGCCACGGCGCTGAAAAACGCTGCAGCGGGCAAGCCCCAGCAAACCAGCGCCACGCTAAAAATGAACCCCTGAAATGAACCCGTTATGGACAACACACCATGATCAGTGAACTCGGCCACTTCGCCCTTATTTTGGCCCTCATGATGGCGCTGTCGCAAAGCGTGTTACCGCTGATTGGCGCGCACAAAGGCAACGCCGCGTGGATGGCGTTGGCCCGGCCGTCAGCACGCGGGCAGTTTGTGTTTGTGGCCATCGCCTACGGCTGCCTGACCTATGCGTTTGTGACAAACGATTTTTCAGTTCAACTGGCAGCGCAGCATTCCAACAGCACCTTGCCTTTGGTTTATAAATTTACCGCCGTATGGGGCAACCACGAAGGCTCCATCTTGCTGTGGTCACTGATTTTGTCGGGCTGGACGCTGGCCGTGTCGATCTTTTCAAAGCAGCTTGACGACCGCATGATTGCCCGTGTGCTGGGCGTGATGGGTTTGATCAGCTGCGGCTTTATTTTGTTCACGCTGCTCACGTCCAACCCATTCACACGCCTGCTGCCCGCCGCGCCTGATGGGCAAGACCTGAACCCATTGCTGCAAGACCCGGGCATGGTGATTCACCCGCCCATGCTGTATATGGGTTATGTCGGCTTTGTGGTGGCTTTTGCCTTTGCGATTGCAGCCTTGCTATCAGGTCGGTTAGATGCCGCCTGGGCGCGCTGGTCACGCCCGTGGACAACGGTGGCGTGGTGCTTTTTAACCGTCGGCATTGCACTGGGCAGCTTTTGGGCCTACTACGAGCTGGGCTGGGGCGGCTGGTGGTTTTGGGATCCGGTTGAAAACGCGTCCTTCATGCCCTGGCTGGTCGGCACGGCGCTGATTCATTCATTGGCGGTGACTGAAAAGCGTGGTGGTTTCAAAATGTGGACGGCACTGCTGGCCATCATCACGTTTTCACTCTCGCTGCTGGGCACGTTTATTGTTCGCTCGGGCGTTCTCTCATCGGTGCATGCGTTTGCGACTGACCCGGCGCGCGGCATTTTTATTCTCGGCTTTCTGGCACTCGTGATTGGTGGCTCGCTGGCGCTATTTGCCTGGCGCGCACCGCGTGTTGGCTTGGGCGGCAGCTTTGAGCCGGTTTCGCGCGAGTCGATGCTGCTGGCCAACAACGTGTTGCTGATGGTGGCTGCCGCAGCCGTGATGCTGGGTACGCTGTACCCACTGCTGATTGATGCACTCGGCATGGGCAAATTGTCGGTTGGCCCCCCGTACTTTGTGGCGGTGTTTGTGCCTTTGATCGCCCCGGCTTTGTTCTTGATGGGCGTAGGCCCGATGACGCGCTGGCGCCAGGCTGAAGTGATGGACCTGGCCAAGCGCCTGCGCTGGGCGATTGGCGTCAGCATCGCGAGTGCCATCATCGCGCCGATGCTGCTGGGCAGCTGGACACCCATGACGGGCTTGGGCTTGCTGCTGGCGATGTGGGTGGCGAGCACCGCCGTGCTGAACCTGATCACCAAAGTGCGCGAACACCGCGCACCCAGCTGGCTGGCACGCTTTGCGGCGCAGCCGGGCAGCTACTACGGCATGCTGCTGGCGCACTTCGGCATTGCGGTGTTCATCGTTGGCGTGACGGTGGTGAGCAGCTTTCAAAGCGAAAACGATGTGCGCATGGAGCCGGGCGAAACGGCGACCGTCGGCGGCTACACCTTCAAGCTTGACAACGTGACTCAAGCCAAAGGGCCAAACTACACGTCAGCGCGCGCCACGCTTACCGTGACTGACGGCGACAAAGTGATTGCCACCCTGAGCCCCGAGCGCCGCATTTACACCGTGCGCAGCATGCCCATGACCGAAGTGGCGATTGACCGGGGTGTGACGCGTGACTTGTATGTGGCACTGGGCGAGCCCGTCAGCGCCAGCGCCTGGAGCGTGCGCCTGCATCACAAACCGTTTGTCAACTGGATCTGGTTTGGCTGCGTGCTGATGGCCCTCGGCGGTTTGCTGGCGGTGCTGGACAGGCGCTATCGTGCGGTGAAGGTGGCGGCTAAAAAGGCTTCGCCAGTGATTGAGCCCGCCATGCCATTGCCAACTACGCCACTGGCAGCCAAAGAAAACATGACGGTTCAGGCCTGATGAACAGCACCACCTTCAAGCGGTTTTTACCGCTGGGCATTTTTATTGTGCTGGTCGGTTTTTTGGCTATCGGCTTGACGCTTAATCCGCACGAAGTACCCTCGCCCCTTATCAACAAACCCGTGCCGCCATTCAAGCTGGCCGTGCTCAATGCGCCCGACAAAACCGTCGCCGCGCAAGACTTGGCTGGAAAGGTCTGGCTGCTGAATGTGTGGGCATCATGGTGCGTGGCCTGCCGCGTCGAACACCCGGTATTGGTCGAGCTGGCCAAAACCAACCAGGTGCCGATTTACGGCCTGAACTACAAAGACAAGTCCGCCGCTGCCACCGCCTGGCTGGCCAACTTTGGCAACCCTTATGTGCAGTCACTGGTCGATGCCGACGGCCTGGTAGGTATTGACCTGGGCGTGTACGGCGTGCCGGAGACATTCGTGGTCGACAAGCAAGGTGTGATTCGCTACAAGCAGATTGGCCCCGTCACGCCCGAGGCGCTGCGGGACACGATTTTGCCGCTGGTAAAAAAACTCTCAAGCAGCTAAATGTTCAAGCATCTGTTTATTGCGGTAGTTGTGTGTGCTGGCTTAGCAGCCCATGCCAAAGTCGCCCCCAACACATCGGCTGACCCGGCCCTTGAAGCGCGCATGATGGTGATTGCTGAAGAGCTGCGCTGCCTGGTCTGCCAGAACGAAACCATTGCCGCATCGCAAGCCGACCTGGCGATTGACTTGAAAAATCAGATCCGCATCAAGCTCACGCAAGGCCAATCACAAAAGCAGATTCTCGACTTCATGGTTGACCGCTACGGCGACTTTGTGCTGTACCGCCCGCCGCTTAAAACCACCACCATGCTGCTGTGGCTGGGGCCTTTCACGCTGTTGGCGATTGCCGTGCTGATGCTGGTGCTCAATGTCAGGCGACGCAGACGTAGCGCCCAGCCTGCTCAATTGAGCGACGCAGATATTGCCAAAGCCAGAGAGCTGCTGGCCAACCCACCCCAAAACTAAAACATGATCGCTTTCTGGATATCTGCTGCCCTGCTGCTGGTGTTAGCGCTCGCACTCGTGTTGCCCGCCTTGCTCAAGTCAAAAACCAGCACTGACAAAGCTGCCGACGGCGCAGCGCAAGCGAACTTGTCCGTCCTGCGCGATCAGCTCAAGCAATTGGACATCGAGTTTGCAGCCAGCAGTATTAACGCTGAGCAAATGGCACTGGCAAAGAGCGAGATCGAACGCCGCGCGCTGGAAGAAGAAAGCGCGCCAGAATCTCTAGTTGCTCCAGCCAAGTCAAAACGCACCGCATGGGCTCTGGGTTTGGCGATACCTTTGGTCGCGCTGGGCATTTATGGTTTTTTAGGCAACATCCAGGCGCTGGACCCGGCCAACAGCCTGGCCAAAGCTGAGCAAGAGCCTACGCCCGAGCAAATTGAAGCGATGGTCAGCGCCTTTGCCGACCGCCTGGAGGCCGTGCCCACCAACCAGCCCGCGGACCCCAAAGCCTGGGAAATGCTGGCACGGTCTTACGCAGCGATGCAAAAGTTTCCTGAAGCCAACAAAGCCTTCAAACGTGCGGTGGAACTAAACCCAGGCAACGCCCAAATGCTGGCCGACCACGCCGACGTACTGGCCATGCTGCAAGGCCAAAGCATGGTGGGAGAGCCGACGAAATTGTTTGAGCGCGCACTGGCGCTAGACCCCAACAACCTCAAAGCCCTGGCGCTTGCTGGCAGCGCAGCGTTCGAGAAAAAAGACTTTGTCAAAGCTGTGCAATTTTGGGAAAAAGCCCAAGGCATAGCCCCACCCGGCAGCGACTTTGCCAAAGGCCTGGCCAGCAGCGTGGACGAGGCACGCGCTGCATCTGGCGCACCGCAGGTAGCCACCAAGTCAGCGTCTACACCCGCTCTAGAGGCTGCCAGCATTCAAGGCGTCGTCAGTTTGTCACCCGCATTGACAAGCAAAGTAGCCCCAGGCGACACCGTCTTCATCTTCGCCAGAGCCGCCCCATCGCCCAACAGCCCGCGCATGCCGCTGGCCATTTTGAAGCGCAAAGCCAGCGAGCTGCCCATCACCTTCACCTTAGACGACAGCACCGCCATGGCTGACGAGCTCAAACTCTCCAAGTTCGAACTCGTCATCGTCGGCGCACGGGTGTCCAAATCAGGCAACGCCATGCCGCAAAGCGGCGACCTGGTCGGCCAGAGCGCGCCAGTCAACGCAGGCGGCAGCAAGTTAAGCCTCACGATTGACAGCGTTCAGCCTTAATAAGGATGCGCAAGGCTTCTGCCAATCCGCCGTCCCGTTTACGCATCAAATTTACATCACCCGTACTGGGTGATAGGCTGGGTAATTAAAAGAACCGATGCGAGAGTTCAAAGGGTTTGGTTTTTTTTCGGCATATTGAAAATAGAAAAGCCGCAAACCCAATGGGCATGCGGCTTTCAAGACTATTTTTGGCGGAAGCTGTGAGATTTGAACTCACGGAGGACTCGCATCCTCGGCAGTTTTCAAGACTGCTACCTTCAACCTCGACATCATGTACGCGCTGCCCGGCCAGACGCTACACAATGTGGAGCAGGACATGCAGATGGCGCTGAGCTTGAAGCCGCCGCATAT
>JAYWBS010000296.1:0-2830 GCA_043781295.1 Polaromonas sp.
GAGCCTGTGTGCAGGGCACCTGTATCAGTTCCCGTGCAGGGAACGCACCACCTTGCCGAGTCCCCACGCGCACCGCACTCAAAGGTCCGCCCCAGACACAACCGGTGTCGAGCGACCACACATCCGGCCGCTCCAGCCAGCCCAGCGTGGACCAATGGCCAAACGCGACCGTAGTGTTTGCGGTCCGCCTTCCTGGCACATCGAACCAGGGCGAAAAGCCGGGCGGCGCGGCAGCGGCGCCTTCCTTGGTGTCAAACTCCATTACGTCGTTGGCGGCGCAAAACCGCATGCGTGTCAGCACATTCACAATCGCGCGCAGGCGCGGCGGGCCAGTCAAATCATCGCTCCAGCGCGCCGGCTCGTTGCCGTACATCCGTGCCAGAAAGTCGCTCAGGTCGGGGCCGCGCAGAACCGCTTCCACTTCGGAAGCCAGCGCCACCGTCTTGTGCGCCGACCACGAAGGCAAGACACCGGCATGCACCATCAGCACGTCGTGGCCGTAGAAGGTTTCGAGCATTGCCAGACGCTGCATCGCCAACCAGTCCAGCATCGCCGCCCGGTCCGGCGCGTCCAACACGGCGGAAAGCGTGTCGCCCCGGTGTGGTTTGCGAATACCGTGCGCCGTGGCCAGCAGATGCAGGTCGTGGTTGCCCAGCAGGCAACGCGCCGCTGACCCCAGGGACATCAGGCGCCGAAGCACACCAAGTGAATCCGGCCCGCGATTGACCAGGTCCCCGAGTAGAAACAGCGTGTCGCGGCTGGGCGAAAAATCCATTTTGTCCAGCAGCCGTTGCAACGCGTCGTCGCAGCCTTGTATGTCGCCAATCAGGTATTGAGGCATTGGTTCTGAAAACTGTGAACCGCAAAAAAAGCCCCGAAGGGCCTATCTCAGTTTACAAGTTCCAGCCGTTTTTCTATCTTTTCGATTCGCTCGACTATGCGGTCGTAACTTAGCTGCTGCTGCGCCGTGATGGACGCATTGTGTCCAAGGTGCTGCATCATGTTCGCTTGCCCTACTTCGAGATGCGCTACCCGCGATTTCAGTTCGCGTACGTCGTCCCTGATGGCCGCAACGTCGGTTCTTATCACCCGCAAGTGTTCAAGAATAAGGTTTTCCACGTTTTCCATTTTTTGAGTTTACTCCCGTTGAAGATCTGGTGGCCCGCGTCTCGGCATCGTTGAGTATCTCGAAGATTGCATTTTGTACTGGATGTACTGGAAATATCGGTTTCTGCGGCCTGTGACGGAGCGCGTGTCCTTCGTGCAACCACACGACCGATACTGAATATCTTGGGCTCCTTCGCCCAGTTTGAGCGAGAGCTGATTCGTCAGCGTGCCATTGCGGGAGAGATCGCCAGGGATTGTAGAGGCGTACGTTGGGGCGGGCAACCTCGCGCGGTGAGCCTTGGGGATGCAAAAGAAATCTATTGCCTTTGACCGGGCTGTTTACGATTCGCGCGCTGGCGGAGATATTCAGATGCAGCGAAGCGACTGTCCGGAGGTCGATCTGGATTGCCTCCCGGCCTAATGCCGCAAAACTCAAGCGGTTGCCGGTTCTAGATCGATACATAAGAACATAATGCGACTCACCGACATTAGAGACGCGTAAGATGGAACTGGTCGTTATTGCACTCAACTTGCTGCTGAAACACCCAGACATGGCGCAATCCACTTTGCGCGCAGCAACGGCGCCTGGTGTCGTTGATTTGGCAAAAATGCAAAGTAGCGTGGTCGACTTGTCCAAGGGCGTCTTGTCGTGTTACCACAAGACTGCCCGATTTCAAATCGTGGATGTTGTGCAGGCTCCTTGGAGTCGTCAGAGTCAATACGCCGCAGATAACTCAGCGGTTATGAAAATTCGGTTCTCTGGCGTCTCGAGAGCGCAGTATGAAATGACGGTAGCCGTCATGGTGAAAGACAACAAAGTACGTACGGCGGTGTTGGCTGACAATGCGCTCGTCCCGTATAACCGGAAATGTCAACTTGAAGAATGGACCGGGGCTGCGACTTCCGACGGAGTTGCGAGCTCCGAAATTGCAAATAAATACGCCTGCTCAGCCTCTCTGAGTCCCGAGCGACTAGTCAAGGTTTTCATTGACAAAGGCATTGTTGGAAAGGACTGGTATGCCAACGAAGATTCGGTCGCGTACTATTCCGCTAAGCCTGGCTTTACCGCGTTCGGTCTGCCCTTGGTGGCCATCGCCGCGTTTGAAGAAGGATCAAGTTTTTTTGGTCGTTCTCCTGGTACCTCGCCAGGAAACAGCTTCGCTCTCGTCGTGCAATCGAACGTAGTTCAGACCTCTAATGCGCTTCGTTCGCTGAAAATAGAGATCCCAGGAGGAAGTGGCGGCAACTATCCTAGTTTGGCCGTTGGGAGCTTTGCCAGTTCTTCGTCGGATCCATTGCCGAAGAGTGCAAATCCGCGCTTGATATACACCCAGGTCTTGTGCTTGCCCCGTGTTTGAAGCACAGGGCTTCGAGAGGCTGGGCACCTCTCGTTCTGGTTCAATAATTGATGGGCAAACCACTTCACCATTGAGGCAAAATGCCATGGTGTCGATTCTCACCCCGCCTGCATGGACATTCTGCTGATAGCGCTGTTGACCCTGCTCAACGGTGCTTTTGCGATGTCGGAGCTGGCGCTTACGGCGAGCCGCAAGGTACGGCTTCTTGCGATGGCGGAAGAGGGGGACCGCGGGGCGCAGGCAGCCTTGACCTTGCTGGAAAATCCAACCCGCTTTTTGTCTTCCGTGCAGGTGGGCATTACCTCGATCGGTGTGTTGAACGGCATTATTGGCGAAGCCGCGTTCAGTGCCGGGGTGTCGAAGTG